>JANYDO010000256.1 GCA_025363605.1 Candidatus Kapaibacterium sp.
GTGGAATTGATAACGGCATTTCGTAGTATTTCCCCAGCACAGAGTCCAGAAAACGGACTCTGCGTTCTTGTTGTTGCATTTGAGCATCCATCGGTATAGCAAATACAATCAAACTCAGCACAATTCCTACCCATTTGAAAAAGAAACTAGGTAGTGGCAACAAAGTACATGATTTTCTATATTAGTAGAAATGTTGTTTGCTCATAAACATTGGAGAAGTTACCATGATAACGGAAACACATACTTATAGCTGTACCAAATGTGGTAGCAGCAATATCGTACGGAATGGTCGCAATCGCTACGGTAATCAACAATATCTTTGCAAAGACTGTCGCTGCTGTCGGGTTCTCAATCCGAAAGAATTAGGCTATAGCGCCGAGGAGCGCGAGGAAGCTCTGCGGGTCTATCAGGAACGGAGCAGTTTGCGTGGTGTTGAGCGGGCATTGGGCATTTCTCGACCAACAGTTTCAGCATGGATAAAAAAAAGTTCATTCTCTTCCACCGTTAGCTCAGAGTCTTCTTCCGGCTCAGGCGGATGATGTTCTGGAACTGGATGAAGTTTGGTCGTTTGTCTATCGCCGGAAGAATAAGCGCTGGACGTGGACAGCGCTTTGTCGCCGGACAAAACAGATTGTTGCTTTCGTCATTGGCGACCGAAGCGCCAAGAGTTGTCGCCGTTTGTGGAACAAAATACCGGAATCATACAAACGCTGCCAAAGTTTTAGTGATTTTTGGCAGGCATATGCAACGGTATTCGATACCAACACCCACGAGCAAGTAGGCAAAGAAACAGGAGAAACCGCCCATATCGAGCGCTGGAACAACACTTTGCGTCAGCGCAACGGGCGATATGTCCGTGAAACACTTTCTTTCTCCAAAAAAGACTCTTGGCATCATATGGTAACAAAAATGTTCGTCTTTGCCTATAATCAATCATGTATCATTTGACCACTACCAAAAAGGGAATGGGATCTCAAGAATTACCCTTTCGACTACCAGCATACATTAGTGATTAACATTGAAGCAACCGACGATACTTCGCGTCTTGTCTTCATTGCTGATACCGCCAATTCAGGATTCAGCCGCAATATCATGCTCAATGACTGGGCAATCGAATCTATGCACGTCCAGACCAGTAATGCCGAATATGCTACCAATTTCGGCGACCCAACCTCGCCGAACGGATTTGCGTACTCAAACTGTGCTTTCACACTGACTATCCATCGTAAAGGTTCATGGGCAATATTCTACAAATTATTTGCCGGTGCTTACATTCCCTTTCTGATTTCGATGTTGGTTTTTTGGATTAATCCCAAGTCAGTTGATCCACGCTTCGGTTTGTCTGTCGGCGCTTTGTTTGCGGTGGTAGCAAACAAGTATGTTATAGAATCCTCTGTGAAGGTCAATAACAGTTTAACGCTTGCCGATAATATCCATGCGGTAACGTTCTTATGTCTTTTTCTCACTGTTTTCGTCTCGACAATTTCCCTTCTTTGGATGCAACAAGGAAAGGAACAGCGCTCACGGCAACTTGACCGTATGAGTTTTTGGACAATCAGTAGTATTTACCTTCTCGTCAATGTCATCTTGCTTTTTCAGGCACACCATTAAAAAAATATCGTGTCCTGAGTATATTTTCTTCACTTTTTGGGAATACCTTTATGAAACGCTTTTCGGCATTAGTACTTGCAATTTTCTGGATTGCATTCTCAACGTCGCTCGCACAAATTGTCAGTATTGACGAGAAAATAATCACCTTCGACAAGCTGTCGAAAACAGTGATACCTTTCGTTGCAGACAAAAAGCCTACTGTAAAAATTGAACCAAGTCTCGAAGGTCAGTATAGCCTTACATTCAATGATGGAAAAGGAATTCTTACCTTTGCCAAGCCTGTTTCCGAAGGTGCATACACCATCAGTCTAGCTTCTGGCGGAAAAACTGTAAAAGCACTATGGAAAGTGTTGCCAACAACATTATCGCCCAGAAGTATGAAAATGCTCGCAGGATTGAATTTGTTCTACGGAAAGCGGCTTTCCATTCGGAGCAAACTCCTTGAAGAGGCTGAACTTCCTTTGCAACAATTCAAAATTGATTATCAAGTCGGGAATGAAAAACCGAACCTGAACAACCCATATTCCAATGATTGGGTTGGTCCGTACGTAACGGCTTCAGCAAAAAAAGTAAAAATGTCTATCGTGTGGATATACCCACCCACGGGCGAGCGTGTACTAATCTTTGCGAAGGACGTTACTCCAGAGCAAATACCGCCGGAGATTTCTTGCAATCCTGTGGCAGAGATGAAAATGAGCACACCTACGCAGCCAAACGGCTTCCAGATTGCTATTAAGGGTATTAGTGTTGATTATGAATTTCCACTGGATGCGGATAACAGTGACCCCAATGCAAGCAAAAATATCAAGGCAACATTGTCAGATATTGAGCCGCTCGGTGATGCTGAGATTAACTACAATTCTTCTGATACGCAGCTCAGAATTTACAATGGCGATACACCCGACCCAACTTCTGCATGGATGGCTACGGCGACCAGTTTTGGTATCGTGCAGGGAAGTTTTGATGCTTCTACGGGGCAATTTCCTATCATAATTCAAGTAAAAGATCTACCGACTCCGCCCGCTCACCAATCGCGCATACTGCGGGGAACGATTGCTATCAAAGCGGGCGCGAAGATTGTAAACCGTAAAGCAGGCGCGTCTGCTGCATCTTCATCATCATGCGTCGTGAATATCAATATTCCGTATCAATTTGGTTCCAATGATTCTGCAAATGTGACAGCACAGTCACTACAACAGAAAAAAGAGGAGTTGATGAGAGAAGAAAAACCTGCTCCGATGCTTGACTCTGCACTTCGCGCTCCTGCACTTTGTGCGGACTGTCCGCCAACGATAGCCACGTATCCGTTTTGGCGCGTTACCAGCCCTGCGCTTCGTGAAGAGATACAAGCCTATTTTATTCGAGCAGGGCGCAAGCTACC
>JANYDO010000259.1 GCA_025363605.1 Candidatus Kapaibacterium sp.
CGGGTAGCTTCATCCTGATGCCGATGAATGTAGCGTTGATATTCTTGGGCATCAAAGCCACGAGCCAGAAATTTGGAGCGAATATGTTTCATATATGCAAGATACACTATTTTGCGATAATCTTACCCGAAAGGGAATAACTGAAGTTAGAGTGTGCAAGAAGTTTTGTGTAATGGACAGGGGGCATCCATAAAAGCAGGGCAGTGCTTTTCACATTAAAGGTGATATCTTTTCCTACCAGAAGATTATTTCGTACTTTGGTTTTTTTCGTCCGCACCCCTACGCGGCATCTCTTTCTTCCACGACGTATCAGAAGGAAAAATTATGAGCTGGATTTTTGTCAACATCAAATGGATTATGCTCGTTTCCGGTGTACTGACGTGCACCATGATTTTCCCGCTCATCGCTCCGCACGCTGCCTTGGTGGCTACTTTTGGCGACGACCTTCCGGCGCATGCACTCACAGAAATTATTGTACGGAATTGGGGCGCACTCATTACGCTGGTTGGAGGAATGCTCATCTATGGAGCCTATCGCCCAATGAACCGTTCCTTTATTTTGGCGGTGGCGGGCATCAGTAAACTGGTTTTCATTTCCCTCGTTGTGATTTTTGGAAGCCAATACCTCGGTAAGGCGGGCATTGCCATTGTATTCGATGCCATCGTCGTCGTGGTCTTCTTCGTGTATTTGCTGGGAATACGACAGAAATAATCTCTTGAAGCATATTCTCTTGAAGAATAACAGAATAGACGTTTCCTTAGAAGCAGTTCCTCCTAGCTCTCGCAACAAGCTCTCGCTACGGCGCTAAATATTTGTAAAGTTTAGTTTTATTTATTACATTTAAGAGTTTACTGCGACGCTAAGATGATGAAAAATAAGAAGATGTGATTTTTTGCATTAGCGGATATTGCGTTTGCATTAGCGGATATTGCGTTTGCATTAGCGGATATTGCGTTTGCATTAGTGAATATTGTGTTTGCATTAGCGGATATTGTATGAAACCCAAACTTTGCATCAGTGGATATTGCGTTTGCATTAGTGGATATGGAAGGACTTTTTCGAGATTTTCGTTTACATCAGTAAATATTGCGTTTGCATTAGTGGATATTGTAACCTTCAAAGAATGACTATGGATATTATCATCAAACCTAGTTCACTGGTGGATATAGAAAATATTCTTACCCTCGCCCAACGCAAGGTGTTGAATGTGCTATTGGAGCATAGCCGGCAAAATATCCATGACTCACAGACCTATTCGCTGAATATTAAGACCATACGGGAAAAAGCAGGGCAATCACTTTTTGAAAGTAACACCGACGTTTTTGAGCAAATCAAAGCCATTGCCGATTTGCCGCCGATAGAGGTAAATATCTTTGGGAAGGATAAAAAATATCCCACGCGCGTCGTGGCAAATTTATTAGCCCAAGCCGTGTACGACAAAGAACACGAAATCGTCTCGTGGGTCTATCCGCCGTTTATCTATGAAATGCTCAAGCGCTACAACACGATTCAGAAAAGCGATGAAATCGGAATGTACACGAAGTTACCGCTTGCCGTGCAAGCAAAATTCTCCAGTAAGCACGCGCTTGCACTCTGGGAGTTCTGTCGGTCGCGTTTTGACGAAAAACGAGGCTATGCCGAAAGCCCGTTTATTACGATTGAAGAACTGAACAAGCTCTTTCATTGCAATTACGATTCGTGGTTCAAACTGAACGCGAACATCATCAGCAAAGCCATTCAAGATATTCATTTGCACGAGCCGACGTACTTTATTCTGGTACGCGAGCAAAAAGCACGGCACAAGGTAATCGCCGTGAAGTTCATTATTCAGCAGCGCCTTTTTGATACGACCATTGCTCCCAAAACCAAGACCAAGCCTCTCCAAACACTCTTCGACGACGTTACTCCCGGCGCAATAGACCCCAAACGAAATGCTGCGGTTGAAAAATATTTGGCAACGCTATCGGCAGAGCAACAAGAGCGCATCATGGCGGAAGCAGTGGGCAATATGCCGGATTTCCTTTCCTTCCCGACGACCGAGCAGGAACACACCAATTACCAAATCCTGCTCACGCTCCACAGAAATATGATTGTGGAAAGTATCATGCAGCACAAAAGCGAAGGAGTGACGTGATTCGGTTGCGCTATGATACCGCAATGTATTTTACCGCCAAGGAACTGCTCACAGTCGAAACCATCCGGCGACTGTGTTCTCCACATTGCTCTGCCATGTCGTGTGACGAAATTCGTTATGGTGTGCATCATAGACATAGTCTTTGCCCCATTCCTCATGGTGGGCGGCAAGCTCAATAATAGCATTCAAGATAAATTCCGTTTCTTCATCGGTCATTGCCGGATGAACAGAAA
>JANYDO010000269.1 GCA_025363605.1 Candidatus Kapaibacterium sp.
CCTTTGTATTGGATTCGCCCGTTTTTGTCGAGATAAAAACGCATGGGCAGTCCGGTAACGCCGTATTTCTGCGCCATGATATTATTTTCATCTACTAAAATCGAGAAATTCAAGAAGGAATTACGAGCCATATAGTCTCGCACTAGACTAAACTGGTCTTTACCCTTATCTTCCCACGCATCTATCACCACGATATTGAAATCTCCTGCTTTGGCGTATCTATTATGCAAGATATTCACGAAAGGCATAGATTTCAAGCAGGGTTCAGCCCAAGACGACCAAAACATAATCAGTGTAGGTTTGCCCTTGAATGAAGACAAAGCAACGGGTTCGTGGTCGGTCGTAAAGACGGAACCATCTATCAACTCGCGATCAAGACGCTGTTTGAATTGCTTATAGGAAAGCAGCGACGAAGCGGAATCTTTCAATCGCTGAAGTTCCGCTGTGTAGAGCGTGGAATCCATTTTTTTTCCACGAGCAGAATCCATTGCTTTTCTGTGCCACTGAAGCAAAACATTATCGCCACCGGTCGTGATAATACCTTGCGCAGCAATCGCCAGTGCCTCATCGTATCGTTTTTTCTCAAAAAGTATTCCGGCTGCCTGCGAAAAAGCTGGTGCAGGAAGTTCGCCTTTCGTG
This sequence comes from Candidatus Kapaibacterium sp., assembly GCA_025363605.1. Lineage (GTDB taxonomy): Bacteria > Bacteroidota > Ignavibacteria > Kapaibacteriales > UBA4661 > PH2015. Next base: position 640 of record JANYDO010000269.1, read on the forward strand.
ATTTCCATGGCACTAGTGAAGGTGTTGAGCGCATCATCCGGTCGTTTCAATTCTACATAGATTGCACTGAGCGTATTATAGACATCACCCAGCGTTGATGTTGTATTCATATTCCATTCTATTTCGGCAACGTGCAGCGGACGTTGGTACAAAGGTTGGCGCTTTGCGAGTTCGAGCGCTTTTTGTGCATAGCGCAGCCCACGCTCTTCACTAGTGTCGGTACGGCACCAATACTTTGCGAGTTCGTTGTACGCTAAGGGCGAGACATTAGGAAGCGTATCGAGCCATTTGGCAGCATCTTTCAAGCGGCGTACCTGCGCGAAAGTCGCCACGGCTGCACCCTGCATCATGGGAGCAGTGGGCGATTCTCGAAACCGCGTCACAAAATCTACCGCACGTGCAAGAAACCAGTCCGGTACCACTTGGACTTGAATAATTTGCATAGCATTATCTTCTGCGATTTTACTCTTTGGAAAGCGCTTGATATATGCATCTTCCAATACTTTGGCTTGATTAGCCATACCAAGGGCATTCAGCCCGCGCATGACAGCGCGAGTATCATTTTCGCGTGTGGTATCGAAGGGTTGGGCAACGTAGCTCTGTAAAGTACGGCGATAGGTTTCCTCGGGAATATCCTTCACATCGTACGCCAATGCTACTTCCGCAATTCTGGCAGCAAGATTATTAGGATACAACCGCAATTCTTCGCGTAAAAACTGAAGCGCCTTCGGGAAATCAGAAGAACGACTACATTCGGCGGGTAAACCTCCCAAATAGGTAATTGCATTCCGCAATATGGAACCTTGCAAAGGCTTCGTGCCGTCGCCAGAGATACGTGTATCCCAGTATTTTCCATTGTTATCGTCATAGCGCGTACCATTGAAGAGCTTCATCATCCAGAAGACATCTGTTTGCTTGACGCTCATCTCGCCAACGTACATTCCATCAGCACGCCGCGTGAGTTTTATATAATCAGCCACGGGTTCGCCGGATATTTCTCGAAAACGGTAAACCAAGACATAGATATTTTCAGCAGTACGCCATGCAGAATCCGGTTTATAGCTAAACGAAACACGCTCACCAATGCGAGGCATTGACGGGCTGACGCTTAGTTCTCCCGCATAGACAGAAGAAGAAGCACTCAGGACGGCGCACAATCCTGCCAAAAGAAATGCCGTCGAATAAAAGAAGTTGCGGATAAGCCGAGTGTACATGGAATAACTCTTGGTTAGTGGAACAGACGTGGGTTTTTGAAACACAAATATCGAACTACAAAAGTACGGATTTTTTCAGAATTTTTCTGTGCTTGTTTTTACGTGACAGAGTACGAAAAACGGGCGAAAAATGTTGTATGTTGCTGAATAACAGCACAACAAGATAGCAGTACAACAATTTAGTAGCACTGCAATTTAGACGCGGCAATAATTCAAACGTTTAAGCATTTTCCAATGGCACACGCTTACCCTCTCACCGTTATTCTCTTGGCTGCCGGAGCCGCGCGCCGTATGCGTACGCACACAGGCGAGCACACAAGAAAAGTACACCTCAGTCTTCCAAACGGTGCAACACTTCTCCAGACCTCGCTTGACATCTACTCCTCCGTCTCGTTTGCAGAAATCATCGTCGTTGTGCGGCAGCAAAGTGATATGGAACTCACACCGCCGAGAAACAGTAGCATCACATTTATCGTCAATGAACACGCCGAAAACGGCATGGCTTCGTCGCTGGCGCTGGGCGTAAGCGGTGCAGTAATG
>JANYDO010000271.1 GCA_025363605.1 Candidatus Kapaibacterium sp.
ACTTTGTATTGCTGAATCACGCCCAGCACCTGCTCAAGGTCGAAACGCGGCACCGAAACGACTGTTCCGCCGACAGCAAGTGCGCCATTAAGCAAGCCGGTCATGGCGTAAATATGGAAAAACGGCAGCACGGCAAGCATGATGCTGTTTTCGTTCAGCTGTTCCAAATCGGAGTATTGGAGAACATTGGACGTGAGATTGTAGTGCGTCAGCATCACGCCTTTGGGCAAACCCGTCGTGCCGCTTGAATACGGCATAACGACAATATCTTTTTTCACGTCGTAGTGGATTTCCGGCAACGCTCCGTCGCCCTGCAACAGTGCGGCAAACGGCGTTGCACCTTCACCTTCGCCCATAACGAAGACTTCTTTCAAGTTCGCTCGCTTGGCGGCTTCGAGAGCATTTGGCAAAAAGAGCGGAATGGTAATCAGGAATTTCGCACCCGCATCTTGGATTTGGTGCGTGAGTTCGTCCACGGTATAGAGTGGATTGATGGTCGTATTCGTGCCGCCTGCTTTGATAACGCCGTGAAAAGCAAGAGCATATTCAGGGATATTGGGGCTGTAAATCGCAACTACGTCACCTTTTTTCAGACCGCGCTTCACAAAATTGGACGCGACCAAATGAATACCGCCAGCAAGCTGTTTGTAGGTGATAGTCCGTCCCGAAGGACCGTCTATGAGTGCAGGTTTATCGGGAAATTGCGCTGCTTTGGCAACGACAAATTCATGCAAAGGAACTTCGGGCAAGTCCAAGGACGGAAACGAACTTTTGAAAATCATACCACAAACTCCTGAAAAACGGGTGAGGAAAACGGGAAATACTGTTATCAACCGCGTGGGAAGGATGGCGCAAAACTATACATTTTTTTTAGGTAGCGCAATAAAATAGAGCAATAAAATTTGACATTTTGATAATTTTCGTACCCGCGCCCTGAAAGAGCCTCCTCACGCCCGCCAAAGCAATGAAGAATCGCCATAGCTGAGAAAGCGATAATTATTCGTGAGAGCCGCATCATAGACCATGCGCCATTTGGAGTCGCCGCTCACCGTGAGAAACGCTGCCACGAGCAGCATGAGCGTACTTGCCGGCTGGTGGAAATTAGTGATAAGCCCCTGACAAATAGCAAACGTATAGCCCGGAGCTATCATTATTTGCGTTTCGCCCGTAAGAACGTCTATTTGTTTTGAGTGCATCCATTCCAAAACCGCCCTGAGTGCAGCGTTTGATGGCGGTAGTTTTTCGCCAAAGGTATGATGCAAGCGAAAAGCATCCCATTGCCGAATTTCCAACGCGTCGCGCTTTCGTGCATCACCGTCGGAGGTGAGCAACCGTACACCCCACCAGTAGAGCGATTCCAGCGTTCGTGCTGAGGTTGTGCCGACGGCTATAATTGGTACTTCGCCATTGCGTTCGTACTGCTCACATTGCCCCGCAAGCTGCGCAATCACTTCACGCCCGACGAAAATGCGCTCTTCGTGCATCGTGTGTTCGTGAGCTTCCGTACCACTCATGGGCTTGAATGTTCCTGCGCCGACGTGCAAGGTTACGTGCGCCCTCAGTACATCCTTATTCGCCAAATCATCCAGTACGCGCTCTGTGAAGTGCAGTCCGGCTGTCGGCGCGGCTACCGAACCGTCGTGCGCGGCGTAAACGGTTTGGTAACGTTTTTTATCTGTGTCGTCGTCGTCTCGCTTGATGTAGGGCGGAAGCGGTATATGCCCCAAGCGTTCCAGCATTTCTGCAAATGTCAATTCTTCGGGTTGCCATGAAAATTCGACCAGAGCTTCGGTTCCATCTTTTGCAATAATCATTGCCGTGAGCGTGATTGATTCTCTCTTCGTTGTAAGCGTATCGCCAACGGTGATTTTTCGTCCACCTATCATGCACTGCCATTGACAGCGCTTGGTAGCTTGCAGCGTGAGCGCCGGGTCGGTCGAAGGCGATACGGGCTGCAAGCAGAGTATTTCTGCGCTGCCGCCGGTCATTTTCTGCATTAGGATTCGTGCTGCGATGACGCGACTGTCATTTGCTATAAGCAGCGCTCCCTGGGGAATTTCATCGGCAAGTCGGCGAAATGTGGAGTGGCGTAATTGCTGCTCTGCGGGTGTGTGCGCTCGCATATCGGCAATGAGCAATTTGCTTGCATCGCGCTCTGCAAGCGGATAGACCGCAATACGCTCTTTGGGCAATGTGTATTGGTAGTCTTCAACGTGAATTGTTGGTATAAACGGTAATTTTTCTGTATGTTGGCGGTCTTGCATTCTTGATTATCCTTGAAAAAAACATCTATGAAACATCGTTCAAACGCAGCCTCAAAACGAATCCCACGTTCCCAACCTCACGAGAACGTGAGCAACGAGGGCGCGAACAGCAATACAAGCGCAAATGCGCCGAGCGCTGATACGCCTCAGAAAACAACGCTTCCAAGCGGGATTCGAGTAGTGAGCGAGCAGCTGCCTTCAGCGCAATCGTTCGCACTGGGCGCGTGGATTGATGTCGGCTCGTGTGACGAAGCGCCCAATGAATATGGGATTACGCATTTTATTGAGCATCTGGTTTTTCGCGGTACGTCCTCATCGAAGCGTAAACGCTCGTCGCTGCAAATAGCCAATGAACTGGAATCGGTCGGCGGCTATCTCAATGCTTTTACGACGAAAGACCACACGTGTTATTATGCACGGGCATTGGATGCCCATTTGAAGCGCTCTTTGGAACTTCTTGCCGATATGTGCGTCTATCCGGTCTTCCGTGAAGCCGATGTGGAGAAAGAGCGGGGAATTATTCTTGAGGAAGTGAAATCGCTGGAAGACGAGCCGGAGGAGATGATGAATGATTATTTGGATGAGCTTCTCTTTGGTTCAGGCAAAAAAGCGCATCCCTACGCACATCCGATAAGCGGAACAGCCGAAACAATGCGTGCCATCACCAAAGACGACATCAGCGCGTTCCACGCAAAGCATTACACCACAGACCGCATCATTATTGCAGCTTCGGGGAATATTCACCATGACGCTCTTGTGCAAAGTGTGGAAGCGCTCTTTGCCGATAGCCATGTTGCGGAGAAGCCCGTTCGTTCTATTCTTACACCCAAGCGCCCAAGTGCCGGAAGCCTTGAAAAAGCTATGCCGACCCAGCAGATGCACCTTTCACTTGGCGCACTCATACCGAAAATGTCTGACCGTGATTATTACACGCTTTCGGCACTCAGCATTATACTCGGAGACGGCATGAGTTCTCGCTTAAATCAAATTGTCCGTGAAAAGCATGGTTTATCATACAGCATCTATTCGGCACTGAGCGAAATTCGGCAAAGTGTTATCTTTAGTGTTTATGCGGGATTTGAGCCTGCACAACGGGAAAAAGTTACGGGTTTGGTCACGAAAGAACTTCGCTCACTGCTGGAGAAGCCCGTGAGCAAGGTGGAATTACGACGTGCCAAAGAGCAGTTAAAATCAAGTTTAATCATGGGTTTGGAGAGTTTATCAGGGCGTATGACGCTTTTGGCAAAAAGTGAGTTATATCTGGGGCGCTTTGAGAGCGTGGAGGAAAAAGTTGCTGCCATTGAATCCGTGACTGAACATGATATTCTTGCCTTGGCGCAAACCTACTTGCGTGAGCAGGACTGGCATACAGTGTGCATTCCGCCTGAAGAGTAATAATAATCGAATAAGAATCCCTTGTTTCATCCCCTTCTTCCGACGTGTCATGAAAAACTTTATACTCCGCTTCATTCCTGAGTCGTTGCGTGGCAGCCACGACGAGTTCCGTCGCGCACGGCTGATTATCGGCATTTCGCTCATTTTCGATGCCTTTGCCATATATTACACCTTTCAGTATATCAGCATGAAGCTGATGATTACTGGTGCCGCACTGGCGATTTCCGTTGTGCTTTCAATGTGTGTACCCTTTGTGCTACGGGCTTCGGGGTCGCTCAAAGTTGCGGGTAATTTTATGTGTGTAATGCTGTTGATGACTTTTTCGACTATTGTTATTTTCGAGGGTGGCCCTGTCAGCTATTCCAAATACTGGTTTGGAACAATTCCTATGGTAGCAATGCTCTTCAATGGCTTGAAATCTGGGCGAAACTGGGTTATTACGCTTATCGTGTGGAACATTCTCATTTTTCTGGGTGCACGATTGGAGTTGGTGCAATATCCGAATACACTTTTAACTATGACGCTCGCGCAGCAGTTCACCAAGGGTTTAGTTTCGGTCATTGGCATTGTAAGCGTGGGCTATTTTATTATTCGTCTTTACGAGACGGAGAAAAATCGGACACTGGAAGAGATTCACACGCTCCGTGACGATTCCGTCGCACGAGCGAAGGCGGATTACGAGCAGCTTGCGGCACTTAAAGTAGAAAACGAGCAGATTGCAGCCGAGAATGTGCGCCGTTTGGAACGCCAGCGTGAGTATTTAGCAAGCAATGTGGAGCATATTCTGCGCGCTACCAATAGCCTTGCCGCCGGGGATCTTACCATGCGTCTCACGCCGGAGCGCGACGACGAAATCAAATTAGTTTTTGATGGTTTTAATAATAGCGTGGAGAACGTACGCCAGATGTTGGAACAAGTAGTGAGTTCAGTGCGAGAAACACTGGATTCGGTCGAGCATATCAGCACGACGACCGAACAGATGAGCGCGGGGCTAAAAACACAGAGTTCGGAGGTGCTACAAGTAGCAGGCTCGGTAGAGGAAATGTCGCGTACTATTGGCGAAAGTACGCACCGTATTACTGTAGCCGCACACGAAGCATCGCAAGCAAATGACGATGCCTCGCGGAGCGAAAGCATTATGCAGAATATGATTCAAAACGTTGAAAAACTTGGCGGCGTGGTTTTGCAATCGGCAGAAAAAATCACCCGTTTGGGTGCATCAAGCGAGAAAATCGGCGAAATTGTATCTGTGATAGATGAAATCGCTGATCAAACTAATCTCTTGGCGCTCAATGCAGCCATTGAAGCGGCACGGGCAGGTGATTCGGGACGTGGATTTGCAGTGGTCGCCGATGAAGTCCGTAAACTCGCCGAGCGCACGCAAAAAGCAACCAAAGAAATTTCCTCCATGATAGGAACGATACAGCGTGATACAACGGAAGTCGTCAGCACAATGACCACGGGGCGTAGTCTGGTGAGCGAAGGACAAAAACTCGTCAGGGAAACATCCGATGCACTGGCACAAATTCTCAATCGAACCAGTAAGGTTTCGGATGTGATGTCGCAAGTAGCCGCATCAAGCGAGGAAGAATCGGCTACCAGTGCACAAATGGCGCAGAGTATGTCTGCTATTTCATCCGTCGTAGAAGAATCAACACGTGGTATCCAGACGATTGCACAAAGTATAGGTGTTCTACTGAGGCAAGCAGAAGATCTAGATCGGTTGACGCAGCAGTTTATTCTATCATCAGCGGCACAGGAACAAGAAAGACGACTCATCATTCGTCCTACGCGATTATTTTCCAAATAATTATCTCCTGTTCACCTATCACAACAATTATTTCTTACGCATAAACATCTCATTTATGAGAGTCTTTTTCTGAGAGGAGTGAGAAAAACATATACTTTCTGTCGTAATAACAGACTTTTTTTGACCGAATACGCTCAAAATCTTTTTGGCATATATTTGGAACGGGGAAAGTTTATACTGAAAAGTATCATCACCAACAGCGCAAAATTTCAACGAATGTGCTGGATGTAGTTCTGACATTTTATCCTTCATTTCCGACAATCATGAAATATATTGACTCTGATTTTGCAACGATTGAATGGAACACAACCGCACAAGCGGTTCAAATGGCATACAAAGACGTTTCGAGTCCTTATTTATCGGATGGTGTAACTCTTGGCAACGAACTCCGTCATATACTCAACAGTACGCTTGATATGGCAAAAGAGCATGGCAGCGTGAGTATTATCGGCGACATGAGCAATCTCCTTCTTCTGACAAGTGAAGACGAGCAGTGGTCGCTCAATGAATGGTTCCCACGTTTACAAGCCGCTGGTGTCCGCAACATAGCTCTTGTTCCTCCTCAGACGCTTATCGGTAAACTCTCTCTTGATGTGCTGATGCGTCAGGTACAAGGAATGAATATACAGCGTGTTTCGTCGGTTGCAGAAGCTCACTACTGGCTCAAGGAACAACGTAATTGAATGAAGAATAGAAGCTGCTTCTTTGTACAGAAGCATTTTTACCTCCAAGCAATGAATAAGAAAGAGAAAAATGCTAGGTAGAATCTCAAAGAATGGATATTTTGTATCGTAATTGCTCGTTTATGTTTGGTTATTTACGCTATTTGAGTTTTGTACTACGGCTCGACAATCACGAAATTGCATTATTACCTATGCTTCATTACCCTTAGCATAGCGTCACTACATTTTATTTTTTAGATATGCTTCCTTTCGGATTGTCAAGCGTTTTACCGCAATCGGGCTTTTCAACCCTCATGCCGCTTGGTGCTTTGCGCACAGGTAAAGATAATAAAGATTCTATGGAAACAATTCTCATAGTAGAAGATAACGCTATTGTCATGGAAAGCATCGCCGAGAGTCTTCGGATAAACGGCTACACTGTGTTACAAGCACTCAATGGTCTTGAAGCCATACCTCTTGCCCAGATGCATCTTCCACACGTCATTCTCTCCGATATTATGATGGATGGTATGGATGGCTACACTCTACTGAATGAACTTCGGAAAGATCCCGCCACAGCGCTCATACCGTTCCTCTTTATGTCAGCCAAGACAGATTTTGAGGACATTCGCTTCGCAATGAACTTGGGCGCAGATGATTACATTACCAAGCCTTTTACACCAACTTCGCTTGTCACAACCATCAAGACACGGTTGAGTAAACACGCCATGATGCAGTCGGCTGTTCACGATAAAATCAAGCAATTGACAGAAAATCTTGCATATGCAATGCCTCACGAGTTACGGACACCGATGACTGCTATCATGGGGTGCGCCGATCTTATTAAACGGAATCTCGATCCGCTCAATACGGAGGAAATTCTTCTCTGCAGTGAGTTAATAGATACATCGGTTCGTCGCCTTTACCGCCTTATTGAGCAGTTCAATCATTACGCACAGCTTACCCTTATAGAAGCAGATGCAGTACGCCGCAAACAATTATACTCGCAACTTACGATGTATTCCGGCGATACGATTCATGAATTTGCTCTGGAGGAAGCTACAAGGAACGGGCGGAGTAACGACATTTTTATCGAAGATAATATTGGTGATGGAATTCTACCTATCAAGCCGTACTATCTCGAAATGATTGTACGTGAAGTGCTTAATAATGCATTTAAGTTCTCGCCATCGGACTCATCCATTCGTGTTGTCTTATCAAAAACAACCGAGTATTATAGTATTATTGTTCAGGACAAAGGACGAGGTATTTCCAAGCAACATATTCGCAGCATTGAGGCGTTTACGCAATTCGATCGTCAGCAATATGAACAGCAAGGTGTAGGTCTTGGTTTGGCACTTGTTCGCAAAATTCTTGACCTCTATTCCGGCAAATTCATTATTCAAAGTGAGCAGGGCAAAGGTACAACGGTGCAAATGACATTACCATTAGAAGCACCCTTCTTTCCACTTTAAGCTATTATGAAAAAATAACTTGAGAAAAATCGAGAAATTTTTCAGTATTTGCTTGAATATTATGAAAAAGAATTTGTATATTTGATTTCAGAAAGCTGGTGAGTAGATACATCAACTCCTTCCTATATCCTTCAGCTACTATCTCAACTATCTTCATTCTGCATAAAGAATTTTTAGTGAGAAAATTCTGTTCCTCTCAAGCATGATACTCTCAGATATATGAATCGAACAGACAAATCCAGCTGAATTAGGTTTAATTCAACTTATCTCATTTGATAAGTACTCTAAGAAAATAGCACGAAGACTCCACCACGTTCATCCAACACCAAGGAACTATCTCGCAGGGGAGACGAAACGAGATCGCATAGGAGACCCCAATGGGCTGGATTTATGGGAAACCATAGGTTCTGCCCATTGTTTTTTTTATTCACCTTCTAATGCTTCCTCAGGGTAGTGTTTCAAGAATATTAAGATAGCTTGCATAGCGTTCAGGGTCTATCGCTCCCGCTTCCAACGAAGCCTTCACAGCACATTCCGG
>JANYDO010000372.1 GCA_025363605.1 Candidatus Kapaibacterium sp.
GTTCTTGTTCGGTTAAGATACCACTTTCTATGAGTTCGGCAAAGCCTCTCACGGCACTAATAGGATTTTTCAAATCATGCGACACAATGCCCATGATTTCTGTTTTTTCGGCGTTCAGGCTGGAAAGTTGTTCGTTTTGCACGAATAGCTCATCATTACTGCGCTGAATAAGTTGTGTTTGCTCTTCTAGGAGGATTTTTTGCTTGGCAATTTTTGCGCTGGCACGTTCTTTTTGACGATAGAGCCGCCAGAGCCAAAGAGCAACTATCAGCACACCCGCAAGCGTACCCAAAAGCCAGTACTGAACGCTCTGCTGCCGTGCAAGCACTAAGGCTTGCAACTCTTGATTTTTTTGCAACAGAAGAATTTCGTTGTCCTTGCGCTCGGTCTGGTATTCAATCTGTAACTGCGCTACTTTATCGGAAGATTCTTTCGAGTACACCGAGTCGCGGAGCGAATATGCCTCCAGCATTGCACGATAGGCATCGTCGTAGCGCCGCAAGGAATCATACACCGCCGCAAGTTCGATGAGAGCATATTGCTTGCGAGAAGTGTTTTTCAGCGAATCTGCCAAGTGGAAGCCACGCTGCGCGTATGTGAGAGCTAATAAGGGCTGGCGCTTGTCTTGGCGCAAAATCGAAGAAATCCGCACCGATGGAACAATCATCATACGCACCGATTGGGATTCTTCGGCAAGACGCAATGCACGTTGCAAGAACGCCATTGCTGAATCAGGCTTGCCCGTGCGCCAGAGCAATATCCCAACATTCGTCGTCCCGACCATAATATCGTACTTGCTATCAAGTTCTTGCGCAATAGACAAAAGCTTGCCGTCATAGACCAATGCGGAGTCATAGAGTTTTTGATTTTCAAATTTTAATCCGGTTTCCGTGTACACCATCAGCAAACCGCGCTTGTTATCGAACTCCTGAAACATCTGCAAAGCGCGTTGCAAATAGCGCTCAAACTGTGCTTCAGCACCCGGCTCGACTGTGCGCTCAAATTGCAAACGCAAGGCAAATAGGAGGACGTTCAGCGCCTCTGCTTCCAAAACACGCCATCCGGCTTGCTCGTAAAACTTGAGAGCTGACAGCACGGACTCTATGGCGGGACTAAAAATACTCAACCGCGTGTTGAAGAGCGCTTGCAGGAGACGAATTCTTGCCAATGCCGCACCTTGATAGGGTGTGGGTTTCTGCGCATAGCTTAAAGCACGGCGAATATGCTCGTTGTACTCGGCATACCGCGCTAAAAATGACTCCACTCCCGCAGCACCACAAAGCGCCTTGACAATAAGAAGCCCGTCGCCACTCCGCTCGGCTTCGGCAAGAGACTGCTTGTACAGCGCAAGAGCATCGGTACGCTTTGCTTTGTCAAAGGCAATGGAGGCTTGTAAGAGATATATTTCTGCCAGCAGTCTCGCCTTTGAAAGCATCGGGTTAGCCGTAATCGCAGCGCTGAGATTCTGAGCAAGAGGAAAAGCACCGTCCAGTTCAGCTTCCGCCCCGACGTTGCGCCCACGCGCTAAAAGAGCTGCCGCCAATCGCACAGCGCAATATACTCGGAGCGCAGGCGAAGAAGCCATCGGTGAAGCCGCAAGTAACGACGATGCCTGCCCGGCATACGCCTCTGCTTTTTGGGGATTCCGCAGCGTATATTCTTCGGCAAGTGCCGCAAGCAGCATTACGCCTGCACTATCGGGCGAAGCCTTTTTAGCAATACGTCCCTGCCATGCTGTGTGCAAGGAATCAAGCGTTGACGCTTGCACTCCGAAGGATTCCCCGAAGACTTGCGGAGTTTGCGCTAAAGCTCCTATGCTCGCAAGGGCAACGCCACCAACACTGAAGCACCCTACAAAAAATGCACGACAACACCGCACAGTGAGCAGAAGCGACCATGCGGCATCATCTCGGCAAATGATGGTAAACAGTGCGTGTTTCATACGGAGGCTTCAAGCCACATTTACCGCCGCCCCGAAGATTCTATCAACTTTGGACGGCGATGATGTGATTTCTCGTCAAGAATAAATTCGTTGGTAATGTGGAATAGGCTCTTGCTCGGTGTAACCCGACATTTCGATAAATATCTAATTTCCGTATTTGATGAATATTTTTAGGATAATACCTCAAAAAACTCAGAGATTTTGCGGGATGTTTCAAACAACAAGAAAAGAAAAGCTACGAAATTACGAGAAACTCCACAATAAATGTTGCGCCTTTGCCGGCTTCCGACTCGCACCATACACGCCCGTTCATCGCCTCAACCATTTTTTTGACGATGCTCAAGCCCAGACCTGTACTGTGCTCGCCGCCCGTAGGACGCGCGGAAAGACGAGCAAATTTACCAAAAAGCTTTGTCATATCAGCCTCAGAAATTCCTTCGCCTTCGTCCCGAACCTCCACACGCACGGCGCGTTCATTGCTCAAGAGTCGCACAAAAATATCTTTTCCGTGGTGAGAGTATTTAACGGCATTCGATAGCAGATTGTCCATGACCTGCATGACGGCTTGCTCGTCGGCGAAGATAATGCTGCGGGAGGCTTCATTGCTGTAATGTAAGGTGATGTCTTTTGCCGCCGCCGCTTGCTCATGTATGGCAATTCCACCTGAGACAATAGCCGCCACATCAAATTCAACAAACCAAAATTGCATTCCGCCCGATTCCAGACGATTGATGTCTAATAAGTTTTTCACTAAATCCAACATTCGGTCAGATGTAGCCATAATTTGCGCTACTGTTCCCGATGCTTGTTCCTCGCTCAAGAAACCACTTTGCAAAAGCTCCGCAAGCCCCCGCACCGCACCAATAGGGTTTTTTAAGTCGTGCGAGACAATGCCGAGTAATTCATTTTTTTCGATGTTTAGCATTTCCAATTGCTGATTTTTTTCGTACAATTCTTCGTTTGTCTGAGCAAGTTCGCGCGTGCGATCTTGCACCGCATTCTCAAGCATCCCTGCCCGCTTCTGAAGAATTCTGAGACGCGAACGCACTGCCCAAGCAAGCACGACAACGAGCACTACCGCGTACGCCAGCAAAAACCACCATGTTTCGTAAAAATATAATTTCAGCGAAAAAGTTGCTTCCGCACCACCGTCGTCGTTACTCCAGACATCGCTGTTATTACAGGCTTGCACACGGAAACGGTATTCACGACCGCGCGGGAGATTGTTGTAATATGCCACTCGGCGCGTTCCCGCATCCGTCCAGTCCTTATCGTAGCCTTCGAGCATATACTTGAAACGCACTCGCTCCGGCACAACAAGACTGGTGGCGGTATAGCGAAATTCAAATTTTTCTGTGTGTGGTGGAATGATAATTGCCGAGTGTGCGTTTTCTGCGGACAGTGTGTCATTCCATTGAACGCTTAATTCCATACTGTCTGCTTTGATGCTCTCCAAAATCACGGTGGGCGGAACGGGATTCATGTGCAATGCACGAGGATTGACCATCGCCACGCCTGCAATAGTCGCAAACCACAGGCAGCCGTTGCTATCCTTCCATGCCGAAGGAGAACCACCGTTGCACTCCGCACTCGCCATGCCGTCGGCAGTTCCGAAGACTTCGCAGGAAATTCGCGGGCGTTTTCCATCGGCAAAATCGTTCAAATCCGCCTTGCGAACGCGGTACACGCCTTTATTGCACGACATCCAGAAGTACCCCAAATCGTCTTCCAGAATTGAAAACGCAAGGTCATCGAACATCCCGTTTTTCGTTGTGAACGCAGTGAACACGCCGTTTTTGAAACGATTCAGTCCCGCACTCGTCCCCAGCCAGAGCGTACCGTCTGCCTCTTGCAGCATTGTCCAGATAAAATTACTCGACAAGCCGTCCCGCGTGGTGTATTGCGTGATTACGCCATTGCCATTGTGCAGTTTATTCAAACCGTCTTGTGTGCCAATCCACAGCGCACTCGTACTGTCGCCGATGCTGATGTTGCGGTCTTTTCTGAGACAAAGAACGACGTTATTTGACAAACCATTTTTTGTGGTGTAGTGCGTGAATGTGCCGTTTTGAAAACGGTTCAAGCCGTTCTGTGTACCGCACCAAATCACGCTTCCACTATTTTTTGTATCGCTGTCGTGAAGCATTGTCCAGACGGAATTATGCGACAGCCCCTCGCGCATTGTGTAGTGCGTGAGCCGCCCGTTCTGCAAGCGATTCAAGCCCCCGGCAGTGCCAATCCAGAGGTTGCCGTTGTGGGATAGCAGCGATGCCGTCACGTCATTCAGCAAGCCTTCTTTCGTGGTATATTTGGTGAACACGCCCGATTCCATGCGGCTCACGCCACCGCCATTCGTCGCCGCCCAGAGTACGCCGCGTTCGTCACGCAGCACAGCGTTGACAAATTTATTAGAAAGCCCTTGCTTCGGAGTGTAGGTCGTGAATGCACCATCGTGGAACCTGTTCAAGCCACCGCCAAACGTTCCTATCCAAAGGCTCCCCTCACGGTCTTGCAAAAGACTCTGCACGATGTCGTTCGACAAGCCCTGCGCTGTCGTAAATTCAGCAAACACACCGTCGCGGAGACGATGCACACCACCACCATACGACCCAATCCAGAGCGTACCTGTGCGGTCTTGCAGCAAACATTGAATACTCTTGTTGCCCGTAAACGCATTTTTGCCAATATAGCGCGAGACCTTGCCGTTCTGCAGACAATACAAGCCATCAAATGCACCAATCCAGAGAGTACGCCCATCGCGGTCTGCAAGCAAGGTACGCACTGCTACATTCGGCAGACCTTCGGCTACGCCATAACGAGTAACAACGCCATTCTGCAACCGATACAAACCACTACTTTGTGTGCCTATCCATATCGCGCCATCAGTGGCTTGCACAAGCGACAGCACCACACCGCCCGACAAGCCCTCTCGCTTTATGGAAGCCTTGACGATACTGTCTTGCGTGGTGGTAGATGTCGCAGATATTTCAGATTGTACGCCGCCGACAGCAAGATAATGCAACCCGCTTCCATTCGTTCCCACCCATAGTCCGCCCTTGCTATCAAGCAGCAGCGAACGAACAAGAGTGGCGGGGAGAATACCTCTGGAAGAATAATTTTGAAACACGCCCTTGTGGAGACAAACCACCCCTAAGCGCGTCCCTATCCAAAGCCTGCCATCGCTACCTTCTGCCAAAGAGGAAATCCAGTTGCTTGCTAGCGCTGGCGTTGTGGTTTTATCGAACACCGTAAAGCGCACACCGTCGTACCGCGCCAAGCCTTCGGCAGTGCCAATCCACAAGTATCCGTCACGGGTTTGGCAGAGTGCATACGCGGAATTCTGTGGCAAACCTTGCTCAGTTTGCCAGACTTTGTGAATATACTGCGTGAGGTCTTTATACGGATCTAAGCCTGATGGTTGCTGAGGTTGTGCACAAAGCATCCAAGGAAAAATGATAGCCACACAAAGCCCAAAAAACAAACTGCGAGAGAACATAAAGGGAAATTCAACAGATATATCCGTTAGAAAAGCAACATCAGGTGCAGCGAATGAATGTGCTTGCCACTGCTTGGAAACCGTTGCGAGAGCTATTGCAAGAGCTTCAGCCTACTTTTCCAAGAAGCAAATGTACGACATTATACTTTGCTTGGCAACTCTACAATACACCTCATTTTTTTTACCCCGACGTTCGATATATTCTTGCGGTGAATAGTGCAAAAAATAAAGCAAACCACTGGAAATGACTATATTGCTGACCTGCAACTTCGACGCAATTTTTGCGTAGCTGTTGGACAACAAAACCCTCGCTCTATAAGATTTTAGTTGAAAAATTCTGTCATGCCGACGCAGGTCGGCATCCATTGGGAACGTATGATTACTACTTTCTTTCGATATAGATACCGACATACGTCGGTATGACAGCGAGTTGTTTTCAGTATTCACAGGAGAGTTTTCTAACTAAAATCATTTAGAACCACAAAATCCTCGCTCTCAAACGCCGCCCACGAACCTTTACACATCCCGAAAGGACAGCCATTATGTCTCTGCTACAATCGTTTATCGAACGCTGGATGCCGCCTTTTGTGTCTCAAAGTAATATTGAGCAATACCGCCGCGCAAAGTTGATAACAGGTGTTGCCCTAGTGGTGATTGTGATTGATTTTATTCTCACGCCCATAGAGCTTCTGCAAGGGCGCTTGCTGATGTCGTTTATGAATGCACTCTTTACGTTGAGCGGCGTTTTGACTATCGTGATTGCGCGAAGTCGTACAGAACGAGCATTGGACATGGCAGCATGGCTGCTTTGCTGGGCAGCGTTTGGTTATTTTGTTTTCTTCACCGCACTCAATGGCGGAGTAACACGCATGGGCTGTTCAGCGCTTATCATTCCGCCAATTTTTGCGGTGCTGATGATTCATAGGCAAGCAAGCATCCTCTTTGCAGTACTTTCCCTCGCAGCAGTGATAAGTATGGTCGTGGCGGCGATGCAATTTGAGGTCGTGTTTCCGTGGCGGGGCGGCATTGGCGACGTGATGTCGGCGGTAGTGCCTTGTCTTTTAGGTGTGAGTACGCTCATGCAACTCCTCGACAATGCTCGCTCGCAGAGCCAAGAGCTTCTTGAGGCAGCACGTCAGGCAATGCAGCATCGGGTAGAAGAGGTAGAGATTCTCAAAGAGGAGCAAACAAAAGCCCGCGAAAAAGAATCGGAATTACTTCATGCCACCCAAGAAATACATCAGCGCCTCAATCACGGCATTACGACGATGCTGACAGAAATGGAACGCTTTGCAAGCGGCGACCTGACTGTTCGCATAGCACTGGAAGCCTCAAGCAATGGCTCCGGGCAAGACACGGATACAAATATTGCCCGCTTATATGCGGGCTTTAATGAAGCAGTCGCGGCATTGCGTCCGCTTATGAAGCAGGTTCATTCCATTATAGAGCAAACAGCCACCACCGCCGAACAGCTCTCCGACCAAGCCGGACAAGTCGCCGACGGGATGTCGCGCCAGTCCAACCAGACCACCAGTGTTGCCGCCGCAATGGAGGAAATATCTTCCATGATAGAAAGCAACTCCGACCAAGCTATCGAAGCATCGAAAGAAGCACGTCTGACGGAACAAGAAGCCAAGCAGAGCGGTACGAGCATGACCGAAACGCTGGATGCAGTGGAGCGCATTGCCGAGATGATGTCGCGCTCGGTATCAAGCATTCGCGCTCTGCACCAAAGCAGTGAACAAATTGGCGAAATCACACAGGTTATTGAGGAAATTGCAGACCAGACGAATCTGCTTGCGCTGAACGCAGCGATTGAAGCGGCGCGAGCGGGAGATCAGGGGCGAGGTTTTGCGGTCGTTGCCGATGAAGTGCGCAAATTGGCGGAGCGTACGCAAAAAGCCACGAAAGAAATTGCTTCCACTATCAAAAACATACAGCACCAAACCGGCGATGCGGTGAAAGAACTGACGCACGGAGCAAAGGATGTGGAACGCGGCAAAACCTCAGCAGAGCGCACCACAAAAAGCCTTGATAGAATTATTCAGCAAGCACAGCGAGTAGCGGGTATTATTGAGAATGTGGCGGCGGACGGGCAGCAACAAGCCACAACTATTACCGAAATCACGCGAAACGTCGAAGATATTCAAAGAGTTGCCAATGATACCTCAACGGCAATGCGCGGCAGTATGGAACACATTCGGCAGCTAGAGCTTGGGATGAGGGAATTGGAACAAGCAGTCGAGCAGTTCCGCATCGAAGAATCAGCAACCTCCCAGCATACGTTGAGCGCTCACACGATGGGTATGCTGCCACAGAAAGCCGCAACTACCTCACGCTTTCGGTAATTCCACGATAAACGTCGCACCTTTGCCTACTTCGGATTCGCACCAGACATAACCGTTCATCGCTTCGACCATTTTTTTGACAATGCTGAGTCCCAATCCGGTGCTGTGTTCGCCACCAGTGGGGCGCACGGATAATCGCGCAAATTTTCCGAACAGTTTTGTCATATCGTCGGGAGAAATGCCTTCGCCCTCGTCCTGCACTTCTATTCGCACAAACGACGAAGGACGAAGAAGAAACAAGGAAGGCTCGTCACCCTTGGTTCTCTCTGTTCCGTGCGTCACATCACCACCTTTATCTTTTATCCTGACAACCACGTTTTTCCCCAATGGCGAGTATTTAATGGCATTGGAAATAAGATTGTCTAAAATTTGCACCAATGCCCGTTCGTCCACATACGCCGTTGTATCGGGTGAAGAAAAAATTTCTGTATGCAGCGTAATGTTCTTTTGTTCAGCGCGGGGACAATACATCTCAACAAGCGAAGTAATGACGGGCGTAATCTGTATGTTCGTTGGATGTAAGGCAATAGTACCGCGCTCAATCGCATTAATATCCAGAAGATTGGTAATTATGTCGAACATCCGTTCCGATGTCAACATAATTGTCTTGAGATACATCTGCTTATTATCTTCGGAAACGGAAGGCTCTTGGCTTAAAAGGAGTTCTGCAAAACTCGTGATGGCGGCAATCGGATTTTTCAAATCGTGCGCGGCAATGCCCAAGAACTCGTTTTTTTCATCGTTCAGCATTCGTAATTCCTGATTTGCGCGTTCCAATTCCTCATTTTTCCGGCGCACAATTTCCGCCTCGCGTTCGCGCTGCACGGCGAGAATTTTTACGCGCTGCCGACGGTCGCGGTAGCGCAAAAGCACAAATCCCAACGACCCCACACTCACCGTGTACACGCCCCACGCCCACCACGAAGCCCACCACGGTACGGCAATCCGAAATGCGTATGCCGCACCTTGCTCATTCCAAACGCCATCATTATTGCAGGCTTGCACACGAAAACGATAGTTGCCCGAAGGCAAGTTTGTATAATACGCCACTCGGCGACCTTCGGCGTGTATCCAGCCTTTATCGTACCCTTCGAGCATAAATTTGAAGCGAACACGCTCGGCAGCAAGCAAGCTCGTGGCGGTATAACGGAATTCAAAATTATTCTTGTCATATTCAACTTCGCGTACAGCATCATTGCCAGCATTGTCGTCAGGCAAAAGACGCACGGTGTCGGCAAGAACCTCTTCGATAATGACCTTCGGTGGAAGAGTATTGCGCAGAATACGGTCGGGATGCAGCAAAGCAACACCTCCCAAGGTTGGGAATGCCAAGCGTCCGTCTTGCAACACCCAGACCGACGGCGTAGAACCACCATTGCACTCGTTATCATTCAAACCATCGTTTTTGGTGAACACTTCGCAGGTAATCCGCCCCATCGCTTTGCCGCGCTGGACATTATCGGCAAGGTCATTGAGAAGCTGCTTGGACACTTTGTAAATACCGCGATTGCACGACATCCATAACTGCCCCTCAGCATCTTCGGCAATTGAATACACAACGTCATCAAACAGCCCATTTGCTTGCGTAAACTGGGTAAAAACACCATGCTTGAGACGAAACAATCCTGAATTGAACGTCCCCAGCCATAGAGCGGTATCAGCATCGGCATGCATGGCAAACACACGGTTGTTTCCCGCAAAACCATTTGCCTCCGTGTAACGCATCGTCAATTTACCATCCACAAAACCATTCAGCCCGTACCCCGTACCCACCCACACCACTCCGGCACTATCTTCGGCGAAGCACCGTATGCGGTTGTACGTCAGTCCGGTTGCTGTGGAGAATGTTGTGATGTTGTCGCCTTTTGTGCGGCGATATGCAAGTCCGCGTTCGGTGGCAAACCACATTCCGCCTGCCTTGTCCTCATACATACTGTACACGATGTTGTTACAAAAACCATTGCGCTCGTTCAAACTTTCCAAAAGGCGTTTGTGCTGCACATCAAAGCACTGCACGCCGCCACCGCTTGTTCCAAACCACATTCGCCCCGCGCGGTCTTCATAGAGCGAGCGAACAATATTTTGCCCAAGCCCGTGTTTTTCCGTAATTGCTTCGACCGTTTTGTCGGCAAATTTATACGCTCCGGCTCCCGCTGTCGCCACCCAGAGCGCACCATCACGGCTTTGTATGACGGCAAAGGCTTTGTCCATGCCCAGACCACTCGCTGTGTCCAGCATTTCCACCGACCCGCGCCGAAGCCTGTTTAAGCCACCGTTATTCGTACCAATCCAATATTCGCCTTCGCGCCCCAGCCAGAGAGAGCGAATGGCATTATGCGACAAATTGCCGTTTTCTGCTGTGAGCGTCGTCAACGCACCATTCTGCCAAACCTGTACCCCGCTATTATGAAGCCCAATCCAAATTGCGCCGTTTGCCTCTTCCTGCATGATAAAAGCATCCGTTTCTAACAGCCCTTCTGCTGTCGTGAGCGGATGCCAAACGTCATTGCCGCCTTCCCGCTGCACATAATACAAACCCGCTAAGGTTCTGAGCCACACCCGCCCTTTAGAATCGGCAAGTAAAAATCTGCGGGGTTCGGCGGGAAATTGCTGCACACCCGCGGAATAGGTCTTGCGCCCGAAGGCATAGACCGTCCACGTCTCGCCACGCAGCGAAGCGATACTTTTCCCGCACGTAATCCAGAGCGTCGAATCACGCCCAACAATCATCGAGTACATAGGTACGTTGTCCAAACCATCGGGCAACGGCACAGAGCGCACCATTCCTTGCGAATAGACTGCCAAAGTATGCTTGCCTCCAAGCCAAACACGCCCCGATGAATCTTGAGCAATCGCCATGATACTGTCTTGCGCAAAATCTGCCGGACACTCAATTTTCTTCGATATTCCATTGGCATAGGCATATAACCCACTTGGTGAGGTTGCCCAGAGCGTATCGGCTCTATCCATAAAGCCCATGTACCACCGTTGTCCGGCGGGAGCAGCATCAAATTTGACATCGTGAAAAACACCATTGTCGCAATAAAAAAAATGATGTTCGATAGAGTTTCCCCACAAACGCCCCTTGGAATCTTCCCAAACTCTACTAATGGAATTTTCAAGAATAGCAGGTGTATTACGATTATTGAAGATTGTAAAGCGGAGACCATCAAAACGCGCCAAGCCCTCGTGCGTCCCAATCCACAAATATCCATCACTTGTTTGCTGAAGTGTAAGCACAGAGTGATGCGGCAAGCCTTCATCCGTTTGCCAGACCGAGTGCATGAAGCGTTTCGGTACAGAAAAGGGCTCAGTGCTCTTGGAATCCGAGGCTATATTTTGCGACGGCACATCGGTCGGACAGAACATGACAAGGCACAACAACAGTAAGCCAAACAACAGCAAGCCACATCGTTGAACAAAGTACCGCAAAGTCATCTTGCCCTCCAAGACAGAATAGGTGATAGGTTACGTTTGGCGGAAATTACGGAGCAGTCGGCAATTCTACAATAAATGTTGCGCCTTTGCCTACTTCGGATTCGCACCAGACATAACCGTTCATCGCTTCCACCATTTTTTTGACAATGCTCAAGCCCAGACCTGTACTGTGTTCGCCGCCTGTTGGTTGTGCGGAAAGACGAGCGAATTTGCCGAAGAGTTTTTTCATATCGTCGGGCGAAATACCGGGTCCTTCGTCTTGAATTTCCACACGCACCTTTTTGTTGCTTGATTTCAGACGCACAAAGATATTTTTTCCATGCGGCGAATACTTCACGGCATTGGAAACCAGATTGTCTAAAATCTGCATGGTTGCTTGCTCGTCGGCGGAGACGATGCTTTCACCGTTGGCTTCATTGCTGAAGTGGAGCGTGATATTTTTTGCGTCGGCAGGTACACGGTATTGATAGATGGAGGCTTCCACCAACGACTCGATATCGAAACTGACCATAGTAAGCTGCAAACCGCCCGATTCCAAGTGGTTCATGTCCAAGAGGTTTTTCACCAGCTCCAGCATTCGTTCGCTGACCTGGACGATATGACCGGAAGCCGACAATACTTCGCCGCCGGTGAGGATTTTGTTTTCGATGAGTTCGGCATAGCTCCGCACCGCACCGATAGGATTCTTCAGGTCGTGAGCGACGATGCCCATAAGTTCGTTCTTTTCGCTGTCGAGCGTCATCAGTTCCTCGTTTTGCCGATGCAACTCCATATTCGCTTGTTGAATTTCCACGGCTTGGTCTTCCAAGAGCGCTTGTTGCTGCAAAATTGCTCTGTTGGCGGCGTTCTTCTGGCGGTACAATGCTCCCAGCCAAAGAGCGCCTGCCACGACGGCAGCCAATATCGCCGCCAGCGACCACTGGACGGCGTTTCGGCGGGCAAGTTCGGCGGTGCGCCGGGCGAGTTCGGCTTTTTGAAGTTCGCTTTGGGCGGTGGTGAGTGTGAGAGCCTCACGATTGCTCTCTTCGCGGAGGTGTGCTTCGGTGAGGGCGGCTTCTTGCTGTTGCAAAGTGAGTTCTTGGACTTGCTTTTCGTTGCGTAACAGCAGAATGGACTGCACTTGTGCTTTCTGCTCGGTTGCTGCTCGCGCCAGTTCGCTTTCTTGCAGTGATTTTTCTTTGCTGAGAAGCGCAATTTGCTGTTCGCGTTTTTCGGCTTCGTAGCCTTCACTCAGCTTGGCGGTCTTTTCAAGGCTTTCGGCATTGACGAGGGAGTCTTTGAGCGCGACATATTGGCGGTGGTAGTCTAATGCTTTTTTGTGCTGCCCCAGCGAGTCGTAGCAGATGGAGAGGGCTTCCAGTGCCTCTTTCTTTCGCTCTCTGACCCCAACGGAGTCGGCAAGCCTGAGCGCACGGAGCGAGTAGGAAAGCGCGTCGTCGAACTTGCCTTGCAAGCGATAGATTTGCCCTATTTCATTGAGCGCAACGCTTATGCCCAATCTGTTATTTAGTGCTTCTTGTATTCGCAATGACCTGAATTGAACTTCCAATGCCTCATTGTATTTACCCTGTAAGCGATAAGTGTTGCCAATTTCACTTAGAGAGCGGGCAATGACTGCTTTATTGCCGAGTGCTTCTCGTATCCGCAGTGCTTTGGTATAATGCTCCAATGCCTCGCTGTATCTGCCCTGTGAACGATATATATCACCAATAAAAGTCAACGAGGAAGCAATCTCCTCTTTATTGCCGAGAACTTCTTGAATTTGCAGCGATTTGATACAAAACTCCAATGCCTCACTGTTTTTGCCTTGCTCAGTATATACATTCCCAATGTTATTCAGAGAATAGGCAATAGATGCTTTATTGCCGAGTGCTTCTCGTATCCTGAGTGATTTGAAATGAACCTCTAATGCTTCGCTGTATCTGCCTTGTCGGTTGTACACATTTCCGATGTTGTTCAGGGAATTGGCAATGTCCTCCTTGTCGTTGCGCTCTTCGTAGATGCGGAGTGCTTTGGTGTAATTCTCTAATGCCTGGCTGTATTTGTCTTGTTGATTATAGACAACTCCAATATTGTACAGCAAGTGTGCCATTTGCACTATATTGCCCATTTCTTCATGTACCTTGAGCGATTTGGTATAATGCTCCAATGCCTCAGCGTTTTTGCCTTGGCGAGAGTACACATTGGCGATATTGTTCAGTGTGCTGGCTATGGCGGGTTTATTGCCAAGTGCTTCTCGTATGCGGAGCGATTGGGTATAATTATCTAAAGCATCGGCGTATTTTCCCCAGAACCAATACACATTGGCAATGTTGCTGTGGGCATCGGCAATGCCTTTGCGAAACCCGCTCCGCTCCGCGAACTTCTGCGCCTGTTGTGCATACACGAGTGACGAATCAAAGCGCGACACATCCCAGCACAGCCACGACAGTTCTATCATTGCGTTCACTCGCGTCGTGTCGTGCTTCGCCGTTGCTATCACACGCCGCAGCGAGTCCGCTACGGCGGTTTGGTTACCCGTTTGTGCGCACAATGGGATACAAAAGAGCCACACACCTAAGAAAAGGAGTAAGGCACAAGATTTCATGGCGTTTTTGAGGAATTGGATTATTCAAAACTGTATCGCCTAAAATAGTCTGGCTGCCATCACCAAACAACATAAATTCTTTGAGCAGTCAGTTTTACCCCCAATCTAGTTGTAGTCCACCTGCGAGGTGGACTACAACTAGAACTTTATCAAGGGCGTGTAACTTTAATGTTATCGCCCGTATCTCTCACCCCTTCTTGTTTAGGGTTAACCCGAAGGGTTTGTTCCGTGTAATTTTGTGAAGTCATATTCTCTTGTAAGGGCACCTCCACATTTCCATATGAAAAAGTTACTGTACCCGTTCCGCCGTCGTCCACGGTCAAAGTTACCATGCCACTCCTGCCACCTACTGCCGCCGGTATTTTGCCTTCGAGTGGATTACAATTTCCTTTCGTCATTGTAACACGAAAAGTTTGATTATCATCAGGTGTCTCGTTAATAATATTTACTCTATAACTCATGTCGGTATCCTTCAATAGTTTCCTACTCATCTGGCTTTTCGGAAGGTCGCCCCGTTTTTTTTGTGTGGGTTCTGGGCTCCACGTTGGTTATTTGTTGTGTCGCGCTGTCACTGGTAGGGGGTTAGCCTATGGAGCAGAACCATTTTCTCTTGCTCGTGAGTATTCTGTTTGCTGGTGCTTATTACGGAACATTCTCTACATTTTCACTTTGCGGCAGTTCAACAATAAACGCCGCGCCTTTACCCACTTCCGACTCGCACCAGACGCGCCCGTTCATGGCTTCCACCATTTTTTTGACAATACTCAGTCCAAGTCCCGTCGAGTGTTCGCCGCCCGTCGGTTGTGCGGAAAGACGAGCAAACTTGCCGAAGAGTTTTTTCTTGTCGTCAGAAGAAATACCCAGTCCTTCGTCCTCCACTTCCACGCGAAGCACTTCATTACTGGCTTTGAGGCGTACAACAACGGTTTTACCTTGTGGCGAATACTTCACTGCATTTGACAGGAGGTTCTCCAACACCTCCCGCAGCATTTGCTCATCGGCAATTGCGTTCAAGACTTCGCCTTGTGGCGCTTCAAGCCTGAGTGTGATATTTTTTACTGCCGCATATTCCTTGAATTGTTCGCAAACAGTGCTCAATACCGTTCCGACGTTGGTCTTGGACAGAGTTGGCTTCAGCAAGCCTTGTTCCGCCGTGTTCACGGTCAGAAGATTCGTCACAAGTGAAAACATTTGTGTCGAGGCTTGACTAATGGTACGGGACATTTCGGAAAGGGATGCGGTATTTATTGGAGCGACACCAAGCGCTAGGGCAGTCGTCATGCTGTCGGCAAGGGAGCGTATGCCGAATATCTGGCTTTTTAAGCCATGCGAAACGATATTCAAGATTTCATCTTTTTCCGATGTGATGAGGCTCAATTCTTCGTTGGCATCAAAAAGTTTGTCGTTCAGTTCTGCGAGTCGCGCATTATCGCGCTTCCGGCGGTTGTTCCCGCGCACAAGCACGACCACAAAGCCTGCCATTGCTAGTGCGCCTGCTATGAGCGCATTGCGGATGATGTTTTCCTGAGCCTTTTGGCTCTGCAGTAGCTTGATTTCCTGCTCTTTTTTTGCGGTTTCGAGTTCAGCGAGTTTCTCTGCGCTGGCGGCGTTATACATAGAATCCTGAATAGCAGCCATTTGTTTGCTCGCCTCCAGCGCACTTTTGTAATCCCCCAAGCCCGAATACGCCTCGGTCAGCACATAGTATCCATAGTTCATTTCTTGAAAAAAATGACTTGGCTCCGAGAGTTTGATTGCTCGCTTCGCGGAGGCAATCGCGTCTTGAAATTTACCAAGTTTCACCTGCGTCATGCCAATAATACTGAGAGAATTAGCCAAGCCCGCATCGTACTTGGTTTTTTCATACTGTTGCAAACAAACTTTTTGATACGCCAATGCCGAATCGAATGTATCAATCCGCATAAACACGAGTGCGATATTGCTACTTATTCGACCGATTCTCCGCGACCGCCCTAATTCCTGTTCCAGCGTGAGTCCATTGTGATACGTCGCTATCGCCCGCTCAGGCTGCTGCATCTGGTCAATTAAGATACCTCTACAGTTGTAAATTGCCGCTCGAAGGTCGTCATCTTCTTTACCTTGACATTGTTGCAAAGCAACGGCATAGATACTATCAGAACTGACAAAATCACGTGCCGCGAAGTATCCAAGTCCGAGCGTCATCGTCGCTGTTACTGTCAAGCGGTGGTCATTGGCTTTTTTGGCAAATTCCACCGCCTCCAAACTTTTTGCAAATGCTTTCGCCATTGCGCCTTGGTCGCGTTCAATTAAGGACTGCCCGATGAGCGCGTAGGCTATTTCCGCATTCGCACCAATGCGCCGTGCCATTGTGAGTGCGCTGTCGTAGTATTTGATGGCTTCGGGATATTTATTGTCGGCATAGCAAACATCCGCTAGGGCAATCATCACGTGAATGCGCAGTGGTGTAACGGAAGCGCTCGTAACAAGATTTGCGGCACGAGTGGCAACCTTGAGCGCGTACTCACTATCGAAGTTGATATACCCAACAGCAGCATCGGCGAGCATCTTCGCAGCAGCAGTATCGGTGCGGCTTTCGACGCTTTTGATGAGCGCGTCGAGCGAATCCTGACGGCGCTGTTCCGGCGCTGTTTGGGCGTAAGTGTTCATGCTGCAAACAATCAGCACCATAGGGCAGATAGAGGCGAATATAGAACTTTTGGTAGTAGGCATATAGAACTTCAAGACGGTTGCACAGCAGTATGGAAATGAGTAATTTTGTACCAGATGAGGCAAATATACTCACGTTTGCTCTTCAAAATAACAATCCCATTCTATTTTTCACATTTTCCCCCACAATTATATGCGTACGTTTCTTTCTCACCAACGGGCTGCTTTGGCGGCACTCACACTTTTCCTCTTGCTTGGTGTACTTGCATCATGCACGGTAACGACCTCTGTTTCGGTCGATCCTGCTTTGCTCACTCGCTCCGGCGGTTGGAAATTTGATAAGTTTACCATTGGCACAGCCCCCTCGAATCAGACAAATCTTTGGACAGGGATGTCGGTGGTTTTTACAGCTTCGAGCAGCAACGGCAACAGCGGCACGGTTACGTTCACCCCCACGGAAGCGGCTAAAACAGCATCGGGTCTTCCGGTTGGTACTACATTTACAGGAACGTGGTCGTTCAACGACGCACGTAGCATGATAACGTTTGCTAATGTGACTATCCTCAATGGCAGCGTCAATACTGCAGAATTAAGCAGCACAACGCTTCGTTTGAATACGCAAATTAATGGTGAAACGATTGAGTACAGATTCACCGCAAACTAAAGTGAGCATCAATCAAGCAATGGCGCTGATAGAAATTGTCATGGTATCCATATATACTTCCGCAACACTGCCGAAGGAGGAGAGACAACGCGTAAAAGTTTTCTCTCCTCCTTTCAGGTAGAAACATTTTTGTATTTTCGCAAAAGACGCAGACAAGAGTGTCTGCGCTACCAAGACACCTGATATTCTTTGGCTTTGGTGGAACAGACACTTTTGTCTGTTTATACACAAAGCCATTTTTGCGAAAGTCCTAATTATTATATTTTCGCTTTGTTCCCGCAAGCACACTGTCTCTTTCACCATTATCCGTTTGCATTATGTTCCCTCTATTTTCTTCATGTTCGAGAAAAGGTCTGAGGAGCTATGCCGCACTCAGCGCACTCCTCCTTCTCTTGTCGCCGCTCGCGCTTTCTGCCCAGCAGAACATCAAACGTGGTTCGGAACGCACAACACCAGTGTACCTTCAAGAGCCGTCTTCGGCAGCAGGAGAAGGCACGCCAATCGGGCGCATCACAACGGCCGTCCCGGCAGCCAGTATCAACATAGCAACAGCACCCACAGCCAAGAAACAAGCTACGGCAAGCACAGCAAAAGGTGAAACGAGCGGTACGGCTGAATACAGGAAGAACGGCACGATAGCAAATTTTACGGGGTCGCTGGGGCAGCTTCGTAACCGCATCGGCAGCAGCAATACTTTTGCCACAGCCTTCATCAAGCACAGCAATTCCGCACGCGAGGCAGACGAAATCGAACAAGCCAAGCGGCAGATGACACCCATTGTGCAGGAGGCGCTTACGCTTTTGACACAAACGGGGATTGTCGAGAAAGTACAGTCTCCCGCCGAAGAACTCCGCGTCATCAGTCTGGATGCAGACGCGCTCGGCTACCAACACATTCGCTTTGAACAGCGCTTCAAAGGGCTTCGCGTCTATGGTCAAGACCTCTACGTCCACGCGAAAAGCGACGGTACGGTCTATTCGGTTCACGGCTCATATCTGCCGACACCAAGCACCTCAACAGAGCCTGTGCTCACCGTCAGCGCTGCGGTGGAAGCCTCAGAGCAAGCATTGAAAAACGTCGGTGAATGGAATCAAATCCCCGAAACACTCGCCAAACAGCTTGGCTACGAAGGTCCCGCCACTGAACTACTGCTCTACCCGCACGAAAACTCGCTGCGATTGGTGTATGCCGTAACGGTCTGCCCGACGATTGCGGAGGCGTGGACGTATTTTATTGATGCCACCACCGGCGAGGCGCTCGAC
>JANYDO010000408.1 GCA_025363605.1 Candidatus Kapaibacterium sp.
TGCCGAACTCAGCGGTTCAAACATTGACGAGGCGACCTCTATCGTTTCTTCCGGCGGCGAAATGCTTATTGAATTTATATCGGATAATCTTCGCAACATTGACACTGATTTCGGATGGCGAGCGCACTACATCTCGTCTTCTGTTCGCAGTCTTCTGAGCGCTTCCCCGAACAATCTGGATTTTGGCGTAGTCGTTTTAGGAAAAGTTTCGCCGCTCAAATCTGTCGTCATAAGAGGTTTCCGGCTCACGGACGAAATCCGCGTTGCAGCACCGCGCGGGTACTTACTCGCACTTGCGCCTGCGGGTCCCTTTAGCGACACACTTTTTGTGCCGATGAGCCGCGATACCACTTCTTTCACGCTCTACATACAATTTACTCCGCCCAATGTCGGTGATTTCGACAAACGAATTTCCGTCACCAGCCGCACTGCCTTTGCCGTTGTGGATGCGCAAGGAATAGCTCCTCCGGCAATCTACTGGGAGCCGATGACAGGTCCGTACACCGCATCAATTCTCAGTATGGCTGCTGATACGGACGACGATGTTTATGTCGGAACGCACAACGGGGTCTATCGCTCCAATACCAACGGACACGCATGGCTGCAAAGTAATGACGGACTAACGAACAACGCCGCCCAAACCGTGCATAGTATCGTCGTCTTTGGCGATGAAGTTTTTATCGGCACAGAAGACGGTGTGTATAAATCCGGCAACGGTGGTAAATCATGGCAGGCACGAGGCACGGGCTGTCCGAAATTTGTGCATACTATCGTTGGCAAAGGAGACACCTTGCTTGCCGGGACAGACCAAGGAATATTCCGCTCCACAGACGACGGCGCATCGTGGAAATCCTTGAACGCAGGATTAAAGAACCACGCCGACGTAACGGCACTATACATTGCCGAGAATATCACCTTTGCAGCAACGGGTGATTCCATTTTGTATCGCTCAACGAATCATGGTGAAACGTGGACACAGGACAACACCTTCGGGAAACATCGGATTGAATGTTTTGCGCAGCACAAAAACGTTATTCTCGCCGGAACACAAGGCGGCTGGGTATATCGCTCAGACAATGCCGGCACATGGCAAAAACTGGAAAGCCTCACCACAGCAGAAGACGGCTGGCAGTATGTGCTTGCTCTCGCCACCGATAAAGACGGCGTGTTTTATGCAGGTACGGAGGAAGGAGTCTTCCGCTCCGGTGATGACGGCAAAACATGGGAATTACGCGAAAAAGGCTTAACTGAGCCAATCGTCACGGCTCTCGCCGTTGAAGGAACGGATGTCTATGCCGGAACCGATGCGGGTATCTTCGTTTCTGAAGACAAAGCCGCAACATGGCGTGAAGCCAACACGGGCTTGACGGGCGCACTTGTTACCGATATGCAGGAACATCGCGGACTGATTCTAGCGGCAACAGCAGGCGACGGTGCTTACCGCACTTCCGACAATGGCGCGACATGGCTTCCTTCCGATGCAGGCTTGCAAGCCCGATATTTACGCGGTTTTGCTTCAAAAGGCAAAGACTTGTATGTGGCTGCTTACGATGAATACGACCCCTCCAACCCACATATTACCGTTCCGGGTATTTATCGCTCCAACAACAATGGTACATCGTGGACACCGGTTCTGATAGACACCGTGCGGGATGCAGCAGGAAAAATCAAAACATTGCATCCTTTTCATTCGATTGTTGCTACGGGCTTCGGAACACTGCTTGCGGGCGGTGATGACGGTGTACTTTGCCGCTCGACCAATGGCGGCGTTTCGTGGACAAAAAACACCATCGTCCGCCTCAGCTCCGGCGAATTACCATCGGTGACAACCTTGATTATTGGCGTAAATGATGTCGTTTTTGCGGGAACAATTGGCGGAGGTATTTTTCGCTCTGACGATGACGGACTAACATGGCGACGCACCTTCGGCGATGAACGCAACCTGCCCGACAAAGCCCGCCGTGTCAATCACCTTATTCGCGAACAATCAGCGCTTTTTGCGGCGACGGATGCAGGAATTTACCGCAGCCTGAGTAATGGTCTTTCGTGGCTACGGCTCAATTTTCCTGATTCATCGGGAAGTGTGCGCGATACCATCTTACCGCAAGCGCTCATTGCTGTTGGCGGAGCGCTTTATGCCGGAACAGATGCGCACGGCGTGTGGAGGTCGCTCAATGACGGCATCTCGTGGGAGCGCGTCAACGAAGGCTTGAACGACGATGCCGATGTGACCTCGCTTGCGGCGGCTGGCGCAACGGATTTATACATCGGTTTGCATGGCGGGGTGGTCTATCGCACATCGCTCCAAAGCTCCGTCAATTCTGCTCGTGCGGTGTTAGAAATTCCCGAAAATCTAACAGCAAAACCGGGCGACGAAGTAGAAATCCCGATTTTGCTCAAAAGCATACAATCTCCTCCGGCAAATATCCGCTCCATCAAGGCTCGGTGTATCTTGCGCTTCAATGCTTCTATGCTCGACCCCGGCGCGGCTCTGCGTCAAGAAGCCGTCGTCAACGGCGACCGCCTCATTCCTCTGACGTTTGATTTGCGTCCGAATGTCGGAACAGCGCTTACCACCTTGCGTTTCCGTGCACGACTTGGCGATGCGATTGCCACGCCGCTTATTTTGACCAGTTTGAGCGCAGACGGCGTGATTCTCCTTGCGCCCAAGCCCGGAATTATGACGCTCACGGGACTTTCGTATGCGGGCGGAGCGAGGCTTTTTAGTTCCGAACGGGCACCATTGCTTGCGGCAACTGCACCGAACCCTATCAGTGAAACAGCGCTTGTCCGCTATACTCTGAGCGCTACAGCGGATGTGAATGTTTCGGTCGTCAACGTCTTCGGACATACTATTAAAACATTGACGGCAAAACGCTTGCTGCCCGGCGATTACGACATCAATTTTTCAACCGAAGATATTCCTCCGGGCGCATATTTCCTGCTTTTGCAAACTGGCGAACACCGCATTTCTCAACCAATTCGTATTGTACGCTAATCCATGAAGAACCCATACGTTTCCATTCTTGGCATTGCCTTCATACTCACGCTTCATTGCGGCGCGGCGTTTGCTCAAACACAAGCAACCGTGCAAGCTCCTGCCGACAACGACGGTATTCGCTACGGAGTCACGGGGCTATTCAATTACAACGCCCACAGCGCCCGCTTCCTGCAAATTCCTCGTGCAGTTCCGGAAAATTTAGTTGATTATTATTTTCAAAGCGGCATAGGAACTGGCTTTTCAGCAGGTGCATTTATTGGGATACCGATTTTTCGGTGGCTCAACCTCGACCTTCGTGCCTCGTACGTCCAGCGCAATGGCACGTTATATTCACGACTTGATTCCGAAATCGTCGGGAGACGTGATGGTACGGGCGACATAGGCATTTTTCGCCGTGCTTTTACGGCAAATTTAGCAACGATGGGTTCGGAAGTATTGCTCAATTTCAATCCTGCCGCAGGCTTGAACGTGTACGTGGGTACTCGGGCAGAATGGGCAGTTGCCAAAACATATCGCCAAGAAGAAACACTGGTTGCTCCGTCGGATGGCGTTTTTCACGATTCGGGTGAGCGCATACGCAACGTTCAGCGCGGTACGCTTCCTGACGTGCGCAATCTCGGCGTTGCCAATATGAACATTGAAGTCATGGGCGGCATCGGCTATGAAATCCCCATTCATCCGTCGGGCGCATGGACGCTTGAGCCAACGCTGTTTTACGGAACGCAGTTGTATTCAGTGGTGCAGAATTTGGAGAAAGATGAATACTGGAAAATCGCAACACTCCGGGGCGGCGTTGCACTCAGGTATTATCCCGTCCGCGAAGCACGATTCGACAGCCAATTGTACAAAATCAAACAGTTGGCAGCGATGGAGAAACAGCTTTTAGACGAACGCAAAAAGATTCAAACTGAACTCCAAGAACTCCGACAATCTGGTGTCTTGGTGAAAATAAGCCTTCCCGACGGCTTACTTGCAGACGGAACGGAAGTACGCAATCCGACTATCCGCGTGGAACAATTTCGCTCCGCCCAGACAGTGCAGCTTGTACCGCATATTTTCTTCAACGAAAATTCTTCGGTCATTCCCGCACGATACCGCCGGATTGCGTCAACGGAGCGAACAAGCTATAACTTTAATCGTTTGACCAAATTGCAGCCCGTCGAGGTGTATTATCACATTTTGAACATTATTGGCAAACGCCTTCAAGAGCGCACAGAAGCTCGCCTCACGCTCACAGGCTACACGCTTAATTCCGGCACGGAAAGCGGCAATAAAAAGCTGGCAGCGCAACGTGCCGAATCCGTCAGCGACTACTTGCAAGATGTATGGAAAATTGCCGCAAACCGCCTGACTGTTACCGTACAAGACGCTGCACCCGTTTCGGTGGGAAGTGATTCAGAAGCAGATATTCGGCGCGTGGATATTGCCTCGACTGACCCCGCAATTCTACAAGCCGTCACGCTCGAAAGTATGTATCAGACTGTTTCGCCACCTGCTTTGCGTTTTTCCATAGACATCAGTGCCGGAGCGGGCTTGAAGCAATGGAGTCTTGAAGTATCGCAATTTGAGGGCAACGAGATTAAGACTCTGTTCAATGTGGAAGGTACAAATTCATTTTCCAAAGAATATATCTGGCGAATAGACGAGCGCCCTTCCTCGGTGCCGGGATTCTCAGGCACACTGGATTCAAAGCTGGAAGTCACCGACATTAACAACCGCAACAGCGACGCGCCTATTCAGACAACTCCTGTGGAAGTGCTCATGCTCGCTGACAAAATCACCAAAAAAGTCCCCGATACCCGAATAGATGTAGTAACGCTCGTCGCACAAATGGGCAAGGAAATTACCGAAGGCGACGCATGGGCAACATTCAAAACAAGCCTCTCGCCAAGCGCCTCACTGACAGTGGAAGGATGGGCAGAAGGAAAAGATGAAGCAAACCTTAGCATTGATGCCGCCGATGCACGTGCCCGGCAACTAGCGCAAGCAGTACCAAGCATACCATCAAAAATAGTAAGCAGCAAAAAGAACGTCGCGTGGATGAAAGCTCTCCACAACGACCCAACCAATCCCGAAGGGCGATTGTACAATCGTGCGATACGAGTGGAAGTGCGGACTGCGGTTCCTTAGTACACGATAAAATTTTACAAACAGCATAAAAGCTAGCCTCGGTGGCACAGGCATTCTTGCCTGTGTAGTCCTTGAGAACCGCTT
This sequence comes from Candidatus Kapaibacterium sp., assembly GCA_025363605.1. Taxonomy (GTDB): domain Bacteria; phylum Bacteroidota; class Ignavibacteria; order Kapaibacteriales; family UBA4661; genus PH2015. The sequence goes on from JANYDO010000408.1 coordinate 5,216, forward strand.
CAAACCTCACAGACAAGAATGTCTGTGCCACCGATTGATGAATTTTGTCGTGTACAAAGTCGAAACGACAAGTTATCTTTCGCGCCACCATTGAAACGCAGGAATGCCTGACAGCAGCGCCACACCGAGCAATATCGCTGCGTAGATATGCGCAGAGCCATAATCAAGCGCTTGCACTGCATCATAGAGCGCAATCGAAGCGGTGCGGGTCTCGCCGGAGATATTGCCGCCAATCATCATCACGACCCCAAATTCGCCGAGCGCATGAACAAACGCCAGAGCGCTCCCCGTTAGAAGGCTTCTTCGCGCAATCGGCAGCGCAACTCGCATAAACACTTGCAAGCCCGTTGCCCCATCTAAAACTGCACTTTCTAAAATCTCTGTCGAAATTGCCTCAAAGCCGTTTTTAACGGGTTGCACCATAAACGGCAAACTGTATAGCACCGAACCCAGCACCAAGCCACTAAAACTAAACACCAAACTCACATCGAAGCTGTCCGCAAGCCAAGCACCGAAAGCGTTTCCACGACCAAAGGCATAGAGAAAATAAAAACCTACGACGGTCGGCGGCAGAGCTATTGGCAGGCTCACGATACTTTCCAGCAAAGGCTTCAGACGGTGTTTTGTTACGGCGAGAATATAGGCAAGCGGCACGGCGACGACCAGCAGCACAACAACGGTTGTGAAGGCGAGGCGAAACGAAACAAGAAACGGTGCGATGTCCGGCATGGATAGATAGTCGGTAAAAAAATCATACAGAAAAAGACTTGCGCAAAACGGAAAATCTGAATAAGTTTTCGTTATACGTTTTCATGGTTTCGCTCACGGCTTAAATTACGCAATAAACGAGTATTCATCAATAATTCTGAACGTATGGATATTTTTCCTAATGATGACTTCCCGACGCTTGAGCGCAACGGCAAAACGTTCGTGCAAGTCTGCCATAGCACCGACGTTCTGCGCCGCAAAGGGACACGCGTGGAATTTGATGAAGAGCTCCAAATAGCTATTTTTCGCGTCGGAGAAAGACTTCATGCGGTCTCTAACATTTGCCCGCACAATCACTCGCCTCTTTTGCACGAGGGCGAAATCAACACGGAAGATTGCACCATCAGTTGCCCGATGCACGGCTGGACGTATTCACTCCACACTGGTAGGCACACCTCTTCAAGCCATTCTCACGTTAAGGTCTATGACGTTTTTGAAGAGCATGAGTTGGTGTACCTTGAGAAACCGCAGCCCGTGGAAGTAGAATGGAAGTGGTAACAGTAAATTCATTTATTCCATGAATACACCCGTGCAATCACTTCACGAAAGAACGCTGGTCATCAAAGATTATGCCCTCTCCTGCGGATTTTCGCTTGTGGGAATAGCAAAAGCCGAACCGCTTGCACAGGAAACGGAACATTTTGCCGAATGGCTTCGGCAGGGCTTCCACGCTGGCATGGGGTATATGGAACGCAACCAAGAAAAGCGTTACGATGTTTGCGCCATTCTCCCCGAAACCCGCTCTGTCGTTGTCGTAGCGCAAAATTATTACACTCCTCACCAACACTGCACCGATACGAACAAGGGAAAAATTTCGCGGTATGCTTGGGGCGATGATTACCACGACGTGATTCCCGAAAAACTGGAACGTATTGCTGATGAAATCAAGCGTCTTGACCCTAATGCAGCAACAAAAATTTATACCGATACCGGAGCGATTTTAGAGAAGCAATGGGCTGTTCGCGCGGGCATTGGCTGGCAGGGGAAGCACAGCAACGTCATTTCGCGTGATATTGGCTCGTGGTTTTTTATTGGTATTATCCTCACGACCGCAGAATTTTGTTATGATTCCCCAATGCAGGATTTCTGCGGCTCCTGCACGGCTTGTCTCCAAGCCTGCCCTACCCAAGCCATCGTCAGCCCTTACGTGGTTGATGCCCGAAAGTGCATCCCTTATTGGACAATCGAAACGAAACCCGATGTGGAGTTTCCGCCCGAAGTCGCAGAAAACCTTGACGGATGGCTCTTTGGATGCGATACGTGTCAGGATGTTTGCCCGTGGAATCGTTTTCAGAAGCCAAGCACGGAAGACCGCTTCCAACCTCGCTTTGAAGAAACAACGCTCAATCTCAATGTTGTGCAGCAAATGACACAAGAAGAATTTTCGACACGATTCCGTAAAAGCCCCGTCAAACGGAGCAAAAGGGCGGGTTTGAAGCGGAATGCGCTAGCACTTCAATTAGCACACCAACGGCAAAAAAAAGCGGATTCAGACGATGAACACTCATCCTTCTGAACCCGCTTTCATACTTGCTTTATGCAAAGATGCGTTTGCACTCCAAAGAGTTATTTTTCGATGCTCCAGACAAAATTTGCAAGAAGGTCAACGATTTCCGGCAATATCGGCAACTTTTTCTTTTCCAACGGCGGCGTAGAAAGGTCTTGATTACCGTCTTTGAGATTGAAACTCATGTTTTTGACGGAAAAGAATTTCGCTCGTGGATTTGCCGCCACAAGATTGCGCGTATGCTCTTCGCCAATAGAAAAATCAAGCGTGCCATGAACACCGATAATGGGAATGGCGAGTTTCGTAATTTCTTCGAGCGGTTCGTATTTGTTCAGCGAGAGAATATATTTTTGCAATGCAGGGCGCATTAAATCGTATAAAATCCCATCTTTATTGGTCAACTGCGGACGGCGACCGTTTTCCAACATCGACGCAAGCGAGTCAATTTCCCGTGCTGTGCCTTCGGGAAAGGTCACGGCAGCTTGGCTCCGCATATACCGCAGCCAACGGCGAGAATCCGGCGCAACCATTATCAGACCGTCCACCTGCTGCCGATATGCCGCAATGATACCTGCCAATGCGCCTTCGCGCCCAAAATCATTCGGGCGACTCAAGCCCAAAATTGTAATCGCACCTAAACGCGGGTCTTTGCGCAACGAATCAATCCATCCGCAAGCGTCCACAATGGTTCGCTCAAAATCGTGATATTCGTCATTGATGTAGGCATCACGGCTTCTGCCTGATCCGCGTGTATCATAGCGAAAAGTAGCTATTCCTTCAGCTGCAAGAGCTTCGGCAAGAAGTTTCGCATGATTACTGGAATCGCGATTGTGACGGGAAATACCGTCGCGGTCATAGACGGTGTTCGTGTTCAAAATAAGCAAAACTGGAACCGATGCCGTTGTGGTGGCAGTTGTAGGAATGACCAGTGTTCCCCACAATGTTCCGGTCGTCGTGGGCAGTCGGCGCTCTTCACTGGTGAAGCGAAGCGGCTGCTTCGGACGTTTGGGGGAATGTGGTAACGCCGGAGAAGCAACAACACTACCGCCGGCAGTTGGTATCTCTACA
>JANYDO010000458.1 GCA_025363605.1 Candidatus Kapaibacterium sp.
TGAAATCGCATCAAAGCGTGACGGTAGGCGTGATTCAGCCGAACATCAACCCTTGGGGAAAGTGGCAAGGCAGCGCTCAGGAGCAGGTTGCACTGCATTTGCATTTGGCGGATTCTTTACGGAATAATCTGCCGGAAGGCACTCCCCGTCTTGATTTTACCTTGTGGAGTGAAACAGCAATTCCGTATCGTATTTTGATTTTGCAAAATTTTCCTTATCTCGACCAACTTCGTTCATGGACGGACAGCACGGGAATAGCCATTTTGAGCGGGCTGCCGACTGACCGCATTTACCGCACTCGTGCCGAAGCGCCTGTAACAGCATCGGTCATACCACGAATGTTCGACACGCTCTATGCCGAAAGTTTTAACTCCGCCATGATACTTGCGCCGCGCACGGACATTACGCACACCGACCCGTTTGCGCCGTATCCGCCAGCCATTGCGGTTCATCGTAAAATGAAACTTACGCCTTTTGCCGAGCGTGTTCCATACGCCGAAAGTATTTCCTTTGCCGTCAAAGCGCTTACATGGGGTGTTGGGATTTCGGGCTGGGGCTTAGGACGAGAACAGAAGCCGCTTCCGCTTGTTCGCGCGTCGGACACGGCACAAATTGGCACGGTGATTTGTATTGAGTCCATTTATCCGGCTTTTGTGGCGGACTATGCCCGCAAAGGCGCAACGTTGCTCGTGGTTATCACCAATGATGGGTGGTTCAATCACACGCCCGGACCCGAACAGCACTACATGATAGCCGCAATGCGGGCTGTGGAAAGCAAGCGCTATCTGGCTCGCTGCGGTAACTCCGGTATTTCCGGCTTTCTTACCCCGCTCGGCACATCGCTTCAGCGCACAGAAATAGATACGCAAGCGGCAATCGCAAGGACATTACCGCTTCTCACCGAGCAAACACTGTACGTGCGCTTTGGCGATTGGCTGCCGATGGCATCGTGTTTGCTGGTGGCACTGGCGCTTGGTTCGGCGCTGTTTGGTGCTGGGCGTGTGCGGGAGTAAATCTCTACGCAATTCTTGCTGACGTTAGCGAACATCAGCGAACAAGCGTTGTTTCGAGGATATATTCGTCGTCGGTGGCTAGCTTGATGGGGTCGGCGTTGATGTAGCGCGGATAGCCATAGACGGAATCGTAACGCACTTCCACCTTCGCATCGGCGCGGTTTTGCAAAGCGCGGATATTGGTGAACATTGTTTCGATGCTCGTTCCAAAAGTCGCATCCACACTTCCTCCGGCGGCATCACGGGCGGAAATAACCTTACCACCGCTATCCACTTGCAACGTCAGAGGATACTTGAGAAGGATGCAAAAGCACGAGCGCTGTTGCGTGAGTTTATATTGTGTGAGTTTATACGCTTTCCACCGCGCTTCGGCATCGGCGACATTGGTGAAGGAACGTGGCGTGAGAATGTTATCGTCGGCACAAGAATATGCGCAAAGGATGACGCTGAGTGCAAGGAACAGTCGGGCTTTCATGGCTTTGGGGAAAATTGAAAAGAAAAATAGATTGCTATACGATGGAAGAGACATTTTGAGCAAAAAAGTCACATTGCCTTGATATAAACTGAAGCAGGCTGTTTTCCAAAAAAGTGAAAACAGCCTGCTTTAGTTTAATAGACAACATCTCAAAAGCGCATCACACCTGCACTACGCCCGCTTTCCATTCGGGAAACTGATCGTTGTGTGCGGCTGCCGCGAGCGAGCGGGAAATCACGCCACGCATTGCCGTTGGGGGAATGATGCCGTCCACCCACAACCGCGCTGCGGCATAGACGGGGTGCATAGTTTCGTCGTATTTGTCTTGAATTTCCTTGAGCATTTGCATTTGGTCTGCATCGGAAAGTTTTTTGCCTTGCTTTTCCAGCGATGCAATCTTAATTGTCAAAAGCGTCTTCGAGGCTTGTGCGCCGCCCATAACGGCAATTTTCGAGGTCGGCAAGCTGAAAATAAATCGCGGGTCGAATGCTTTCCCGCACATGGCGTAGTTGCCTGCGCCGTAGCTATTGCCCATGATAAAGGTGAGCTTCGGCACGATAGAATTTGCCACAGCATTCACCATTTTTGCCCCATCTTTGATAATTCCACCCTGCTCGGCGCGTGTACCAACGATAAAACCCGTTACATCTTGCAAAAAAACCAGCGGAATCTTACGCTGATTACAATTCATAATGAATCGCGCGGCTTTGTCGGCACTTTCGGAATAAATCACACCGCCCACTTGCAGTTCGCCTTTGCCGTTTTTGACGATGGCGCGTTGATTTGCCACAATGCCCACCGCCCAACCGTCCACGCGCCCGTAGCCGCAGATAATCGTTTTGCCGTAGTCGGCTTTGTATTCTTCAAAAGCAGAATCATCCAGAAGCCGCGCCAATACTTGATAGGTGTTGTAGGGTTTTGCGCGGTCACTTGGGATAATGCCCCACAACTCCTCCGCTTCAAATTTCGGCGGCAGGGACGCTTCACGCGAAAAGACATTTTTAATGCCTTTTTCGGGGGAAAATTTTTCTACAAGTGAGCGAATAACGGCGATACATTCCTCGTCGTTCTTGACTTTGTAGTCAATCACGCCGCTCACGCTGGCGTGCATCACTGCGCCGCCAAGCGGTTCAATCGTGGTTTTCTCGCCAATAGCAGCTTCCACGAGTGCAGGTCCGGCAAGGAAGAGGCTGCCTTGTCCCTCAACAATCAATGCTTCGTCGCTCATAATCGGCAAGTACGCGCCGCCCGCTACGCAGGGTCCCATAATCGCGGCAATTTGCGGAACGCCGAGTGCTGAGAGTTGGGCATTATTGCGGAACTGCCGCCCGAAGTGCTCTTTGTCGGGGAAAATTTCATCTTGCATCGGCAAAAATACACCTGCCGAATCCACGAGATAAATAATCGGCAAGCGGTTTTCGAGCGCGATTTCTTGTGCGCGAAGATTCTTTTTTGCGGTCATTGGGAACCACGCGCCCGCCTTGACGGTGGCATCGTTGGAAACAATCACGCACTCACGCCCGTGAATCACGCCTATTCCCGTCACTACGCCCGCAGATGGCGCTCCGCCTTGCTCGGCGTACATTCCGTCGGCAGTAAATAAGCCGATTTCGAGAAAATAGGAGTCCGCGTCCACAAGCGCGTAGATGCGCTCGCGGGCTGTGAGTCTGCCTTTGGCTTTGTGCTTTTCCAGCGCTGCCTTGCCGCCGCCTTGTTTGATGCGGTCTCCACGCCCTTCGATGGTGCGCCATAGTTGTTTGTTTGCGTCAGCATTTTGCTCAAATGTCAGGTCGCGCTTTGGCTCAGAACCAAGTGTTGTAGGCATATTCCAAGAAAAATAAAATGCGTGATGGAAAAACAAATAGTTGAAACGCTTTGGCTTAACGTTTCTGCTCCGCACGCGGCGGAAATGATTGATATTTCGCAAATTTTGTAAGATTCGGCTTGTTTGCTCGCTTGCGCGTGGATTCGTAGTTGTAGAGCAGTTGCCCCAAATTTCCCAAAAACGGGAAACTAACGGTTTCATACTCATACTTCTCATCATTGAAAACGCCATCCTCATTGGCAAGCAGGACTGCCGATACGAAAAACTCAATGTTCTTCTTGAAGTCCACGATGTAAGCGTTCTCCAGCATATACCCGTAAGCATCGCCGACCTTATTGAAGACGCGAATATGCTTGGGCATTGGTTCTTTGGAATTGCCAAACATTGAGAATTTCACGTAGCGGTCGTAATACTCCGTCGTGTCATACTTCGGGTAGCGGCTTTCGCGGGGAAATTTCGCCATAGAAGAATACACGAGGTCGTAGTCTTCGGGCGTAAGTGCAAAGCGCTCGCGGGCGGGAAGAACTTCCGGGAAAAGCGCCGCACGCAAAATACGCTGCAACGTTTCCAGCGAAATATAATTTGATTCCGTAAAATCTATCGGCTCATTGACGAGCGCACCGCGCCGCATTACGCCTACACCTTGCTTTAGTCCGTTCAGTGCAAAAGAGTATTTTTTTTGCGGGGTGCTTGCTTTTTGGGCATAGACAACGTTTTTGCCACTTGGGTCGTACAGGGCAAGCGGGTTCATGTAGCTGTCCTGCTCCGGCGTAGCACTGATACCGAGGCGGCGATTAATCTTTGCTTCGGTGTAGCCCTTGCTGTGAAGCGCTTCATTGAGCGTGTCGGGCGTAACGAATTCCAGCAAGCGATTGTGCGCGTCGTTGTCGCTCACGAGAAAAATTTTCTTGACGTAATGCGCCACGCTTGCGTTTCCGTCTGCGGACGATGAATCATGCACGACGGGCGACGATTGGTCAGGACGCGTACTGTCTATTCGCATGGGCAAATACTTGTTCCTAAAGCCAAGCCGATTCATTTTCTCCAATGCCAGCAGAGCCGTTGGGAGTTTGGTTGTGCTTGCCGGATAGAAGTATTCGTGCGGGTCGAGCCGAAAGGAAAACGAGCGAAACGTCAGGCGATTGCGCTTGTCGCGTTCAATTTGGGTATAAAGAATCTGAATGCGGTGTTTTGCCGCATTTGCCAGAACAGCGCCGAATTTCTCCGGCTGCGAGCGCATAAGGCTGTCGAGGAACGTGGTATCCTTCGGAGCAGTCTTTACCAGTGCTTTGGAACTGCCCTGAGCAAATAATATTCCCGATGTACCCACACAATAAAGCACAATCAGGTTTGCAAGAAACGTCTTCATGGCGAAAAGAAATCGTAAAAAATTATCCTTCACTTTATTTGTCCACAATCTTATCCAATCCACTCAAACCCGCAGTACGACCGCAATGGTTCGGGGATATGGATGCGCCCGTCTTCGGTTTGGTAGTGCTCCAAGAGCGCAACCATCAGGCGTGGCGTTGCCAGACCGCTTCCGTTCAGCGTGTGAACGAACTCCGGCTTTGTCCCGTGTTCGGCACGATAGCGGATATTGGCGCGGCGGGCTTGGAAATCCTCAAAATTCGAGCAACTGGAAACTTCGAGCCATTTTTGTTCGGCAGGCGACCATACTTCGAGGTCATAGGTCTTGGCGCTGGAAAAGCCCGTGTCGCCGTCGCACAGCAAAATGGTACGGTAAGGTATGCCGAGCACTTCCAAGATGCCTTCTGCGTCACGAACGAGTGCTTCCAGCTCATTGTAGGAATTTTCAGGCTTGACAAATTTCACCATTTCAATTTTATTGAATTGATGCAAACGCAGCAGCCCGCGTGTATCTTTGCCATAGCTCCCTCCCTCACGCCGGAAACACGCCGAATAGCCGCAATGCTTGATGGGCAAATCTGCACCTGACAAAATATCGTCACGGTAGATATTCGTAATCGGAACTTCTGCGGTAGGGATAAGGTAAAGCTCGTCGTCGGAGCAGGCGTACATATCATCAGCAAACTTTGGCAGCTGCCCTGTGCCGCGCATAGATGCTGCATTGACCAGAAACGGCACAAATACTTCGGTGTAGCCGTTTTCGGCGGTGTGGCGGTCAATCATAAAATTGAGCAATGCACGTTCCAAACGTGCGCCTTTGCCGATGTAGAGCGGAAAACCACTGCCGGAAATTTTTGCACCGCGCTCAAAATCAACGATAGCGAGTTCTTTTGCCAGCGTGGCGTGGTCTTTGCGGAAGCCGCGTTCTCCTTCGCAAGCATTCACGCCGTCTTTGCGGCGGATTTCTATGTTGCCCGAAGCATCTTTGCCGTGCGGGACGCTTTCATGCGAAACATTTGGGACAAAAAGTGCGATATGCTCCATTTGTTCCTCCACGCCGCGCAGTTCCTCGTCGAGGTGCTTCACGGTGTCCGAAACAGTTTTCATTTCAGCGATAAGCGCATCGGCATTTTCTTTCGCTTTTTTCAAGCGGGCAATCTCGTCGGAAACGGTATTGCGCTTTGCTTTCAACTCTTGTGCTTCTTGAATAATGGCACGGCGGCGTTCATCCATTTTGACAAAACCGTGAATATCAGGCTGTGTGTGCTTTGCGTGGGAGTTCTGGATAACTCGCTCAGTATTTTCGCGAATAAATTTTGTGTCGAGCATAATTCGAGGTGGAAGATGACGAAATAGTGGCGCTTCAAACGCCGAAGAGCATACATTGTAGTACAAAACAATGCCGCGAATTTGCAGAAATTTTGCGAATTCGCGGCAGAAAATCTCTCGTGAGAACTAGGTTATAGACAGTCTGATTAGGGACGACGTTGCGCACCGAGGCGCTCTAAAATCGTACTCATCGCATTTTGCGCTCTTGTGTCGGTGTCCAGATAATTTTTGACCATCTGGCAGGAGTGAATAACCGTCGTGTGGTCGCGTCCGCCAAAGTGAGAGCCGATGCTTTTGAGCGAAAGCTGCGTGTGCTGCTTAATAATGTACATCGCTGTTTGCCGAGCGACGACGACTTCTTGCTTGCGCGTCTTGCCGGTGATGAGCGTGAGCGGGATGTCGTAATACTCCGACACCGCATTCAGAACCGCTTTGACGGTCATTTCCTTTGTCGGCTGCTCAGTTGCAATGCCTTTGACAACCTCGCGAGCAAGGTCAATTGTCAGTTCGCGCCCGTCCAACGAAACTTTTGCCAAGAGGCTAATCAGGCAGCCTTCGAGTTCGCGGACGCTGGAAGTAATGTTACGCGCCAAATACTCAATCACATCGCCCGGCAGTTGTGTACCTTCATCGGCGGCTTTGCGCTGCAAGATAGCCAGACGCATTTCGTAATCGGGCGGTTGCACGTCTGCTGTCAAGCCCCATTGAAAGCGGGAGATAAGGCGGTCATCTACACCGTGAATATCTTTAGGTGGTTTATCACTCGTCAGAATAATTTGTTTGCCGGACTGGTGGAGCGCATTAAACGTATGGAAGAAATTATCCTGCGTCTTTTCTTTACCGCTAAAAAACTGAATATCGTCCACCACCAAAATATCAATGCTGCGGTAAAAATTCGCAAACTCGTTGGTCTTTCCATTCTGAATCGCGTTCACATACTCCATCGTGAAGCGCTCGCTATTGGTATAGAACACGCGGATATTGCGGTGAAGCTGCTGTGCGCGGTTGCCGATAGCTTGTACGAGGTGCGTTTTGCCCAAGCCAGTGTTGCCGTAGATAACAAGCGGGTTATACTTGGTTTTACCCGGATTCTCCGCAATCGCAATCGCAGCCGCAGCCGCAAGTTGATTGCTCTCGCCCCGAATAAAATTCTCAAAGACGTAGGAGGGATTCAAATACGTTGGGAAATTCTGCGGAACGCTTGGCTGCTGCACAAAGGGCAATCCCGGTTGTTGTGCGCCGACGGCCGATTGTACAGCTTGCTGACGAAACGCCGGAAGCGTAATAGTGCGGTCTTCGAGTGTTGCATCTTCTGATTTATCCACAATGACTTCGTATTGCAATTCTGCACCGGAGCCGAGAATTTGCGTCAGAACGGTACGCAGAAGCGCTCCATAGTGCTCTTCTATCCATTCATAGTAAAATTGGCTGGGAACTTGAATCAGCAATTTTGAGCCGTTCCATGATAACGCACGGATATTCTCGAACCACGTACGAAAGACTTGAGGATTGATATTGTCACGAATAATATCAAGGCATTTTGCCCAAAGCGTCACCGCTTGAGAAGGTTCCGCATCGGCATAATGAGAGCTAGCGGCGGCGTACTGCGCAGTTATTTCATTTTGCGCAAAAAGTGTCGTAGCATCTTGGGGCATACTGTTCCCTTGAGCCTAAAAAAATGTCCAAATTGTTGATTGCAGCATCGGTGTAGAAGCCGGATTCACTTGATTATGAGAGGCGGCAAGTGCCAAGCAAGTGCCTGAGGCGCGAGTGTCGATTCTCGGACGTTCAGGAAAAACTGACTTCGTGTGTTAATGTGGACTGCCAATTTTGCGAATTTTGCCCGTTGTGCCAAATAGATTTTTTTTGGTCGGCGCAAAATTTCTGTTGGTTATATGGTCTGCCAATCTCAAAGGCAGGCAGAATATCAACTTGCTTGAGGGCGCATAAAATGGACATTAGCGGGGAAAAGTTTTCCACAGTTTTCCACAACCCGCAAAATTACTGTGGAAAAGAGAATAAAAAACTTGCACATCAGATTCCATCAGCTATACGGGGAAGATTACTTTTCCCCAATGATGAAATATGTTCTCATCATGCCCTTGCCTTTTACCTCAATCTCGCCGCGTACCTCGAAATCGAACATATCTTTCAACAGGTTATACACGTCTTCTGTGCAGTGTACTCTTCCGGGTTCTCCACTGGATTCCATTCGGCTTGCCGTATTAACGGTGTCGCCCCAGAGGTCGTAGGCAAATTTGCGCATCCCGATAACGCCCGCCACCACTGCTCCGGTGTGCATTCCGACGCGCACTTCAATCTTTTCATCCAAATCTGCCGTCAATTCTTGTAGCTCTCGAATGCCCGCCAGCGCCATTCGCGCCACTTGCGCCGTGTGGTCTTCCATTGGCTCCGGCAAGCCGCCTACAAGCATATATGCGTCACCGATGGTCTTGATTTTTTCTAGCTGATGCCGCTCGGCAAGATGGTCGAAGGTGGTAAAAACCATACTGAGATTTTCGACCAAATGCTCCGGCGGAACGCGGGCAGACATATTGGTAAAGCCCACAATATCAGCAAACATGACCGTAACGCTCTCGAATTTATCAGCAATAATTTTTTCCCCAACCTTGAGGCGCTGCGCAATTTTGGGTGGTAAAATATTCAGCAGTAAGCGGTCAGATTTCTGGCGCTCTTCTTCGATTTGAAAGTTCTTTTCTTGGAGTTGTGTGTTGTTCATCTCGATTTCTCGCGCCTGCTCGTCTAAAATCTTCACTTGGCGCTGTATTTCTGCCGTGCGCTCTTCTACCAGATTTGCCAACTCACGTTCGCGCATTTTTGCCCTACGCAAGCGCCATTGCACAAAGCCCACCACTATTGCCAGCACAGCAAGAATGCACAGCGCGGCAAACCACCATGTTTGGTAGAACTTCGGCATGAGTTCAAAGTGCATTGCTACGCCAACGTCGTTCCAAACGCCATCATTATTGCAGGCTTGGACACGAAAGGTGTAGAGGCGCGGCGAAAGGTTCGTGTAATACGCTTCGCGGCGCTTGCCGGCTTCTATCCAGTCGTCATCGAAACCTTCGAGTTTGTAGCGAAAGCGGACTCTATCGGGAAAAAGTAGACTGAGTGCGGTGTAACGAATAGTGATGCGGTCTGTTCCGGCGCGGAGTTTGAGTGCTTCGTCGCTCATCTGACCATCAGCAAGGGTATGTGGAAGGGAAAGCGATTTTTCGTTGGCGAAAACTTCTTCGATGACAATAGGAGGCGGTACGGTATTGCGCACGGTACTTTCGGGGTGGACGCGAACAAGACCTTTCATGGTCGGAAACCAGAGATAGCCGTCTTTGTCAAGGCAAGCAGCCGGTTGATTGTTACCGTTACACTCGGCACTGCGCATACCGTCGCTTTTGCTATACGATGTCACCTCAACCGTTGAGCGTTCTCCGGCAAGAAACTCGGTAATCTGTTGCTTTCGGATGCAATACATACCGCTCAGACCGCTTAACCAGTAGTTTCCTTGCTTGTCTTGAATCATCCAGCGCGTTGCTTCTTCGGGCAAGCCATTCTTTGCCGAGAGAATTTTGAGTGTGCCTGTGTTTTTGTCGGCGGCATTCTCAGCGCCTTCACGCCAGAGAGCAATGCCAAATTGTGTGCCTATCCACATCGTACCTGCGTCGTCAGCAACGACATACAAGGCTGTGTTGCTCGGTAAGCCTTGCTTTTGACGAATCTCCGTCACTGAGCCGTTTGCCGCCACAATGCTCACTCCTCCGTCGCGCGTTGCCAGCCACAAACGGTTGTGCGCGTCCTCGGCTACGGAAAAGATATAGTCACTGGTCAAACCGTTTTTCGTCGAAAAGGCGGTTACGAGGCTACCGCTATTTTTCGTGCTGCCTTGCTCAAAGCGCTGCAAGCCACTGCCAAAGCTGCCCGCCCAAAGCCGCCCCTTGCGGTCTTCGTAGAGTGCGCGTATGTGGTTTTGTGCAAGGCTCTCATTGCCTTTGAAATTTGTGAACACGCCGTTTTCGTATCGAATAAGCCCCATACCTACCGTGCCGAACCACATTCTGCCTTTGCTATCTTCGCACAGAGCACGAATGAATGCGCCTTGTGGGATACCGCCTTTGGTTGTGGCATAGTCGAGATGCTGGACAGTGCCATTCTGCAGCGTTGTGATGCCGGTATTGTAAAAACTTCCCATCCAGAGCCGTCCCGAACGGTCTTCGAGAATAGTAGAAAAAATTTCGTAGGGCAGTCCTTCTTTTTTGCCAAAGACAGTGAGCTTTGGGTCTTTGATGCGGTCTATACCGCTTCCGCCTGCGGCTATCCAGATGCTACCTTCGTAATCTTCGCATAAAGCAAGGACGGTGTTGCTCGAAAGTCCGGCATTACTGGTGTTGAGACTGCTCACAACGCCGTTGTGATAACGATTTAAGCCATTGCTTGTGCCTATCCAAAGCGTTCCCGCGCGGTCAACAAGGATACTGGAGACGACATCGCTACTAAGTCCGTTGGTGCTCCTAATGTGCTGCCTAAAGCCGCCGTCCACCCAGTGCTGCAAGCCCAGACTTGCCGTACCAATCCACACACCGCCCGCACTATCCGCCGCAAGAGCCGTAATGCCTTCATCTGCCAGACCGTCTTGCACGGTAATATGCCGTGTTTGGGAGCTTTCAATAATATACACTCCATCTTGTTGCGTCCCAACCCAGATACGGTGCGCTTTGTCTTCTACAATCGCGGAAATTTCTACCGCCGGAAGCCCACGCACACGTTGAGGCACGGAGACAGCACCCGCATCGGATTCGTGGAGAAAGAGCGCACCATTGCGCGTTCCAGCCCACACCAAGCCGCGTGAATCCTGAAAAACCGTCCGAATAAAATTATATGTTTCGCTCGTGTCACTGATGTGCTGTGTAAATTTACCTTGCCAGCGCCGAAATAAGCCGTTTCCGCCTGTGCCTATCCACAAAGCACCGTCCCGTGCGGCATAGAGAGTCTTAATGTCGTTCCCATGCAAGCCGGGCGTGCCGGTGGTGTCCAAGACCACAAACCGTGCGCCATCGAAGCGCAAAAGTCCCGTCGAGGTCGCTATCCAAATGTAACCGTCCGTCGTTTGAGTAATACCAATGGGTGCGATGTCTTGCGGCAAGGTCGGCGATCCGCTTTCGCTTGTCCAGGAGTCGTACAGGTATTGCGACGGCAGTTTTGTTGGCGATAGGCTTGGTAAAAATTGTGGTGAACGTTGGTTATGCGTTTGAGCAAGCAGCTGTTTTTGAGCAAGCAACAATGTGCTGTTCAGAACAATGGTTATGATAACCCACAGCAAACAACGATACGCATAAAAAAGCCGCCAAGCACGACGCTTGTGGCTTCGGAAAAACGGTAATATGGACGAAAAGAAAGAATGATTCACGCTTGTATGCTGCTTGGGTTTGTAGGCTTGGCATTGGAGAGCCGTTTGGACAGCGTTCCAGTGCGAGTGAAGGAATGGAAGCCGAAATTTACCACTTTGTTTTCTTTTTCACCAATGCTAAAATGCCTTTGCTGTGTACTTTTGTAAGAAAGCTACGACAAACGTTTTTGCGATTCGCAAAAATTGGCTATTTTTTGCCTTCACTTTTTCTCCACTTCTCTTGATTATGCATTATGGCGCTCAAAGCCTTCGTTGCCTCGACAAGCAAGCTCTTGTCAAAATTTGTTCAGGATGTCTGTACCGCTGAAGACATCAGCGTTACGCAGATGGGCAAAGAAACCTCGCTCTTCGCTGATCTTCAGGCGACATTACCGGATTTGCTCTTTTTGCACGCTTCGATTATTGAGGAATTTGACGATAACATCATCGCTCGCATCAAAGCAGACGAGCAACTGAGCCGTGCGTATATCGTGATTTTTGCCTCACGCCCCGAAGGGGCGGAATTTGCCTACAAAGTCGGTGCGGATGCCTTTCTGCCCATTCCTTTCAAAAACGAGCAATTTGAGCAGATTTTGCGTCTTATTCTCAATTTGCCGAAGCATATTCTCGTTGTCAGCAAGTCCGAAGCGCTTCCCAATGCCGTCCGCGAAGCAGGGGCAATGTACGATTTCAACGTCCTTTGGGCGCACTCTGCCGAAGAAGCCACGAAAGTTGCGGGTGAGAAATTCCCCGACCTTATTTTGAGCGAATATGCTCTGCCGCAGCGCAGTGGTGCGGTATTGAGCAAATTGGTGAAAAGTTCGCACCTTTTGGGGCATATTCCGGTGGTGATAATGATGGAATCCAACGACGAAGACCTAGTGGAAGAGTGTTTTGAAGCGGGTTCTAATGATGTTTTCCTTTTTCCTTTCGACCGCCAGAAGCATATCCATCTCATCAGCAATATCGTGAAGCCACCGCGCAAAGGGCGCAAATACTCGGCACTCGTGGTGGACGATAGTATTACCGTGCGCCACGTTATTTCCAAAATGTTCAAGCAAATGGGCTTTACCGTGCTGACGGCGGCGGATGGTCAAGAAGGTATGAAGCTCGCCGTGCAGCACCGTCCCGACATCATCACCAGTGATTACGATATGCCCGTTATGGACGGATGGGACTTCTGCGCTCGTCTGCGTGAGAGCGAATTTACACAGCATATTCCTGTGGTCATGGTGTCTTCGCGCGACACCAACACCGATAAGCGCAAGGCGCAATCTCTCGGCGTGGCGGCATATATGACGAAGCCTTTCAAAACCGAAGATTTGGAAAAAATTGTCAAAGCGCTTGTGGTGCAGACGCAGCGCCGTAAAAAAGAAGAAACCCTCGAAAAATATACCGCCAGCGATGCTGTCAAAAAAATCGGTGAAGGCAGTGCGCTTACTGGTATGGAAGAACGCGCCGTGACGATGTTCTCGTGCAATATTTGCGATTTTAGCAAAAAGTTCGACTGGTTGGGAACGGGCAAGGCGATTGAAGTGCTCAATGAGTATTTCACTGCCGTTACGGGTATGATTACCGAGCGCAACGGCATTATTGACAGCATCATGGGCGACGAAGTTTTGGCACGGTTCGATACCGGAGACCAAAGCGGTGATGCGCTGAACGCGATTGATACCGCCGTGGCGCTCTTGGAGTTTCTGGACAACTATAATTCCCACGACAACGACGAGCTTGAAGTCCGCATCGGTATTCACTCCGACAGCGTTTTGGTAGGAAACTTTGGTAGCGCCGAACATCGACTTGTCTATTCGATGCTTGGCGACGGGGTGAACATTACCAAACAACTCCAACGCGCGACTGCGCCGAACTCCTGCCTCTTCTCTGTGGACACTTACAATTTTGTGCGCGAGAGCGTTGGGGATTTGCAATCGTATTCCGTGCCGCGCAAAGGTGGCGAGCGGGATATTCTTGCATATAAGTTGTAATCGCACAAAATTGGACATCAATGCAAAAGCGGCTGCACGTCAAACGTGCAGCCGCTAACAATTACTATCAGAAGTATATTTGTCCCCAAAAACTGCAACGACTTCCTAAATCTATTTGACCAAGAGTAACAGCTTCACGTCCAGAAAAGCTATTTTGATACGAAAGTATCAATCCTTGTTGAATGCCGACTGAAATGCTACTGCTGAGGAAACATTCTACGCCAAAAGAACCAAAGATTGCTCCATGCGGCTGAAATGAATAGGTTGCTTGGCTAATGCCAACACCCAAAGACACTCCCATTGCAGTGTAAGGCGAGAGTTTTACGCCATTAATATCAATAGTTTTCAAATGAAATTCATATTGACCAAATACATTGCCACTCGGCTTTTTCATAGGTTCAGACGCTTTTGTTCCATACCAGCGATACACAGTAAATTGAATCTCATAATCATCAATGTTTACTCCTATCATCATTGCTCTATTTTGGCTAATCCACCATTTATAGCTTAAACTTCCACCAAGATTCTGAACATCACAACTTAACCGTAAGCCAGATTGAATCGGAGTTTGCTCATTTCCCTTGGTTTGTGCGCTAAGACCTCTTAAGGAATGAAAAGCAATTATCGCAAACAATAGCAAGGTTTTCCTCACTTAAAGGTTCCTCCAAAGATTTCCTTAATAATTTCCTGAGTACCTTCCCGACCAAAGTATATCATTACAGTCAGTCCAGGGCGAACCTCAACTTCGCTGTCATATTGGAACTTACTCTCTTGATTAGTATCTGAGACAGTTTGATTCGCCATGCCAGAGGGTGTTTTGCTTATCCCAGATTTTTTTATTGTACTTGCGCTTGCATTGTTAAAGCTAACTGACAAGTTTGCGATTAAAGCCGTTTCCAGAGTGATAGATAGCCAAGTAGCAGGAAAATATTCTACACCAACAATACCCCCTACTTTAACCGAAAGGAATGCATTTGCTTCTCTTTGGGCAGTTATTGTTGTCTGGAAAGAAGTACTTTTGACGGTGGTATCACCATCAGAAATATAATTGTCCCCGTCTTGTGCATTTCCGTACCAACCAATACCTAATGCGGCTAAACCTGCGACGTATGGAGATAATTGTTTGTTTGCCAAAAAGTGATGTTCCATTATCCCGCCTACAAGAATTTGACTTGAACCGTGGAAACTGGAGTTCGTCTGCTTAGTTATGGTTGTGATTGGCTGCACACGGTTACTTTCGGCGGTGTTACCGGTAGCTCCTATGTAAATACTGGCAATTGCAGAAACCGCAGTTTGTTCCCCTGTCCAATACTTTCCACCAAAATTACCTTCAAAAAAAGTGCTAAACGCATGAGGCAAAATACCAACTCTTAATGCGCCATTCCCTTTACGCATAGGCAAGGTATCTACCTTTGTCGTATCTATAATAGTTTGAGCAATACAGAGATGTGTAAATGCGATAAAAAAAGCTGCTAAAACCAATAGTTGTTTCATAATTTTACTTTGGGTTGAAAGAATCAAGTTTGTATTGAAATAAAAATGGTTTGGCGTGAACATGAGAGAATCGCACAACTAGGCTCAAAACTTTAGTCTGCATTTGCTCGCACAATGCTCCCAAGTGCATCCTTCAAGGAATTTCTTGTGTCGAAAAATCCACCGCGAATATACAACATCCCTCCCATACCGCGCAAGTGACGCTTGTAACGAAAAACCCGTTACAATCAGCGTTGCAACATTATATGGATAAATACCAAAGCCCACATAAACAAGCGAGGGCGGCGATTTAGATAAAAAATTGTAACTGTTTAGGTCAAAAAAAAGCGGCATACAAATCGCATTGACAAGAAGATATG
>JANYDO010000554.1 GCA_025363605.1 Candidatus Kapaibacterium sp.
TGTGTACCCTTGATAAAACCCTGCTTCCAATGGCGGTGCGCTGTGCGGTACGAAATCGAATGGCGTTTGGCATATTCTGAGAGTTTCATTCGGCAAATATACGACGTATTTGCCTATTTACGACTATAATTGTCTATAAAATCAATGAAGTTATTTGATACGCGCCTACTTCTTTTTTCACAAGAAGTAGGCGCTTTTTTTTGTTATTGAGCGGTAAACGTCGTGACAAAGTTTGTACCGCTTACAGTCAACGATAATTTTAGGGAGGTGCTGGTCAGTTGATCTATTGTCCATGTTGGTAGATTAGAGCCAACAACAAAGCCAGCAATGCCAAATCGCAGTGATTTTTCTTGATTTTGGAATGACCAAACGATTGCTTGGAGACTACCGGCAGTAACCAAATCACCAGTGCCATCGGTGTTAAATTTGTAGGTTTGTTTTGCTGTCTGTGGCGTTAATGTCCCGTTGACATAAACCGTACTCACTAGCCAAGTTGGTTTCGACAACAAATCGGTATTTGTTGGAACAGGTGCGACAGTGGCTTGTGAGCAAGCCTGCAAAATTACAACGGAAACAAATGCTAATACTGCAAGTACATTTGTATTGCGGAAAGAAAAAATGCGGTTCATAAGAAATCTCCAAAAAAATGAGGGTAAAAGAATTGGGGGAATATTCACTTTAGTTTGTTTTTGCTGTACCGGAAGCCCTTGTCAGTATTTCGTTGCAGCAAAAGTTCAAGGGCTTCATGCGTATAGGTGTTAAATCCAGTCAGTTCTCGATTGTAATGTACTTTGGGGAGAAGGTACTTCTTTTGTAGTTTGGCAAATTGTGAATTGCCGATACCAAGTGCTTCCAGCATTTCTTCTCGTGTATAGTTTTCTTTTTTGTCCATAGCATAAACCTAAATAATTGTACAGGTGAATCCACTTGTACAAATATATGAATTACTCCAACCAGAGTCAAGAAAATAATTTGTTTATCCACGGAAAAAATCTCGAAGTGTTGTTTGGAGCGGGGTTGAATATAGTTTTGATGTACAAAAAAGGCAGTGCTGTATTATTGGTACGACACTGCCCCAAAACAGATGTGTTTCCAAAGACAAGGGTACTATTTTTGTTTTGCAATCAAAACACAACAGATGTATTGATTTAACCCGTCTTTTTTGAATGGTACCCAACCAATTCCTATCTCGGTTAGTTTTGCTCGGTCGGGGGTAACTCCCAGTAAATGGTCTCTATGCCCAGTAACGACGTAGTCGCCATCTTTAATAAGATTTCTTATTGCATCAATTCCGGTTAAGGTTGTTGTATTACTGCCCCCGGCACTGGCTAACGACTCATAATTGCTTGTCGTTCTATCAACAAAATATAAAACGTTGTCCAGATTGTAGCCGGTAGCCTGGATTTTTGCATCAACACCTTCGCCATTCGGATTCCTGTGAGCAAAATAGTTACGATTGTACATATCAAGTGCTTTATCTTCAGCCGCTTTTTGCAAAAGATTGTTCCATGTTAAAGCAGGACGCGATACAAAACCCGACAAATTAAAATTACACTCTTGGCTGAATGCCGAAGGATTTACTCTTACCTTGTTAAGGTAGGCAAAAGCCTGTTGACCTTGATCGGTGTTTATTTGCCCATTAAAAACAATATTCCCATTTGCTGTTGAATCGGAAGCAGCTACGATGGGGTTGGTTTTGACAGGGGAGCAGGAGGTAGCAAAAAATGCCGTTTCAACAACAAAAATTGTTATAGCAAGTGGCAAGACAAGTTTTTTCATAGAAAAAAGAAATAGAATTGAACGAAATATATGACTTAAAGGCTATGTGTATTCTCACGGCACTTCCCACGACATCTTCCTTGGTGCAGGACAATGGAATTTTCCTTCAAGTGTGCTTGCCGGAAAATTTAGCTTTGGGTTTGGCAAGCCCTTCAGTGTAAACGTTCCTTCCAAGCGGTCAACGTTGTTTTTGGTTAGGTTCACCTCCGGCACTGATCCTGATCCGGCATTTGCCAGATAACCGTGAGCTTGGAGAAATGTACCTTTTGCACGAATCTCTATTGGTGCATTGGGGCTGCCACCCTCTTGCACATACTCCTTATTCTACGGCATGGACAAGCAACATTCAGCAAGTATCGCTGCTGGGTATTGTTCCAACGCTTAGTTTGAGTGTGCAATTTTGAAGTGATGTGTGGGAAGTAATTTTTTTTCTATCAATTATGGTTATGAATCAACGACCTCTTCTTATGTGGATATATTCTTGCTGTTTAGCGCTCACTCTTTGCGGAATACTTGGCTGCGAAAGCGTTGTTACCGATGCGTCGCTTCCATACAGTGAAAAAATAGTAATTAGCGGCGTACTCACTGCCGGAGACAGTCTCAAAAATATTCACCTATCGCGCACGGTTGTGCCGTTGGATACGTTCTCCACAGAGAAAGTTTACGTGGGCGATGCGATTGCATCTATCACGGTGGATGGGAAGTCATATCCGTTGGAATTACAGAAATCGCCGGATATTGATTCAATCGCTCTTCAGTATGGACTGCTACGGAGCTTATATCACGTTCCGAATCTTGTGGTCGAAGCGGGCAAGCGCTATGCGCTGCGCGTGGAGTGGCATGGAAAAGTGGCAACGGCGGAGACGTTTGTTCCCGAACCGATAGAAATTCTGTCCGCGCGACTCGTGCCGAAAGAAGTGGTCGAGACGGTGATTTATATGTCGGGCGGTCTATCGCAAACGCGAACCACATACGCTTCGGTTGAAGTGACGCTTCGCCCACGAGCAAACGAGACGTTTGGTATAGCAGCGTATGAAATATATCGATATGAAATTCTTCCTTCTGGGTTTCGGTATAGATTTGGGCAAAATGTTCCTGATGTTGCTGTTCTTGGAACTTCAGTGCAAAACGGTGGTCTTTTACTGCAAACACAAACGAACTATGGTTATCCCTTGTACCAGACATATCGGCTTTATGTCGGCTGCTCTTCCTTCGATGCCGCCGCGCAGTCATATTTTCGCAGTCAACGGGCAGATATGCCTTTTGGAACGGGAACACTGCCCAGCATTCTCTACGGCGAACCCGGACGAAATCCTGAGTGGAACATTCGAGGTGATGGGATAGGATTATTTGTCGGGCGTTCTGAGATGGCGGTTATTGAGGCAAAGTAGCTGTGTAAGTGAAGTGGTATATTTCTCACGCCGAGACCGCGAAATTTTTGTATTTTTGCTCGTACTTTGCGGTGGGCAATTCATTGCAGCAATGTGTTTTAGTAAATAATGTTCTTCACTTCTTTTTATGTTCATGCGTACAAAACAAGCAGCAGCAGAGTCAGCAAAAATTATCGCCGTGGTTAATAACAAGGGAGGCGTTGGGAAAACAACGGCAGCAGTACACATCGGATGTGCATTAGCGGCTTTGGGTAAGAGAGTTCTCTGTGTGGACATGGACACCCAAGCGAATCTGGCGCAGAATTTCTTTTCACGAAAATTTGTCAATACTGCTATCAAAGCTGTTCAAAACGGTTCACCATTGCCACCCGAACGGCATTCTTCCGGCGTGGATGTGCTGACGCTGTCGTTTTATGAAGCAGACGAAGAAGGATACCGTGCGGCTATTCACGCCTACGCCAGCGAGTACGAATATATTTTGATTGACTCGCCCCCGTCTTTGGAAAAGCGGACACTTTCGGCGCTAAAAGCATCGTCGTTTGTGCTGATACCGACCGAAGCGGAGCAATTTGCGTTTTCCGGTATTTCTAATCTTCTTCAGCTTGCTGCGTCGTACAATCTTCATATTCTGGGAGTGTTCATCAATAAGTACGACCCCAAAAAACAGGTGCATAAAGCCTTTCGTTCTTTTATTGCCGATCAGTTTTCCCAGTTTTTTCTTGAGGACAGTATTCCCACCAGCACTGTTTTTCCCAACGCGCAAGCAGAAAATAAAACGGGATTTGAATTTTATACGCAGAAAAAACCGAATGCAGCCCTAGAAGCATATCAAGCAATAGCACATTCAATTATCGCAGCATAAAGGAAAAAAACACGATGGCTCGAAAACTGAGTATTGACGTATCGGCAGATGTGGAAGTGATTCCTGCGCAGTATCGCAATGGAACTGCTCTTTCGGAAGTAAAAAAGATTGCGCCGACACTTCTGAAGGCGAATAAAAAAAATAAAGAATATTTTGTCGAAGAAACTGACGATTATTTTACGAATCTCCGCGATGATATTCGCCGACGAGGTATCATTGTTCCGCTTATCGCACGGCAAGACGGTACGCTTTTGGCGGGACACAATCGCTTGCAAATAGCGCAGGAGTTAAAATTGTCTCAGGTTCCGGTGCAGTATGTTCAGGAAGAATTAAATGAAGAGCGCGAGCGGGAATTTATCATCAAGGACAATCTTTTTCGTCGTCAGCTAGACACGCAAGAATGGGTAGAACTCTACCGCAGACTGTATCCTGATTTTGAAGCAGTTTTTTTGGA
>JANYDO010000563.1 GCA_025363605.1 Candidatus Kapaibacterium sp.
GCCATTTTCTCCGATTGTGAGAGGTGCGCACGTTCCATCATGCGCTGCTCTTCGCTGTCTTTCAAGGCTTGGTTTTTCTCTTGCAGTTCCGAATTTTTAAGCTCAATCTCAGCAGCTTGTTCGTCAAGAATACCGTTCTGACGCTCAATTTCCTTGAATTGTTGCTTGATTTCTTCGTTGGAATCTTGCAATTCTTTGGTACGCTGGTCAACAAGTTTTTCAAGCACTTTGCTGCGTTCCTCCACTGCCTTGATGCGCCACCGCACAAAACCAACAGTACCGCCAAGCACCACCGTCGCTGCCAAAATACGGAACCACCACGTTGCCCAGAAGGGCGGCGTTATCTCAATCGTCAGGGCTGCACCCGATTCGTTCCATACGCCGTCGTAATTGCAGGCTTGGACGCGAAAGGTGTATGTGTTCGGGTCGAGATTGGTATAGCGAGCATCGTGCTGCTGCGCATCCGCATAATGCCACTCTTTGTCAAAACCTTCGAGTTTATAGCGGTAGCGATTGCGTGAAGCAAAACTAAAACTGAGTGCGGCGAAACGAATCTCAAAATTGTTTTCGCTGTACGGCAAGATAATATGCTGCTTTTCAGCAATCGCCGTATCAAGGTATTTCGCATCAACCGTTTTTCCAAACTTCGTAAAACCGGTAAAAACTATCGGCGGAATAGTGCTGTTGGCTCGGATACTATCAGGGTGGAACACGCTAAAACCATTTGTGCCACCAAAGAACATCGTCCCGTTTTTACTTTTAAGCGCTGCTCCCGTGATAAACTCTATACCTTGTAGCCCATCTCGGGTATCGTAGAGTTGAAAATCATTCTTCTCAGGAGTAAAGCGCAGCAAACCTTGATTCGTACTGAACCAGAGCGTCCCGCTTTTATCCTCCTGAATCGCCATCACCGTTCCTTTGAGCACGTCCGCGAGTTTTGCATCAACGCCTTCTTGCGGAGGCTCCACGATGGAAAATTTTTCACTGGCACGATCGAATTTGTTCAATCCGCCTTCGGTGGCAAGCCAGAGATTGCCTTTTGAATCTTCGTAAATGGCTTGTATGCTATTATCACTCAGGCTTTCAATGCGACCGCTTTCAGAACGATAGGTTTTCGTGATGCCGGTTTTAGCGTCCAGCTTTGTCAATCCCTGCTCCGTGCCTATCCACATCATGCCTGCACGGTCTTCGTAGATGGCAAAGACTTTATCACTGGCAAGTGCTTTATCAAGCGGGACACCATTTTTGCGAAAATTGGTAAACTGCGCTTTACCGCTTGCGTCTATCGCATCTAAGCGGCTAACACCACCATCGGTTGCAATCCAAATTTTACCACTTTTATCTTCAATAATGCTACTGATAGAATTACTCGCAAGCGAACGTTCATCACCCGTAGCCGAAAGATAATGCTCGAAGTTTGCCTTTCCATAAACGCCCGTCTGCCGCAGTGCGTACACGCCCGTTTCGTTCGTACCTATCCAAAGCGTACCGTCACGCGTGGTGCAGAGTGCGGAAACAAAATTTTCTTCCAGTTGGTTCGGCAATATATCGCTAGCACGAAATATCTCAAAAACACCATCCCCGCCGGAAAGTGCTTGCGATTCCATGCGGTTCAGTCCATCTTCGGTGCCAATCCAGAGCTTCCCTTCTTTGTCCTCTGCAAACGCCCATACCGCATTATTACTCAGTCCGCGCACCATATTGGGCAATGCGCGGTAGGTTAGGAATTTGCGAGTGCGAGGATTAAAAAAGCTAATGCCGTCTCGCGTTCCGACCCAGACCGTACCGCTTTTGTCCTCATAGAGCGATAAAACATCGTCATTCACGAGGCTTTCCATCTCAGCACGTTCACGGCGATAGGTACGAAACTGCTCTAAAGACCGATTGGTCATTTGCGAAAGCCCGTTGTCGGTTGCCGTCCAAAGCGTACCAACGTGCGTTTCTATGACAGCAACGATTTTGGAACTGCCGACAGTTGCAGGATTAGCGGGATCGTGAGCAAAGTGTGTAAATTCGCCACTTCGTGAGATAGGACGATACTCAAATCGCCAAAGCCCGGAACGGTTCGTGCCAATCCATACCATACCTAAGTGGTCGGTGCATAAGGATTGAATATCATTCCCCTGCCACGATAAATCGGATGTGGAATCCGGTACAAACCGCAAAAAATTATTCGACGAAGTCATATAGCGGTACAAACCACCTTCATACGTGCCAACCCAGATAGCACCGGTCTTGTCTGCCGTAAGTCGCCAGACAATATCGCTTTGCAGTGCTCCGGCATCGCGTAGGTTTTTGCGGTACGTGTTGAATTGCCCCGTTTTTTTGTCCATGCGGCATAAGCCACCGCCATATGTGCCGACCCATAAGTATTCGCCACGTGCATCATCCACAATAGAGGTCACATATGCATTGGAAAGAGATGTTGGCTTGCCGTCCGCGCGAAACGTGGTAAAGGTCTCCGTTGTGCGATTAAAACGGCAAAGCCCGCCTTTTGTGCCGACCCAGAGCGTTCCTTCTTTGTCTTCGTATAAGGCTTCAATATAATTTCTTGCCAACGACGAGGTATCGCGGGGGTTGGAGCGGAAAACTTTGAACGAATGACCGTCATACCGATTGAGACCGTCCTCAGTGCCAAACCACATAAATCCACGTTTATCTTGAATAATGCACAACACTGAGCCTTGCGACAGCCCGTTCTTCACCGTAAGTCGCTCGAAGGCAATATCGCTTTGCAAAGAGACTTGGGCAGACAGTGGGAATACACCAATAGTGCAGAACAGAAAAATAATGGCAAGGACAAAGCGGGGTACAGGATTCATAGCGGAGGAGCGAAAAAAGTGGTTATTCGAGAGACGGAAAGAAAGAAATGTAGCCCACGATGAAGGTGAACTACATTTGCAGCAATTGAGATAGCGCTGTGCTTACATTCTCATACACCGTTACAGAATACGCTTGCCCATACACGAACTTACCACTTCTGTTGCAAAAACTGCCGTGCTATTGCGCGTATCCAGAATCGGATTGACTTCAGTAACATCCAGAGAACCGACCATTTGTGTCTCGGCAAGATATTCCATCACAAAGTGTGCTTCGCGGAAGGATAAGCCGCCCGGAACAGGCGTACCAACGCCCGGCGCAACCAGAGGGTCAACACTATCCAAATCGAAACTCACGTGCAGATGGTCAACCCGTGAACGCAATTTCTCGACTACTTCGGCAATGATGGGATAAATGCCACGTTTGTCTATGTCGAACATGGTATAAGCGCTTACATTCAGGCGCTTGATGAGTTCCACTTCGCCCACATCAAGGTCGCGGGCGGCAATAATGACCACATTCTCCGGCTGCACCTTCACAAAATCACCGCCGATTGCTTTCAGTATCGGGTCACCGTGTCCCATTGCGAGGGCAAGCGGCATCCCGTGGATATTGCCTGACGGTGTTGTTTCGGGCGTATTCATATCGGCGTGTGCATCTATCCAGACAACGCCCATGCGCTTGCCTTCGCGCTTGCAGTGTGCAGCCACACCGCCCAGAGAGCCAATGCCCATAGAATGGTCGCCGCCAAGAATGAGCGGGAAGCGGTTTGCGTCTAGTGCCGATTCCACTCGTTCAGCCAAAATTGCCGTGGCACGGGCAATTTCTGCATGAAACTTTAGCACCGACGAGCCTTCGTCTTCAACTTCCAGTGCGTGAACGGGAATATCGCCTTCGTCGGTCACGGTGTATCCGAGCGTTTCGAGCTTACGCGTGATGCCCGCAATGCGCAATGCCGACGGACCCATATCTACGCCGCGCCGCCCTGCACCTAAATCGCTAGGGTAGCCAATAATTTGTACATGATGATGCTTGCTCATAATCAAAAAGATGTGATAAGGTGTTGAACGAAATTATTTTGAACTATCTACACAGACAGGGGTGTCTGTGCTACGGCATGGGAACTAGCTTCGGTGGCACAGACACTCTTGTCTGTGTTCCAAGAATCACTGTCCAGATGCTTGTGAAGTATAAAATCAATCGTTCGTAGTTCGGGAAATCGAACGTATCAGAGCTGGCGAAGAAGTGTTTCGTCATCAGTTTCAATGGCGACCATTGCCAATGCGCTTTCGGATGTATGCGAAAGCGAGACGAGTACACGGCAGTCGCCATATTTTTCCGCAATTTTGTTGTGTAAGCGCAAGAATGGTTCGCCACTTCTGCGTTTGACCACCTCTACCGAAGTCCACGTCATATCGCCCGTAAGCCCTGTACCGATGGCTTTGCTGAATGCTTCTTTTGCCGCAAAACGGGCAGCATAATGCTGAAATTTATATTTTTGTGCTTCGCAATATTCCCGCTCGCCCTCTGTAAAAATGCGCCGCAGAAAACGGTCGCCGTATTTTTCGAGTGCGTCTTGAATCCGTGATACAAGAACGATGTCCGTGCCGATGCCGAGAATCATGGTGTCTTACTTGGGAATTGAGTAAGAAGAACGCGGATTGGGGGAGAAGGAAGATGTAGTAGGAGGGAGCGTGTGCGCGAAAGAATTCGGCATATAGCTTCAAATAATTCTCTTTATCCTCTCAATCTTCCAATTCGCGTTCCTTGCATATAGACAATATTTTTTTTACGAATACTGCTCACGCTCGATAATATCAAACAACTCCGTCAGACGATCCAATTCGTCTGCGGAGTAAAAATCAATTTCAATCGCTCCATTTTGTGCGTTGGGGCGCATCTTGATACGCACTTGCGTTGCCAAGATATGACGCAATTTGGTTTCCAGCGCAATGATGGCTGCATCACGCTCTTGAGGCGGTTCAGGATTATTTTTTTCACTTGACGGTTGCTCCGTAGAAGAGGGAGCAAATTCGCTCTTCAAATCCTCAGGGATAGCAAAGCCATCGGTATTGATAGCAACTGCGGGGTGCTTCGTGAAAGGAGGATTCGCACCGCCAAAACGAGGCGCAATCTCCGCGACGGGTTGGTCAATATCTCCATGAAAAGCAGGTATGGCGGGCGGTACGGGCTTTTCTGCTAATGCCTCGTCCATCGTTGCGCCGGCTTCGATTTTCTTGACAATATCTTCGGTCTTTCGCACGGAAAATTCCTGCGCGCGGACTTCGTTAAACACCGCACGCTGCTTATCTTCATCGGATATGGCAAGGATAGCGCGGGCGTGTCCCATAGAGAGTTTTTTTTGCCGGAGAGAGCGCTGTATCTCATCGGGCAGACGGAGCAATCGCAAAAAATTTGTAATCGTCGTGCGGTCTTTGCCAACTTTTTTGGAGACTTCTTCTTGCGTGAGGCGACATTCCTCCATAAGACGCTTGTAGCCAAGAGCAACCTCAATAGGATTGAGATTTTCGCGCTGGACGTTCTCAATAAGCGCCAATTCGAGCATATCCGCATCGGTTTCGATGTCGAGTATGTACGCGGGTATCATCTCCAAGCCCGCTTCGCTGGAAGCTCTGACGCGGCGCTCACCGGCAATAATTTCGTATCCCTCTTCGGTACGACGCACCGTTATCGGCTGAATAACGCCTTTTTCCTTGATGGATTTTTTTAGGTCGTCCAGCGCCTCGCGATCGAAGTCCTGACGAGGCTGCATGGGGTTGGGGCGCACACGCTTCACCTCGATCATGGCGATAACGCCTACCGATTTGCCGTCATCAAATTGTGTGGTATCCGGCGGTTCGATGCTAAAACTCGACGGCAGAAGTGCGTCCAAGCCTTTGCCCAGTGAAACGGCTCGTTTTGCCATAATGGTTTGAAGGGGGATTTGTAGCCCTTGCGGGTAATGCGTAAATCAAGAAAACACTGTCCTAGAGAATCTTACTTTGACGGTTCTTGCATTGCTGAAGCAACGGCGGAAACAGCTGCCGTTGCAGCAGCAGCTTCGGTAGTCATTGTTGCTTCCGAAGTCGCACCATTCCTACCGGAGAGACGGAGTTTCTCGCGTTCAAGAATTTCTTGTGCCAAATCAAGATAGTGCTTCGCTCCGATAGACAGCGCATCATAGAGAATCACGGGCTTGCCGTGACTTGGTGCTTCGGCAAGGCGAACATTGCGTCCGATGATAGTTTTACAGACTTTTTCGCCCAAATGCCGCGTTACTTCTTGTACAACTTGATTCGACAAACGCAAGCGGTTATCATACATCGTTAGCAGTACACCTTCGATTTCAAGTCGCGGATTGAGGTGCTTTCGTACAATGGAGATAGTATTCAAAAGCTGTCCCAAACCTTCCAAAGCGTAGTATTCGCATTGGACAGGAACAAGAATAGAATCGGCAGCAGTGAGTGCATTAAGCGTGAGTAAGCCAAGCGAGGGCGGACAGTCTATGACGATAAATTTATATTTATGCCGAATAGTATTGATGCGCTCTGCAAGCAATCGTTCGCGGTTTTTCACGTCCACAATTTCAATTTCTGCACCGACAAGATTGATGTGCGACGGCAGCACATCCAGATGAGGCATTTCCGTCGGTACGACGGCATCCTGCACGGGCATTGTGCCGACCAACACTTCATAGACGGTCTTTTCCAAATCGCGGGTCTTGATGCCCAGACCGTTCGATGCGTTCGCCTGTGGGTCAATATCTATCAGCAGTGTGGACTGCTCGGCTGCAGCGAAAGAGGCAGAAAGATTGACGGCAGTAGTTGTTTTACCAACACCACCTTTTTGATTTGCAACGGCGATAACTCGTGCCATAACGACATCGGTGAAAAACGTGAAACTTGTATGGACAGCATTTTCAAAGGAAAGCGCGACAACGAAATTACTCAGAAATCGCACCGAACCGTAATGTATAATAGAAAAATGCGGTCAATGTAAGCGAATGTTTGATTGTTCCGTCGGCAATAAGGCGAGGAATTGCGCCGAGCGGAATGAGTTCAACTTCAATATCCTCAAATTCGTCAAATGCTTGTGCCTGCGTTGGCACACAATTTTGCCAGAGAAATGAGTAGCATTGATTATTCATAAATGCCGGATTTGGCTCATTTATGCCCAGAAGCAGCGCTGACTCTAATGCGGCATAGCCGGTTTCTTCCCGACATTCTCTCATACCTGCTTCGCGTGGGTCTTCTCTTTGCTCAATGAGTCCACCCGGCACTTCGAGAGTAATGGTATTCGTGCCATGCCGATACTGACGAATCATCACTACGTGCTTGTCCTGAGTCAGCGGTATGATATTCACCCATTCGGCAGAATCTAAAACATAAAATGTACCGACTGCATCACGCTTGGGGTGCTTCCGCCGCACTGCCTTTGCCGAAAAGATTTTGAGGTCTGCCAGAAGCGTTGTGTCGAGCGTTTCCCAGAGAGGAATCATAATCAGTGCGAAAAGTAAGCGTCTTGGGAGGCATTGATGTGAATAATCAGGACAATCTATACACAAGCAATAAGAACAGGAATTTACGACGAGGAAGATTCTTGCACAAATCTAAATATCCCCAGAAAGCAATGATTTTCCACAACTATCTCATCAAGCCTTCTCAGAATGAGTCAGGCAAGATTATAGAATACATTGCTGACGTGCCGTCGGGGCAATAGGAAATCCACTTTTTTCTTGCTAAAGTCGTCGGTATCGGAGAATATTGCGCAATTACCCAAGAATTTTTCATTCTTACGCTTACCATAATGAACAACCGACTCGAACAACTATTGGAAATCCACAAAGAAGAGCCTCACGACACGTTCACGCGCTATGCAATCGCGCTGGAATACAATGCCCGCAAAGATTTGGAGCAAGCGAAAAATTGGTTTGAAAGCCTTCGTGCCGACGAACCGGATTATGTACCGACGTACTATATGCTTGCCGACGTTTATCGCTCCAGCAATGAACCAGACAAGGCGCGAGCAGTCTATCAAGCAGGTTTGCAAGCCGCAAAAAAAGTAGGCGACGCGCACGCATTTTCGGAATTATCGGCAGCACTCGAAGACCTTGAGGATGAGTTGGCATAAGAATCGAATGGTGATGCTTACAAACTAAAGCAGGCTGTTCCCACATTATTGGGAACAGCCTGCTTTTTCATACACTCGTAATAATTGCTTTCCGGACAAGCAATTATTTTTGCATTTCCGTGTTCTGCGCTTGCGTCTTCATCAGGTTGACCGTTTCCTCCTGCGTTTTGCGCGTTATCCGGCGCTGCCAGAAATCCTGTACTAGTGGTTGCTGCGAACCAAGCTGCACGGCACGGTAGAACGATTTCCCTGCGCCAAGACTGTCACCAAGCTCCAACTGCACTTGTCCTCTAAAGAGATAGAGATTGAAGTCGTCGTGCTTGAGATCAATGTATTTATTAATCCACTCGTACGCATCTTTGTAATTACCTTGACGGAAATTGATTTCCGACATACGCCCCAATGCTTGATAATTATTCGGGTGCATTACCAGCAGCTCTTTGAGTACACGTTTCTCAATGTCTTGCATAGAACGAATCATCTGCTCGTTTTGCTGCGGATTAGCCATAAGTTTATCCGTTTGCTGGTTAATAGCACGCTGCATATCAGAAACAGGGCTAAAAATCAGGTACTTACCGAAAGCATTCTGATAGCTATTCCAATTGTGGTCGCCATTGATTGTTCCGAAGATTCTGTCTGTCACGACATCCACAGGCTCACCCTTCGTAAGCATCACGTAGATCTGGCGGTCAACCCACATCATAGAACCCCACGAAACAGCAACCCAAAGATAGAATACGCCAGCCAAACGACGAAGCCACGGCGTGGGCCAGCGAAGATTGAACGACAGCACAGGTCGCGCACCGGCTTCAGAACAAATCATGGCAGCCAAGCCACCGATCCATACAGCCGCATATACGCGAGGCGTAGCAAAATCGGTCTGCGTTACAAATACCCATGCCAGCACACCACCAATTGCGGCAAACATTAGTCCGTTTTTACGATCTCGCCATGCAAAGTACAGCAAGGAGAGCATAAAGCCATTCCAGCAGAGGAAACCTATCGGACCAAGCTCAATAAATGATTGCATCCAGTCATTGTGAATTTCTGCGCCGAGATTGTGCAGAATAGGCGTGTACATTGGCACATAGAGCGGAAACTGTCCGATGCCCGTGCCGAGTATCCATGCGGGAATACCGAATGGGTGCTCATATTTATCACGGGAAGATTTCTCAAAAGCAATGCGCTTGGACATACTCCAGAAATCAAAACGGTCGTTGTGGTCGGAAGTAATCACACGCCCCATGGTTGCAAGAGCCGTTGAGGTAAGTTCTTTGCTCGTGCCTTTAAGTTTTTGCGGGTTGGTATCTTTGTTGATGAAGTCTTGGCTCGGCGGCAAGAAGCTGACAATTGCCGTGATAATGAGCATACCAACGGTATGCGGAAGGAATTTTACTTCCTTCCAGCGCTTTTGCATAACAAAAATTATCGCAAGAACAGAAAAAGTCACAAAAAAGCTAATCCAGCCCGAGCGGGCGCGGATATGGAAAAGCATAATCGTTGTGGCAGCAAAGGCAGACGAAGCGAACAAGAATCGCCCAAGCGTCTGCACGTGCTTGGAAAGCATATACCACGCCAAGAAAGGCAACGACATTGACAAGTACGTTGCGGCATACGCGCGGAAAGCAAGTGTCGAAGACGGGCGACCGGCAGACATAATCCAGTCAAACGAAAGAATGGAGCGCCACGAGAGGTCAAAGAACGGTTTACCCAGATTGATATGTTGCATTGGTACGTTCGCATCATCACCCAAGAAATACATACAGAGATTGATAATGCCTACGATTAAAGCTGTTGCAGCAAAGACATCCCAGAATAAACGGGATTTCCAGAACTGCGTTTGCTTGCCCAAGATATAACCACCGATACCGTATGCGGCAATGTAAACGAGGCGCTCATAGCCCAAGACGGGATTAAACGACCACGTAAGCGCAATCGTTCCCCAGACCATGTATCCAAGCCAAAGCAATTCTGGGATAGTAAATTGCAAGGGCGCATTTTCCTTCCGATTGGACTTGGTAAAGAGATACGTTAGGGCGAAAACGGTTGCGATGTAAATGGCTTTAATATAAAAATCTACCGTGTGGACGCCGTTCATCAGGTAGAGCGGGTTTGCAGCGATAAGCGTCCAAGGAGCGCGAATCGTGAAAAAGCAAGCAACTATTCCCAGAACCGTCCAGAGAATCATGCCGCTAAAAGGCAATGCCGAAAGGCTATTAATAAGAAGCAGAGGATTCAGAAGCAGGGGAATGAGCATCCACATCTGAAACGACGTAACTTCGTCGTTAGAGGCGAAAAAGGTTGTCTTGGTGCGCTGTTTGCTCAGAGTGCGCTGTTGTTGTTTTGCCATGGCTTGTAGGTTGGAGAATTGTAAGTATTAGGTTTGTGAATGTTTGAATGTATATCTTTTGTCGGTTTTACATCGTTTTTGCTTGCGTAGTCGCTGCGAAGTTATTGTTAATGATCATCATAGCAGGACGATAGGCTCTATGACATCGGTCACTTCTGTTCGGCGTACTTCTATGTAGCGTGTATCTTCTTCATTGTCGTCGAGCCGGAAGATGACGGAATATCGTGTCGGGGGCATAGTATTTTCTGCTTTTTCAGCCCATTCGACGAGCTTTATTGCGTCTTCTGCTGCCATACATTCGTCAAATCCAATTTCGCTCAGTTCACGTTCAGAATTGATACGATAGAGATCAAGATGGTAAATACGAATTTCATCGTCATCCTCCTCTGGCATCGTTCCGCTATAGGAATTGATAATGGTAAACGTCGGGCTGGAAACAATATCGCCAACACTAAAAAAATCGCAAACACCGCGCACAAATTCGGTTTTACCCGCACCAAGGTCGCCATAGAGAGCAATAATGTCGCCCGGCACAAGTCGTGCGGCAAATTCTTTGCCCAAGTCAACGGTTTCCGTTTTATTGTGCGTTGTGTGTAGCTGTCGTTCCATGCAGAAAAAGAGTTTAGTGGAAAAAGGCAGAAAGCATTATCACGCTGATAACGGCTCTCTGCCTTCGTTGTTCGCTATTTAGCTTCGAGATGTATCACCGGCAGAATCATTTCCTCAAGCGAAATACCGCCGTGCTGGAAGCTATCTCGGTAATGATTGAGATAATGATTGTAGTCCGTGGGATACACAAAATAGTAATCTTCTTTGGCAATAATATAATTCGTCGTTACGCCCGGCTTGGGCAAGTGATATTCGTCAGGATGATCAATAATAAGTGCGTTGCGCTTATCGGCTTTGACATTACGTCCGAACTTAAAGCGTAAGCACGTAGAAGTATCCTTGTCGCCGAGTGCTTTTGCGCCACGCATACAGCGAACAGAGCCGTGGTCGGTGGTAATAATAATTTTCGCGTTTTTAATGCTTGATATTGCCTTCAGCATACCGTAGAGGCTTGAATGCTGAAACCACGAGCGTGTCAGTGAGCGGTATGCGGATTCATTTGGTGCAATTTCTTTCAAGATTGGATAGTCCGAGCGCGAGTGAGCAATCATATCCACCACGTTGACAACGATAGTATTCAGATGATTGTTTGCATAGCTCAGAATCTCGCCTTCAATCTTTTTGCCAAAATCGGTATCAATAATTTTCACGTACTTCACATCGTTGCGGAGCTTGATACGACGGCGCTCAAGAAACTTATTGAGAAGGTCTTTTTCATGGCGATTTTGCCCGTGGTCGTCTCCGCTTCCGTCCACCCACCATTCGGGATAGTGTTTCTGGATTTCGTCAGGAAATAGCCCTGCGAAGATAGCATTACGGGCATACGGCGTTG
>JANYDO010000018.1 GCA_025363605.1 Candidatus Kapaibacterium sp.
TTTGAAGTCGCGTGAGCGCACTCCTATCCGCATCATCACTTCATTTGGCTCAATCACTTTGGCAATCCCGCCATGACAAGCATTCATGCCGATAAACTCCGTGCGAATCTCATCGAAGTGTAGTTTCAAATTATCCAAGAGTCGCGTACGCAAGATTTTATCACCCATTTGGGCTTTTTCAAGTGCGTCCGGCGCGGAGTAGGTAAGCGAGCTAAACGCCAAGTAGCCATCGGCGTAACTTGCTGATACCTTCAGGAATGGCGTACTGGGCTTGCCCGTAATACCGAAGACGCGCACTCGGTCTTTGCCGACATCTTCCAGTCGAATACTCGTGAAGTCCGCCACCACGTCCGGCGTGATGTACTCCGCCGGGTCGCCAATTTCGTACCAGAGTTGTTCGCTGACGGTCTCGCGGCTGACGCGACCGCCCGTGCCGTCATGCTTGGTAACAATAAATTCACCATTCGGAAATGCTTCAATAATCGGGAAGCCTACATTCGCCATATCCGGCAAACTCCGCCAATCACCGAGGAAATTTCCGCCCGTCGCCTGTGCGCCACACTCGTTGATGTGTCCCGCGACAGTTCCCGCCGAGAGTTTGTCCCAGTCGTCCGCGCTCCAGCCAAACTCGTGAATCATCGGCGCAAGCGTCAGCCCAGTGTCGGTGGTGCGCCCGGTGATGACAATATCTGCACCCTGCTTCAATGCCTCCACTATCGGGAACGCGCCCAAATAAACGTTTGCGCTCAGAAGTTTATCTTTCACTTCCGCGATTGGCTGCCCGGTTTCCATATGTTTCATCGCGTGTCCGTCCGCCACGAAATCATCAATCTTGGTGAGGATATTATCACCCATCACCACACCGATTTTCAAGCCCGTAATGCCGAGCTTTCGCGCCACAGCGAAAATTGCATCCCGCGCAGCAAGCGGGTTCACGCCGCCGCCGTTGGTGATGAGTTTGATGTTGTGTTTGACCAAGTGCGGCAAAATTTCCTCGCACACTTCGACCAAATCTTTTGCGTAGCCGAGCGCAGGATTTTTGAGTTTTTGCTTTTGCATGATGGACATAGTTACTTCGGCAAGATAATCCATCATCAGATAATCAATGTTGCCCCGGCTCACCTGAGCAAGCGGTGCCGAAAGCAGGTCTCCCCAGAAACCTTGTCCTGAAGCGATACGGATAGAGTTTTTCATGGAAATAGCGATAAAAATGTTTGAAACACACAACCTACATTTGATTCACAATTACTGCCACTTATTGGCTGTCCAAATTACGACTGTTTACCCGATTCTTTGGTAAAAATCTTTGCACTCGTGCGCATTTCCAGTGCTTCGACGAGTTCTTTTCTCATGCGATGCGTCATGCGGCGGCGAAACTCGATGGCATCTTTGCCCGTCGCGTCTGCTTTGTCGGTGTAATACATCACTACCGTGTCCCATATCGGGTCTTGCTCGACTTCCACAAGATGAATGTTGTCGTAGCGGACTATACGCCAACCTTCCTCGAAAATTGTCCGCCCCACTAAGCCCAGAGTCTTGATTTGGAGACGCTGCTGGTGCATACGGTAGTAAAATTGCATAAAGTTGATGAGAAGGCAAAGCGGCACGACGTACAGCTCAATTCTGGCTTCGCTCCACGCCAGTGCTATCCACGTGAAGAGAGCAGTCAGCGCGACGATACCGCCTAAAATCACCATCATAAAGGGGTCGTAGGACGTGTCGAGGTCTTCGCCCAACTTTACATCTTTTGCGGCGAAATCGTCAAGAATCTGCCGATACGCCGATGCGCCCAGCGCCAAGAGTGCGTAAATAAACGCCAGAAAGCAAGCGTGCGAAAGAACGCGCGGGTCGAAAGATTCCATGGCAACGGACGGAATAGGTGGTGAGGAAGAGTGAAAACCTAGGTTTTTACTATAACGTATCAATTACATCGACGCTAAAGTCCGATGGTAGAGTAAATATCTGCTGTTGGTAACCCCCATGCGCTTGAGATTGCGGGCGGAGTGCATTTACTCGCCAACCGCTTTGTTTGCTCTGAGAAGCCACATTTGCATGAGCGAAAAAAGCAAAATAATCACAAACACAATATACGCCAAAGCACACGCATAGCCCATCATATCGGACTTGTCGAAGGCGTTTGCATAAATGGAGTAAATCAGCGTTGTGGTCGAGCCGAGGGGTCCGCCACGCGTCATCACGTAAATTTCCACAAAAATCTGAAATGCCCGAATAGTATTAACGACAATGACAAACAACAACGTGGGGCGCAGCATTGGCAGCGTGATATGCCGGAATTTCTGCCACGCCGACGCGCCTACCAATTCTGCCGCTTCGTAGAGGTCGCGCGGAATGGATTGCAGCGCGGCAAGGAAAAGCACCATGTAGTAGCCGCTTGCTATCAGCACATCCATTGCCATAATGCTGGGCAAAGCTGTGGAGCGGTCTTGCAGCCAACCGCGAGCAGGAAACGGCACGTGCAAGAGTCGGCAAATCGCGGTCAGATAGCCGTCGGAGGCGTACAGATTACTGAAAATAAGCGCCAGAACAATAAGCGACGTTACCGAAGGCAAAAATAATGCCGCTCTAAAAAAGCCTTGAAAGCGTGGCGTAGAGTTGAGCACTATCGCCAGCAGAAGCGCCAATGCCGTCGTGAAAGGAATCGTGCCGAAACTGAAGAGCGCGGTATTCTGGAGCGCCTGCCAGAAAAAACCGTCCCGCAGGATATGCGCATAGTTACTCAGCCCCACAAAGACCGCTTCGTTTCTGAGCGTGTAGTATTTTGTCATGCTCAGATAGAGCGCATACCCAAGCGGATAGAGCCAAAAAACTGCCAACGTCAGCACCCACGGAGCGAGGAAAAGTGCGGTATTTGCGTCACCACGAGAAAATAAAAAATGCTTCAAAGGACGTTTCATTTCTTAAAATACTCCCGATAAATTGGTTGCCGCGCCGCAAATTGTCCCGACAGCACGAGGTGTACCGCAGGCATCATGTACCACGGCGAACGGTATTCGATGTCGTCAATAATCACCGCACTACCATCTTCTGCTTTCACAACCCGATGCACGTGCCGCCAATAGGTCAGAAAAAACGGTAATTTCACGCCTTCGTCAATAAAATACCACTCGTCGTTGAAGGTGTCGTGTCCTGAGATTTCGCCTGCCTTGACGATACGGCTTATCCATTCTTCGGTACGATTCAGCACGGGAACGACCATTTCGATATGCACCTCGTCGCCCTGCTTGCAGCCGTCGAAGCGCTTTACGTTGACGGGTGGACTTTTGGGAGAAAGGCGTTCAAAAAGGTCAAGAGTGAATCCTGCTATCACATCGTTGTATGGCTTCTCGACGGCGGTCTTAAAAAGAATTTGCATAGTGCTTATCGCTTTATCGTTTTATTGCTGGTGATTGGTGTGGTAGTAGTGTACCTGTGTTATGGAGAGAATTCAAGGACACGCCACAAATGTACAGCTTTTTATGCAAACCAACCTCTTGCAAAATGGTAACTTTTTCGTAGTTTCCGCGCAAGACTTTTTCGGAAATATCGCGGAAAGTTTACGAAAATATGTATTTTGGCGTGTTTGAAACAGACTAGCGCCTCAACTCTACGCTTGAATTACCCCAAAGAATGAAACGAACACTTGTTACTTCCGCTCTTCCCTACGCAAACGGTTATCTGCATCTTGGTCATGTTGCCGGGTCGTTTTTACCTGCCGACTTGTACGTGCGCTTTCTGCGCCTTGTCGGTGAAAACGTCTTGTACATTGGTGGCTCGGACGAATACGGCGTTGCGATTTCCATTGCAGCCGAAAAAGAAGGCGTTGCGCCCAAAGACATCATTGACCGCTACCACACCGCTAATAGTGCGGCGTTGCAGGCTTTTGGCATGAGCTTCGATATTTACTCGCGCACGTCCATTCCGCGCCATGTCGAGACCACGCAAGAATTTTTTCTTGATTTGCTCGGCAAGGGCT
Source organism: Candidatus Kapaibacterium sp. (assembly GCA_025363605.1). Lineage (GTDB taxonomy): Bacteria > Bacteroidota > Ignavibacteria > Kapaibacteriales > UBA4661 > PH2015. The sequence continues at coordinate 3,974 of JANYDO010000018.1, forward strand.
TCATGTCGGAAAAAGAAGAAGCGCAGTTCTACGATGCTGATGCGAATATGTTCCTGCCCGACCGCTATGTGGAAGGCATTTGTCCGAACTGCGGTTTTGACAAAGCACGGGGCGACCAATGCGACCGTTGCGGAGCATACTACAACCAGCTTGACCTCAAGAACCCGCGCAGCCTTGTCTCCGGCAAAACGCCGATTGTGAAAAACACAACGCATTGGTACTTCAAACTCGGCGATTTTCAAACCATGCTGGAAGACTATATCGCAAGCAATAGTGCGGCATGGAAAGATAACGTCGTGCAGCAAACGCGCTCGTGGCTGAAACAAGGCTTGAGCGACCGCGCTATCACACGCGACCTGACGTGGGGCGTACCTGTGCCTCTGCCGGAAGCAAAAGGCAAAGTGATTTATGTGTGGTTCGATGCGGTCTTGGGGTATATTTCCGCAACAAAAGAATGGGCAGCACAGCAAGGCAAACCCGATGCGTGGAAAGATTGGTGGATAGTGCCGGATGGCAAAACGCAGAAGGACGATGACATAAGTTACATTGCGTTCTTGGGCAAAGACAACATCGTTTTTCACACGATTATGTTTCCGGCAATGCTTCACGCACGAGGTAATTACGTGCTTCCGACGAATGTGCCGGCAAATGAGTTTTTGAATTTGGAAGGTGAGAAATTCTCGAAATCACGGAATTGGGCGATTGATTTACGAGAGTATTTTGTGGAATTTCCTGAACCGCAGCACGTGGACGCGCTTCGCTACACGCTTGCGATGAATATGCCCGAAACTAAAGATGCCGACTTCACGTGGCGCGATTTCCAAGCCCGCGTCAACAACGAACTTGCCGCTATTCTTGGTAACTTTGTCAACCGTGTGGCGCAGTTTATGCAGAAAAATTTTGCTGGGCGTGTACCCGCGCTACCGCCAAATCTTGCGAAATTGCCGGAAGCATGGAAACTGCTCAATGGCGACATTGCCGCCTATAACGCTGCAACAGCCGATGCAGCCGTTGAAGCCTTGCACACGAAATATCTGCACTACTTTTCGGCAGACGATGTGCGCATCATAGCGGCACTCACGCTGGGCGCACGGAAGATTGAGGCGAATTATCGCGCTTTCCGTTTCCGCGATGCCGTCACCGAAACCATGAATCTTGCCCGCGCTGCCAATAAGTATTTCAACGATGTTGCTCCGTGGAAATCCATGAAAGATAATCCCGCGGAAGCCGCAAAAGCGCTGTACGTCTGCGCTCAACTCATTCGTTCGCTCGGTATTGCCTTTGAACCGATTTTACCGAACTCTTCCGCTTTACTTTTAGCATTGGTCGGTGCTGAGAAAAGTGAAAAAAGCTGGCAATCGCTTGCCCTGCCGCTTGTCGCGGAGCAAGCATTACTGCAAGAGCCGAAGATTCTTTTTGGCAAAATCGAAGATGATGTCGTTGCACGGCAGGTGGCGAAACTTGGCGCAATTCCTGCAAATGCAACCACTGCAAATGCAGATCCTGCCAGTGCAACTTCTGCCGGTGCCGCTTCTACCAATATAGCGCCTCCAAGTGGAGCGCAAACAAGCAATCTACCACAACCCTCTCTGCCAATGACCAGTCCAGCACCAGATAGTACGCCAGCGGTGGCGACAAATCTGATTTCGATTGATGATTTCAAGAACGTTCAGCTTCGCACGGGCAAAGTTCTGGAAGCCGAACGCGTACCGAAATCGGATAAACTACTAAAATTGCAAGTTGACCTCGGCACGGAAAAGCGTCAAATCCTCGCCGGCATCGGCAAATACTATACACCTGAGGAAATGGTCGGCAAAGTGGTAACAGTCGTTGCAAATCTGAAGCCTGCAAAACTGATGGGACAAGAATCACAAGGAATGTTGCTTGCTGCCAATATGCCCGACGGCTCGCTCTCGCTCGTCACACCCGAAAAAGCGGGTATTGAAGCGGGTGCTGAAGTGCGATAAGAAGTATGAAACAGACTATCGTGGTCTTGATCCTCATATTGCTGAACCTCTCTAGCAGTCTTATACTTCTCTAGCAGTCTTATACTACGCGATTTTTTTCTGTGTCTATGAGCAATCACAACTCCATTTTTCGATACCTCGCAAAAGGAATAAAGCCAACGGTGACATTATCATCGCTGGTGTGTCGCCGTCATAGTCACCTTGTTTGCTGTTGGATGCTCCTGATTTTTAGTGCCATCGTGCCTGTACTGAGTATGCAACGTATAGATAGCTTAAAGTCTGTACTCAATGCTGCCACGGATAAAGAACGTGTACAAATTCTCAACGACCTTTCGCGGGAATATCGTTACATAGCGCTTGATTCCTCGTTCATGTATGCTCGGCAAGCACAGATGCTGGCTGAGAAACTTGATGACAAGTTGGGTGTGGGCTATGCCTTGCGCAGCATCGGGCAGGTCTATGAAAATCAGGGTAAATACGACATGGCACTGGATCATCAATTTCAGGCGTTAGCAGCATTTGAGCAAGCAGAGCATTTGCCCGGTATTGCCAGCTCGTCGAATCTCATCGGGGACATTTACCGTGCTCAAGAGAAGTACGAAAAAGCGCTCGTAAATTATCGCCGCGCACTCGAAATTCATCGAACCATGCAGAACAAAGAGCGTATTGCAACGGTCTTGAATAACATTGCAGTCTGCTATATTCGCCAGAAGAAATACGACAATGTACTCGATACACTTCTTTACACCGAACAATTATTCAAAGAAGTCGGTAGCCCGCATATTGTGTGGTCTTGGCTCAACATTAGCGACTATTACGTACAACAGAACGCATATTCTAATGCGCGAGTGTATGCGCTGCTCGCGCTAGAAGCTACCCAACAGTCACAAGACCGTCGTTCTATGGTGGCTGCCTTGCATACGCTTGGCTTGAGTTATGGTCGCTTAGGTCGTACGGACTCCGCTTTGCACTATGCACTCAGGGCAGAATCTATTGCCCGGCAATTTGGCTTTCGCCAAGAACTCAAGATTTCCTATATCGTACTCTCAGAAATTTACGACAATGCGAAGCAATATGATAGCGCACTCTACTACTACAAGCACTACTCCGGGCTGCGTGATTCCTTGTTTTCTGCTGAAATGCAGAATAACACCATGAATCTCCAAATGCAGTTGGAATCCTCGAAGCAAGAAGCCCAAATCAAGAGATTGTCACTGCTACGGAATTCTCTTCTAGCTGGAGTTGGCTTGCTTGTTATCCTCGCTTTGCTTATTGCCAATCGCTATCGTCTTAAAAAGCGTTCTGAAGATGAACTCAAGCGCACTAACGACGAGATTTTACGCCAGCAATCAATTTTAGAAAAACAAGCAACGGAAATTGAACTCACCAATACAGAACTTCAGACTTCTATTGAGTCTGTTCATCAACGTAATTACGAACTTGCAGAACTCAACCGAGAGAAAAATGAGATTTTGGGCATCGTTGCACACGACCTCAAAA
>JANYDO010000070.1 GCA_025363605.1 Candidatus Kapaibacterium sp.
TGTTATAAAGCGTCTGTTTTTTTACGATTCCTATTGCCATTTTTACAAAATCATCTGGTTTTTGGGATTATTGGAATAATGGCAATAGAAAATATGCCGAAATTTAACAAAAAACGTTAATTTGCCTACCTAAACAGTTACGTTGTTTCTTCTTCTATCACTGTGAACTAGTAGCCATGAACGCACAAGACCGTATTTCATCTATGCTGACTGCTACCGATGCCTCCGTTCGCCGACGTGCAGCAGAGGAGCTGATAGGGTTGAATCTTTCCGATAGTGAAGTTATCGTTGCTTTTGCCAAAGGCTTAACGGATGCCGATAAAGGGGTTCGTGATATTTGTGCTCTTGCACTGGAGCGGGCAAACAATGTTCCCATTTCCATTCGCGCCGGAGCAGTTGCGCCGCTTATTACACAAGAAGATATCGAAGTACGGAACCTTGCCGGAGATGTGCTTCTCAAATTTGGTGCCGCCGCCGCCGATGCCCTCTACCCATACCTATCCGACGCAAAAGAAGACAATCGCAAGTTTGCTTGTGATATTATTGGACTGAGCAATAATCCGGCTGCAATCCCGCACGTACGCAAGCTCTTGAGCGATGTAGATGATAATGTTCGCTGTGCGGCTGTAGAATCGCTTGGCTTTTTGAAAGCGACTGAGCATCTTGGTGACATCGTTGCTATGTACGACGACGAGATTGTTCGCCCTTACGTCGTTGCTGCTGTTGGCAATTTGGGCGGTAAGCAAGCGCAAGAGTTCTTGCTAAAACTCATGGACGAGCCGGATGAGTTTATTCAAATTAGCGCCATTGATGCTCTTGCCGTCTGTGCCGATGAAATTGGCATTGCCCATAAACTTCTCGCACTTTTACCCAAAGTTGGTGATGACGTTCAGTTGGTACTATTAAGGACAATATACAGCATTGCTTTCCGTTTGCAGGTTGCTGTGGAGTTACCGGACGAACTCAGAAATATTGCTTATCAAGCATTGCTTGATGATGAGCCGGATACGCGCATAGCAGGTCTATTGGCACTTGGTAAAGAATACGATGAGGACGATGTGCCTGCGCTTCTCCATGAAATTACTCGAAATAATCCTGAGACCCAGCAGCATATTCTTTCGATTGTTCTTGTCAGTTCTACTCCCGCTGTGGCACGAGAGTTTTTTGATCGTTTATTTCAGGTTCTTGACGAATCGAATGTGCAGATAACCGAAATATTGGGCTTTTTAGCAGGATTGCTGCCTTCTTTGCAGGGAGAAAATGGCGCAATAGCGATTCAGTCTGTCATGCGGCAATATCTGGCAGTGGTGCAAGACCACCGACGAGATATTATTGAGTTTTTACTTGCAGTCAGTCGTGATGCGGCTATTCATCTGCTTTCCGACGAAATTACTTCAGGTGAAGAGCATCGTATCGAAGATGCTGTACAATTTGTTCAGTTCTATAATGTACGGGAAGTCGTTCTTCCGTAATGGTCTTGTTCTTACTCATGCTTGTTCACGCACTACATCACCATGGCATCAGACTTGTTCGATAAATTCCGTTTTGGACAGGGAAGTACAAATCATCGTCCTTCTGCACCGCAATCCGATTCTTCAGAATCGGGTTCCGAAGGTGCGTCTGCGATGCCTACCGGAGCCTCTGGTACAGGCTTGAATAGTGGCACTGTTCCTCCTGCCGGCAGCGTGTTCGATAAAAGCCAGTTGGGACAAATTTTTATTCCGCCCTCATTGCTCAGTCTTGATAATGGGAATGCTCCTAAAATGGATGAAGCAATGTTCAAGAGGTTTCGGGATTTTATTTATGAGCAGTGTGGGATTTCTTTTACAGAGAACAAAAAATATCTTCTTGAAGGGCGTATTGCAAAACGCCTTGAGGCACACAATCTTACGACCTTTGATGAGTATTTTCGTCTTATTTCAACTTCCGCTGCTGCACGGGAAGAACTGCCCAGTCTTTTTGAAGTGGTAACGATTAACGAAACATATTTCTTTCGTAATCCTCCCCAGTTTGAGGCTTTAGAGCAGGTGATTTTACCGGAAATTCTTAAAGCAAAGCAAGCACAGGGTAATAAAAAACTTCGTATTTGGAGTGCTGCATCCTCTTCAGGTGAAGAAGCCTATACAATGTCAATGCTTATACTGGAGCGCATTAAGCCACAGTTCCCAGGATTTACTTTTGAAATTGTCGGTAGCGACATCAACACAGCAGTACTGGAAAAAGCTCGGTCAGGTGTTTTCAAAGAGTATTCTGTGCGTAATATGCCTGCCCATTATTTGAACAAATACTTCACCCGTGATGGCGATAAATATGTCCTTACTCCGGAGGTACGCAGTCAGGTGAAATTTATGTGCGTCAATCTCTATGATACGCCCACGATGCGCACCATGACAGGATTTGACGTGATTTTTTGTTGCAATGTACTGATATACTTTGATACTATTGCCAAACAGCAAGTCGTTGCGGATTTATATGATGCGCTGAATAAAACGGGATATTTATTTATTGGCTATTCCGAATCATTGCATGGTGTATCGAAGGCATTCAAACTTGTCCATTTTCCAAAGACCATTGCGTATAAAAAAGAATGATAAAAGAGCAATACCGCACGTATATTTATTTCTGTAGTTAAGACGAAATCACGCAATACCGTTTCCCGTTTGGAATGTTAAAAGATTATTATGAAAAAAACAATTCTTACAGTGGATGATTCCATGTCGGTGCGAAAGTTCATCGCATTGTCGCTGAAGTCGGGCGGTTACCGCGTCATTTCGGCTGTGGACGGTATGGATGCGTTGGAGATTCTTCCCAAAGAAAAAGTAGATTTGGTGATTACGGATTTGAATATGCCGAATGTAGATGGCTTTGAATTAGTACGTACGATTCGGCAAAATGCGACGTATAGTGAGTTGCCAATTATCATCTTATCATCGTTGGCGGATGCCCAATATATTGAGCGTGGAATGCAAGCAGGAGCAAATTCCTACATCGTCAAACCGTTCAATATGAAAAAGATTCAGTACGAGGTATCAAAATACATTTGATAAATTCTTTTCCTGCTTTTATATTACTGTGTACATTAGTACGCCGTTATTAAGGAATAAACAGATTTCTTATATCTATCAACTTATTTATTAACGAGTTGCTATGAAATTTCTTGTTGTTGATGACTCGCCAACGATGCGCCGCATTGTAATCAACGCGCTTCACAGTTTCGGCTACAACGACGTAGTTGAGGCGAGCGACGGGCAAGATGCGCTTGCAATTCTCTATACGGAAAAAATTGATTTTGTGATTACCGACTGGAATATGCCAAATATGAACGGTCTGGAATTAACAAAAGCAATCCGTAATGACGCGACCTTTGGCACACTTCCTGTCCTCATGGTCACGACGCGCGGTATCAAAGAAGATATCGTGCAAGCGCTTCAAGCCAAAGTGAATAATTATATCGTGAAGCCCTTCACACCGGCTGTCCTCAAAGAAAAGATTCAAGCTATCGTGCCCAATGCGTAAGAAAACCGTGTAATCAGGCTCTGTTCATGCTTTACTTAGGTTCTGCGAGGCTTTTGCCTACACAATTTCTTTCCTGCGTACTACCCTCTTGATTATCTGTCTGCGAAGATAGGCGCTGCTTATCTGTGATGTAATCGCTACTTAATTTGTTGATGCCGCACACGCCCTTTATTGAGCGATTCGGCACAATAATTGAGGAATTGATTGCACTAACAAATCAACCTTGAATGCAAAAAATTGCAAGAAAGTGATATGTTGCTTGAATTTCTTGACTTCATTTGTCAAATTATTATTCAAATAGCATTCACTTATATAGGATAATATGTCATCCTTTCTTGTTTTGGTTATTTGCCTTCATTTCTGTACTCGCATCACACCGGAGACTGTCCATTATGCGTGTAGGTGAAATCAATGAAATGCTGCACAAAACCGAAGAGTTAAAAGCGCTCTTTGTGTTCGGACAGCGTGTTATTCCTTTTTTGGAGGAAGTATTTCTTTTTATCCGAGAAGTAACGCCGCTATTGGAGAATATCAATGCCTCTATTGAGGAAAATCTCTCCAAAATGCCGAAAGCAGCGCAGCAACTTTCCTCGGTAACAAAGGCTACTGAGCTTGCTACTACTGAAATACTCGACACCTTAGATGGGCTTAGCTACAAAGCCGATGTGATAAGTTCAAATATGAAGCAACTTATCCAAATGCAGCGCCAAAACCGCTCTGAGCATGAGAAAATTATTGAAGCAGTGAACGAACTCCAAAGGAATGAGACAATAGCAACAGAAGAAAAAGATTCTGTCTATTCACGTATCATTGACGTTATTCGGAAAATTGAAAATCGTGAGGGTGGACAATCTTCAGCGCACTACGTGGATAATATCAAATCTGCTGTGGCTGTTCTCCAAAAGCCTGAAGTCTCAGAAGAGCTGGTCAATAATTCCGAAAAATTATTGGAAAGCATTCGGATGGACTCAACGCAAATTATGATGTCGCTGCAAGTTCAAGATATTACTTCTCAACAGTTGGCGGCAGTGAATAGCTTGCTGCAAACCGTTCAAAGTAAACTTGGTGAGATTATGGTGCATTTCCGTAATACAGAAATCGGTGAACTTATCACAGCATCTACTCGTCGCCCCGTTCAAGAAGAAACACACGCTACGCAAGTGTCTTCGCTGCACCGTGCTGTAGCCTTTGATTCCGACGTTGGTTCGGCACTTTCGGGCGACCCTAATCGTCAAAATGACGTAGATTCTATTCTCGCCTCGTTCCAAAGCGGTGGTTCGATACCGAGTAGCACAACATCTTCGCAAAATGATATTGATGCACTTCTGAATGGTATTGCCGCCCCCACTCAAGCATCGGCACCGATTGTCCCGTCAACTGCTGCGCCGCCGCCAACTGCTGATCCTGCATCACAAGATGACATTGATGCACTCTTTGGTGGAGGAAAAGCTAACGACTCTGCATCGCAAGATGACATTGATGCGCTATTCAAGTGATGATAGAATCTCTTTTCAAGCCTTATTCTCTTTAGTTATTAACTCACGACACCCCTACCGTTTATCGTCCAAAGTACCATTATGTCAGGCGCTCTCGATAACGAAATGAAGGAACTTCTTGATAGTTTTCTCATTGAAACACAAGAAATTCTCGACACTCTTGACCAAGACTTGATGCAGCTGGAGTCGCAAGCGGAAAACTTTGATCTGCTGAACTCCGTCTTTCGCAGTTTTCACACCATTAAGGGAACATCGTCCTTTATGGGGTTTGAGCAGATAACGGAGATTACTCACCATGCTGAAGATATTCTCAACAAACTTCGTAAGGCTGAACTCAAGGTTAATGCAGAAATTGTTGATGCACTCCTGGAAGTTTATGATTGGTTGAAAATGCTTCTTAAAAAAGCACAAGCAGGGGATCTTGAGCCGGTAGATTATTCCAAGACGATGGACAAGCTCACTAAAATTGGTCATCCTGACGCAGCTCCTAAAGTTGTGGCTGCTGCTGTTGCAACCCCGAGTACAGTGCCCGATGCTCCGGCACCGCCCCCGGCAGGTTCTCCAACGCTTGTCGATAGTATTCTCAATGATAAGACGTTCGGTACGCAAGGCGACTATTTCACCGATGATGAGTTGTCGATGATTGCGAACGCCTTTGCTGAGATTAACCGAACTATGCAACCAAGTGTTGTTACCAGTAATCCCGCGACTGAAATAAGCGAACCATTAGCAGTGGTTGAAGAGATTTCTAGTATTCCCGCTCCTGAGCCAGTTAAACAGCAAGTTGTGGCTGCTGCTGTGCCAAGTATTGCTACGCCAAAAGCACCAGAGCCGATAACTCCGAAAAAAACTACAACCGCAGGCAAAGACACACCTGTCCCTGATGATAAGAAAGCTGCCGCTGCCGCAACGGAAACCACGATTCGCGTAGATGTGAATCGTTTGGAAACGCTCATGGATCTGTCCGGCGAGTTGGTACTGGGGCGCAATCGTCTTGCGCAGGTAACACAAGAACTCATGCAGCGCTACGAAAACCATGACTTTTTGCGTGAATTGCAAGAAACCAGTTCCACGATTGATTTTATTACGACAGAACTGCAATCGGCAATCATGAAAACTCGGATGGTGCCGATTTCTAAAATTTTTCAAAAAGCACCTCGTATCGTGCGCGACCTTTCTAAAGAATTTGGTAAAGATATTGAACTCGTCTTGCGCGGCGAAGAAACAGAGCTTGATAGGGGCATTATTGAAGAATTAAACGACCCGCTTGTTCATATGATTCGCAACTCTTGCGATCACGGTATTGAACATCCGGGTGAGCGCGAAAAAACTGGCAAGATCAATAAGGGTACGCTCATTCTTGACGCACAGCACGAAGGTAATCACATCGTCGTTAGTATTATTGATGATGGTAAGGGAATTGATCCGGAGATGCTCAAACGCAAGGCGCTTGAAAAAGGATTGATTACCAACGAGCAGTTTCAAACAATGACCGACCGAGATGCTTTTAGCCTGATTTTTATGCCCGGCTTTAGTACTGCCGAGAAAGTAACAAGTGTTTCGGGGCGTGGAGTCGGTATGGATGTTGTTCGTACGAACATCCAAAAACTCAAAGGAATTATTGAGGTTGATTCTAAAATCGGCGCTGGCACAACGTTTACCATCAAGTTGCCCCTCACATTGGCTATTATTCAGGGCTTGCTTGTCCGTGTTCATTCAGAAATCTATGCCCTGCCATTGAGCGCGGTAGTTGAAGTAGTCAATACCGATCTGAATCAGATTTACAGTGTCAATCAAAACGAGGTTATTCGCATCCGTAATCAGGTGTTTCCACTTATCCGAATGGATAAAGTTCTTAAAACTCCCGTAGCTGATACAGATAAATCGGTCAAAGTAGGAGCCGAAGATACACTTGAAAACCGCTATGTCGTCGTCGTCGGTCTTGCTGATAAGCGGCTCGGCTTGGTGGTGGATGAACTCTTAGGACAGAAGGAAATTGTGATTAAGTCGCTTGGTGAATACCTTGGTCACATTCGTGGAATGTCTGGTTCCACTATCTTGGGTGACGGGCGTGTGATTATGATTCTTGATATTGAAGAACTTATCCAAGCTGCCCATACGATTACCGCTTCCGTCTGGCAGCAACAAGGATAATACTTCCGAAAACGAGCAATCAAGTGCTTTCTCCTTGATTGGTTTGGCAAACGAGAGAAGATTTTACTATCAAATTATCATGAAACCAATACGGGTTTTAATTGTTGACGACTCAGCATTTGTGCGTAAAGCGCTTTCTACAATGCTTCAAAGTGAGCCGGATATTGAAATTGTCGGACTTGCCAATAACGGCAAGGAAGCAGTGGAAAAAGTTGCCGAACTCAGACCGGACATTGTTACGATGGACGTAGAGATGCCTATTATGAACGGCTTGGAAGCATTACGAATAATTATGGAACAGAATCCAACGCCTGTTCTTATGGTTAGTAGTATTACGACCGAAGGTGCGGAGGCAACGATTGACGCACTCTCATTGGGTGCTGTTGATTTTATCTCCAAGCAATCTACGCTTACCATTCAGCAAACCATGCGCGATGAACTGGTCGGTAAAGTCAAGGCAATTACACAGAGCGCCGGTGTGCGCTCACGACTGAGTCGTCCCTCCTTGCTTGGTGGGTTGGGTTTTCGTAGAGCCTCTTCGCCCACAGCTACTCCCACAAAAGCCGATGACTCTACTGAACGTCTCTCTTTGCAGGAGCGTATTGCTCGTCGTCGTCAACAATCCATGCAGGATGGTGGAAGCGATATGCCGACACCAATGGTTGCATCACCTCCACCAACGAAGCCCCTACACGAAGTGCGATTGACAGGAAGAAAACGTCCCTCCCCCGGACACGCTAAGGTTGTTATCTTGGGTGTTTCTACAGGCGGTCCACTTGCTCTGCATCAGGTTGTACCTCGTCTGCCAAAAGATTTTCCTGTCGGGATGCTGATTGTTCAGCATATGCCGGCGCATTTTACTAAGTCTCTTGCCGATCGCTTAAATACGCTTTCCCACGTTACCGTACGTGAAGCACAAGAAGGTGATGTCTTAGAGCCAGGATTAGTGCTTATTGCACCTGGGGGATTCCATTTGAAAATTGGCAAAGACCAACGTACTATTCATGTTACACCGGAACCTGCCGAAACATTGCATCGCCCCTCAGTAGATATTACCGCTGAGTCCGTCGTAGATGCTTTTGGCGGACACGCTGTGGGTGTCATTATGACCGGTATGGGACGTGATGGCTCGGCAGGGTTGAAAAAATTGAATGCAAAAGGCGGCTATGTGATTGCACAGGACGAAGAATCTTGTGTCGTTTACGGTATGCCCAAAGCAGTGGTGGATGAAGGTATTGCCGACGAGATACAATCACTTGAGCATCTTGCCGATGCAATTGCCGCAGCGGTCGGTGTTCATGCTGTTGCTGCCAGAGCCTAAAGTTTTGAAGCAAAATTTAGGTACGATGAAATTATAGCAAAGAAGGCATCCAAAAATGTTTGGATGCCTTCTTTGTTGCTGTACGGGCTGAATCTGCCTATGTACGATTGTGTTCGCAGTTCCGCGAATCTTGGCATACTGCAAAGATTTGCAGCGAGTGTTTAAGCGGCTTAAAACCGTTTTGTGCGGCAACGCGGTCTTGAATTTCGCTCAATGTATCTTCCTGAAATTCTACGATATATCCACATTCAGTACAAATAAGATGGTCGTGGTTTGGCATCTTATCGGCAAGCTCGAATCGGGCACTATCTCCTTGAAAGCGATGCTTAACAAGGATGTTGCAGCGTGTCAGAAGGTCAAGGGTGGAATAGACCGTTGCACGAGAAACCTGTACGTTTTTCGTGCGAAGAGCCAGATAAAGTTCATCAGCGCTGAAATGTTCTTCTCGCTCAAGAACGCCATCTAAGACGAGATAGCGTTCTTGGGTATTACGATATTTTTTCTCGCGCAAAAACTCAACGAACTGCTCTTTGATGCGTACTGCGTCGGGAAGAGCATCTTGCGTACTCTCTAGTGGCGGCGCAGTGCCGTTGCGATGTGTAAGGACAGGTAATGAAAGAATGGATTCAGGTTTCATGACTCATATAGTTGGAAGCGCGGACGAGAACGCGCTAAGGGAAACGGTCGGCGAATCATTGTGATTGACCGTGAAATGTAAAATTATCAAAATACTTGTCAAAAGCGAAATCTATTCACGTAAAACTATGCGAAAGTTGGTAGAATCTGACTATTTTTGCACTTCTTTTACTGTAATTCCACATTCCTCATTTCTAATCCGTAATTCACCATGAGAGCTTGGTCCACCGACGATTCCTACGAACTGTATAACATGAACGGCTGGGGTGCCGGGTACTTCGGTATCAATGAAAAGGGTAATATAACTGTCCGACCGCGCCGTACCGGAGGACCTGCCGTTGACCTGAAAGAATTGGTTGATGATCTTATCTTGAAAGACTTAGCACTCCCAATTTTGGTGCGCTTCAGCGATATTATCGGTGATCGCATAGGGCAGATTTCGCAATGTTTTAAGACTGCTGCACAAGAATACGGCTTTGAAGGGCGCTACTTCGGCGTGTACCCTATCAAAGTCAATCAGCAAAAGCACGTCGTGGAAGAAATCGTTCGTTATGGGCGTGAGTTCAATATCGGACTGGAAGCTGGCTCGAAACCTGAGTTGCAGGCAGTCTTAGCGATTATGGATAATCCTGAGAGCATCATTATTTGCAACGGCTACAAGGACGAAGAATTTATCGAGTTGGCGCTGCTGGCGCAGAAAATGGGCAAAGAGATTTTTCTTGTGGTTGAAAAATTGAACGAGTTAAAACTCATCAAAACCGTTGCCGAACGCAATAATGTGCGTCCCAATATCGGTATCCGCATTAAACTGACCAATTCTGGTAGTGGCAAGTGGGAAGAATCCGGCGGCGACCAAAGTAAGTTTGGGCTGAATGCGTCGGAATTATTGGAAGCAATTGAGTTTGCTCGTGATAATAACTTGTTGGAATGTGTGAGCATGATTCACTTCCACCTTGGTAGCCAAATTACGAATATCCGCCGCATCAAAGCGGGGTTGCGCGAGGTATCGCACTTCTACGTTCAACTTCGCAGTCTCGGATGCAATATTCAGTTTGTGGATATTGGCGGTGGTTTGGGGGTAGATTATGATGGATCGGCTTCTATGGCATCGAACAGCATGAACTACTCCATGCAAGAGTACGCCGACGACGCAGTGTATATGCTTTGCGAGGCGTGTAAGAAGTATGGACTGCCGCACCCGAACCTTATTACCGAATCCGGTCGGGCGCTCACCGCGCACCATTCTGTGCTGGTGCTGAATGTACTGGAAGCAACGAGTCTGCCGATTTGGAACGATGAAAAAGATAAAGTTGCCGCCGAAGACCATCAAATTGTGCAGGATATGTTTTCGATTTACAAGAACCTAGTTCAACGCAATCTCGGCGAAAATTGGCACGATGCGCAGCAACTCAAGGAAGAGGCGCTAAATCTTTTCTCGCTGGGTATTCTCGACCTGCCAACGAGGGCGAAATCAGAAAAACTTTTCTGGACAATCGCCCGGGCAGTGCAGAAAATCGCCGCAAAAATGAAAAACGCACCGGATGAGTTTGAGCAGCTTCAGAAGGTACTTGCCGATAAGTATTTCTGTAATTTCTCGCTTTTCCAGTCGTTGCCGGATGCGTGGGCAATTGACCAAATTTTTCCTATCACGCCTATTCATCGCCTTGACGAGCGCCCCACGCAAGAAGCAACTCTGCAAGACGTAACCTGCGATTCCGACGGCAAAATCGAAAAATATATCGGGATGTATGACTATCCTTCGTATCTGCCCGTTCACCCGCTCAAAAAGGACGAACCGTATTATTTGGCGGTGTTCCTCGTGGGAGCGTATCAAGAAATCTTGGGCGATTTGCACAATCTTTTCGGCGATACCAATGCGGTGCATATTACGATGAACAAAAAAGGTGAATTCGAGGTGGCACAAATTATCGAAGGTGAGACCGTTGCTGACGTGCTGGAATATGTCCAGTTCAATCCTAAAGAGCTTGTCCGCACGATGGAAAAATGGGTAAGTACGTCAGTGAAAGAGTCAAAAATTACTCTTGCACAAGGCAAAGAATTTTTGGCAATGTATCGTTCCGGTTTGTATGGGTACACGTACTTAGAAGAATGAATGGTGACATGAGTGCTTGAATTTGCCAAGAGTTGACTTGAAAATGAAGGTGTAGAGCATGGTAAAAATGCGCTACACCTTCCCTTTTGGGAAGAAAATAGTTGATATGTCAACAGCGTAAAAATAAAAAAAATTCGCTAATAGAAAATTTTCGCTTTGAAGTGTAAAAAAAATCTGTATTTTTGAATATATCGTTCTACGCCAACTAACATTGCTTAAAAGTAAGTGTTGGTGCGGCTTGGAAAGAGTTGTGTGCGATGTGTGTGAAGAATGAAAAGAACAAACAAAGCGAAAAATTGGCAAATCTGCCTGTCTTCGTATCGGTTGCTCGCCATCTATTTTTCCCCTACCTCTTCTCAACAACACTTGCCTTGGAGTATATGGCAGAGAACGGTCGAGAACACTTCAATCATCCCTCATCATTACATTTCAAAGTGGAGAGCGTTATGAAAACAGCACAGGAAATTTCCCGCGAGTGGTTGCAGAATGAGCGTTGGAAAGGTATTACGCGTAATTATTCGGCAGCGGATGTCGTAAAATTGCGCGGCTCCGTCGAAATCAAATACTCCCTTGCCGAGCTTGGTGCAGAGCGGTTGTGGGACTTGCTGCACACCGAAGACTACGTTCATGCGCTTGGCGCACTGACCGGCAATCAAGCAATGCAAATGGTCAAAGCCGGACTGAAGGCAATCTATCTCTCCGGTTGGCAAGTGGCTGCCGATGCCAATTTGGGTGGGCAAATGTACCCCGACCAAAGTCTCTATCCTGCTAATAGCGTTCCCGATGTCGTGAAACGTATCAATAATGCGCTCCGCCGTGCCGACCAAATTGCTTTTTCTGAGGGCGAAACCGGGACATATTGGATGGCTCCTATTGTAGCGGATGCTGAAGCGGGATTTGGCGGACCATTGAATTCCTTTGAACTGATGAAACTGATGGTTGAAGCGGGTGCGGGTGCGGTTCACTTTGAAGACCAACTCGCATCTGAGAAAAAATGCGGTCACTTGGGCGGAAAGGTACTCATTCCAACGTCGCATTTCATTCGCACACTCACTGCTGCACGTCTGGCTGCTGATGTTTGCGATGTGCCGACCATACTCATAGCCCGCACGGATGCTAACGCTGCCGACCTGCTCACAAGCGACGTGGACGAGCGCGATAAAGAATTTTGCACCGGAGAGCGTACGCCGGAAGGCTTCTACCGCCTGCGTCCGGGTATAGATGCTGCGATTGCCCGCGCCCTCAGCTATGCTCCGTATGCTGATTTGGTGTGGTGCGAAACTGCTACGCCGGATATGCAAGAAGCGAAAAAATTCGCCGAAGCTGTTCATGCTAAGTTTCCGGGCAAAATGCTTGCGTATAACTGTTCGCCTTCCTTCAACTGGAAACGAAATCTCAGTTCCGCCGAAATTGCTGTTTTCCAGCGTGAATTGGGTGCAATGGGCTATAAATTCCAGTTTGTCACGCTTGCGGGATTCCATGCGCTCAATTTCTCTATGTTCAATCTTGCGCAAGGCTACCGTGACCGCGGTATGTCGGCATACTCTGAGATGCAGGAACTCGAATTTGCAGCTGAAGCTAATGGCTACACTGCCGTCAAGCACCAGCGCGAAGTGGGTACGGGGTACTTCGATGTGATTGCTGAAACGATTAGCGCCGGACAGTCTTCCACGACTGCACTCTCCGGTTCGACAGAAAGACAGCAATTTCATATTGAGACCTAAAAGGGTGAAAGGCGAAAATCTTGTAATTTTCCCTCGTTATTTTTTGTATAAGCTCTTTCACAACCCCGCATGAATACTTGTTTTGCGGGGTTTGTTTTTTTTGTATGTTTGTAGAAATTACAGGTTGTCGTTCACATTATTATTCTCAAGGCTGAGGTATGGAAACACTCTTGGAACGGTCTTTCGTGGATGAATACGACGACACAACGTATAATATCGTCCACGTATTTGACGAGGGAGGAAAAGAAATGTCCAGTAAAGTACACGGATGGTTGCAACGCCGCTTTCTTACAACGCTGATGAGGCTTATAGGAAAAGAGTATGAAGTTTTCCCTCCGATAACGTTCAAAACAACGGATAAAGGCTATACACCCGACGTTTGTGTCTATCCTCAGTATCCGGTGAATATTTTGAATGATACCCCTGCCGAAAACACCGCGCCAATTCTTGCTGTTGAGATTGTTAGCCAATCACAAAATCTTGGCGACCTTATCCGCAAATCCCTTGCAATGATAGATGCCGGTGTGGAGACGTGCTGGGTGGTGGAGCCAAGCGCAGCAATCGTCGTGGTTGTTACCGCGCAAGGTCGTACATCCTTACATCTCGGAGAGTTTCTGCATCACCCTCTCCTTTCCGACCCGATTAGCCTTGATGAATTATTCGACACAAGTTTGTAAATACGCATCTCCCATCAACAAATCACGCTTGAATTCAAAACCGTAAAATTACACCAAATCGTATAGGTTTTTATGAGTACACTCACCCTTCCTCACGACGTTGCCATTACAGGTACGATAGAATCAGGCTTTGAAGAGATTTTGACTCCCGAAGCAATCGAATTTATTGTTCTTTTGCAACGCACATTTACTGCCCGTCGCAAGGAACTTCTCGCCAAACGCGCCGAGCGCCAAAAAGATTTTGATGCCGGAAAAATGCCGGACTTTTTGCCGGAGACCGCGTCGGTGCGTTCCGATGATTGGAATGTGGCTTCAATTCCAGCAGACTTACAAAATCGTCGCATCGAAATCACAGGACCCGTCGAGCGAAAAATGATTATTAACGCGCTCAATTCCGGCGCAAATATGTTTATGGCGGATTTTGAGGATGCTAATTCGCCAACGTGGGCGAATGCGATACAAGGGCAAATCAACCTCCGCGATGCGATTCGTCGCCAGATTGATTTTACGTCGCCCGAAGGGAAAGAATATAAACTCAATGCCGAAGTCGCAACGCTTTTAGTGCGCCCGCGCGGTTGGCATTTGCTCGAAAAGCACATCACGGTTGATGGCGAGCCGATGTCGGGTTCGCTGTGTGATTTTGGGCTATACTTTTTTCATAATGCCAAAGAGCTACTTTTGCGCGGTTCGGGACCATATTTTTATCTTCCCAAGCTGGAAAGCCACTTGGAGGCACGGCTTTGGAACGATGTTTTTA
>JANYDO010000072.1 GCA_025363605.1 Candidatus Kapaibacterium sp.
TAGCCTTCCGACCAATGCTCAGATTACGGTGGACGAAAACGAGTACGTGACTGTCGGTATGTCGTTGGCAAAAATTCCGCGTGATTCCGGCAAAACCCGTGATATTACGGGCGGTCTGCCGCGTGTGACGGAGCTCTTCGAGGCTCGTTCACCGCAGCGAGCAGCCGTTGTGTCGGAGATTGACGGTACGGTTGCTTTCGATAGCAAGATGAAACGCGGCGCTCGCTCGATTCGCGTCATCAGTTTTGACGGCGTTACTGAGAAGTCCTACGCTATTTCGCTGAACAAATACGTCGTTGTTCAAGACGGCGATACTGTTCGTGCAGGCGACCGTCTGACCGACGGTTCGATTGACCCGCACGACATTCTGCGCATCAAAGGTCCATCGGCGGTGCAGGAATATCTCACAAACGAGATTCAAGAAGTGTATCGTATGCAAGGCGTGAAGCTGAACGATAAGCATATTGAAGTCATCGTGCGTCAGATGCTCCAAAAGAGCCGTGTTATTGACCCGGGTGACTCGCAGTTCTTGGAAGGCGACCAAATTGATCGTATCAAGTTCTTGGACGAAAACGAACGCATTAAAGATGTGATTGTCGTAAGCGACAAAGGCGACTCGAAATTCAACATCAATCAAATTGTTCACAAAAAACGCTTCCGCGAAGTGAACGGTGAATTGAAGAAAAAAGAGAAAGCCCTTGCCGTCTCGCGTCCGGGCGAAGCTGCGATTGCACAACCGATTCTGCTTGGTATCACCCAAGCGGCACTCAACACCGAGAGCTTCATCTCCGCTGCATCGTTCCAAGAAACGACGCGTGTGCTGACCGAAGCCGCGATTGCCGCGAAAGTAGATAATCTGGTCGGTCTGAAAGAAAACATTATTCTTGGTCAACTTATTCCGGCAGGAACGGGCTTACGCCGTTGCCAAGATATTGTGATTCATACCGAAGTGGGTAATATCTTCGACCACGAAGAATATTACCTCAATCTCCCTGAGCGTCTCTCCGCACCGCCGCCGCCGCCGCCGACCAAGGGTCGCCGCCGCACGGCTGCGAAAGAAACAACCTAAGGAGTTGAGAGTGAGCCGCATATCGCCTCTCATTAGGCACACATAATAAACTTGAGAAGCCCCACGAAACACGTAAATGTGGACTCGTGGGGCTTTTGTGTTATGAAAACGGAAAATTTTGTATTTTGTCCGAACAATCATCTTGCGCAACTACTATTTTCGACCACTAACTTCGTAGCAGTGTCTTTGTATTTTCTTTGGCATTTTCTGCGACAATACTATGTTCCCTGACAACAACCAGATTCTTGCGCTGCTGAAAAAAGCAGCCCCCGCTACTCTTCGTCTGCATGACATTGCAGAGCATTTCCACTTCGCTACTAATTCGTCTGATTACGAGCAGCTCCGTATCGTGCTGGGGCAGCTTGTGGATGAAAAAATTATCTACCGCTCCACGCGGCGTAAATACGGCGTAGAAACACCACAGGCGGAAACGTCGGTCAAAGTAAAACAAGTCGTGCGCGAGGTAAAAAATAACGCCACGACCTTTGAAGGGATTCTCACTATTGACGGTTACAACGGCGTTGTGACGACAGATTCAAAAGAGTTCCCTCACATTACCGTTAAGCGTCCAAATCTCGGTACTGCCTTCAATGGCGACCGTGTGCGCGTGAAACTCCTTGCGCTGCGTAAGCAATCGAAGGTGACGGGCGAAGTTATTGAAATCGTGGAACGCGCTCCGACGCGCTTTGTGGGCAAACTGGAGAGCAACGACGATTTCACGTTCTTCATTCCTGACGATGACCACATTCACGTTGATTTCCTCGTACACCCCAAGCGCATGATGGACGCGGGCGATGGTGATAAAGTCGTCGTCGAAATTTACCGTTGGGACGACCCAATGAAATCTCCCGAAGCCCGGGTTGTCGAAATTTTGGGACGTGCCGGAACCGCCAGCGTTGAGTATTCATCGGTCTTGCGAGAGTTTAAACTCGTGCGCGATTTTGAATCGAAAGTGGAAGAGGAAGCCGTCGCGGTAGCGGTGCCGATTTCAAAACAAGAAGTTGCGCGGCGCTTGGATATGCGAAAGCAAACGATTATCACCATTGACCCCGTTGACGCAAAAGACTTCGATGACGCATTATCGCTGGAAAAACTGGACAATGGCAATGTTCGCTTGGGTGTCCATATTGCCGACGTGAGCCACTACGTGACCGAAGGCTCGGAATTAGACGAAGAAGCGCTTCGACGCGGGAACAGCACGTACCTTGTGGATGGCGTTGTTTCGATGCTTCCGCACACGCTTTCCAGCAATATGTGTTCGCTTGTGCCGAATGAAGACCGCTTGGCGTTTTCGGTATTGATAGAATTTTCGCCGCGTGGAGCAATTAAGTCCTACGAAGTCCGCGAAACCGTAATTCACAGCAAGCGCCGCTTCACCTACGAAGAAGTGCAGGATATTATTGACCGCAAGGCGGATGACCCGCTTACGGACTTGGTTTTTGAACTCAACTCATTTGCTGATGTGCTGCGCAAAAAGCGTTATTCAGTTGGCGGTATTGATTTCGAGACCAGCGAAGTACGTTTTATGCTGGATGAAAACAAGCAGCCCGTCAAGGCAATGCTCAAACGCCGCACCGATGCTACGTCGCTTGTGGAGGAATTTATGCTTGCGGCAAATCGCGTCGTGGCGGAACATGTGAAAAAACTCTCCACGCAGTACCGACTCAAAAAAGCATTGCCCTTCATGTACCGCATACACGACCAGCCCGACCCCGACAAACTCGGCTTGGCGTTTAGTCTCGTGCGGTCATTTGGCGTTACCGCGCCGACCGTAGAAAAAATCACCTCGAAGGATATTAACGCATTTTTGCAAAGCCTTGCGGGGCATCCGGGACAAATGGCGATGAACCAAGTGATGCTGCGGTCTATGGCAAAGGCGGTTTATGCCGAATACAACATCGGACACTACGGTTTGGGCTTTGATTATTATTCGCATTTCACCTCGCCCATCCGACGTTATCCCGACCTGATTGTACACCGACTGCTGAAAGAATTTGCGCTTGCCAAGCCCGACGCGGAGCGCATTAGCGCTTTATCGGAACACTTGCCTGCCGTCAGTACGCATTGCTCCATGACTGAGCGCCTTTCCACCGAGGCGGAGCGAGCTTCTATCAAGCTCACGCAGACAGCGCTTGCGCTCTCGCATCTGGGCGAAGAATTCAATGGCACTATCACGGGCGTAACACATTTCGGAATTTTCGTCATGGTAGACGACCTCTATGCCGAAGGTTTGGTGCGGGTACTGGACTTGCCGACGGATTATTACTACCACAATGAGCGCGAATTTTCACTCGTGGGCAAATATACCAAACGAAAGTTT
Organism: Candidatus Kapaibacterium sp.; assembly: GCA_025363605.1. Classification (GTDB taxonomy): domain Bacteria; phylum Bacteroidota; class Ignavibacteria; order Kapaibacteriales; family UBA4661; genus PH2015. The sequence goes on from JANYDO010000072.1 coordinate 3,390, forward strand.
CAAATGGGAATGCGCGTCCGAGTGCGCATTGCGAAGGTGAATCTGCAAAAACGCGAGCTGGACTTCCTTTACACCGGAAAACCAATGACCCCCGAAGAACTCGCCGAAGTGAACGCTCAACGCGCTGAAACCTCGCTTCTGGAAAAAGCTACGAAGGGGGCTGCAAAGGGCAATACAAAAAATGGTGATATGCCCTCAGTAGAAAGCGTTCTCAAGACTGCTATGCGCAAAGAGAAAAAAGCTGCCGGACACCATGCGAACCAGAAAACACGGCGCGAAGGCGGACAAAGCGCCAACGCGAGAGGTGGTAGTTCAGGTGCCGGAAAAGCCCAAGGCGGAAAATCTACGGGAAAACCCAAAGGCGGGAAAGCGGCTACGGGTGCAGGCATTACACGGAAAGCATTGAAAACCTTGAAAACAAGCCCGCAAAGCACTGCGCAAGGTGGGAAGAAGAAGCGATAGAAAGAGTAAATTAAGAGGTATCTGCTCTCAGACAAGCCGCAACCCAATTTGTACCGTTGTACCTATGTTGGATGTACTCTGAATTTTCATATATCCTTCGTTTAATTACCTAACAGTTTTTTTTCATAGATTCCGCAAAGCGCTCAAACTCAATCATCGTATTGACAATTTTTGTAACTGTTTAGGTAGGCATTTTGCTTTTTTACTAAAATTTGACTCACAAATAGCAATTTGTGTCATAAAGCGTCTGTTTTTTTACGATTCCTATTGCCGTTTTTACAAAATCATCTGGTTTTTCGGATTATTGGAATAATGGCAATAGAAAATATGCCGAAATTTAACAAAAAACGTTAATTTGCCTACCTA
>JANYDO010000109.1 GCA_025363605.1 Candidatus Kapaibacterium sp.
CAATGGTCGTTTCGCCTGCTTTCATGCGAAGAGCGATTGCTTCGGGAAGCACATTCAGAAGCAAGCGTTCATTTTGAGCATATGCAGTGGCAAGTTCTTCGTTGCGAATGCGGTAAATCTCTGTTTCCTTCTGCGCCCGCTCGAAATCGAATGCTTGACGAAAATACTGTATCGTTTGCTTGGATTCGCGCTGCGCAATATCGGCATTGATACGGTGAAATTCCTCGAAATAGGAAAGCGCGGTTTCATACTCGCCAATCTGCTTGGAGAACTTTGCCAGTGCCTCGTTAGCGGAAGCAATAATCGTATGAACACCCACCTTTTGCGCTATATCCAGCGCACGACGCAAATACGGCAAGGCACGGTGGGGCTTGGGACTGTCGGCATAGAGTCGCCCAATTTCAATCGTGATAAATGCCTCCGTTTGAGGAACTCCGGAACTGGCAGACTTGAACCGAGCCAGAAGTTGGAAATATATCCGAAGCGCACGCGCACGTTTGCCTTGTTTCTCCATGACCGAAGCCATGCCGAAGCGTGCAGTTCCCATACCCAAGAAGTCGCCGACCGCCTCGCGCAAATCGTAGCTTTGTTGGTAGTAGCGGTATGCTTGCTCAAATTGCTGTTCTGTTTCTGCGCTCCGTGCCATGCTCCAGAGTGCTTGGCTTTGCAATTCTTTATCCTCAGTTTGAACAGCAATGACGAGCGCCCGCGAACGAAACTCTTTTGCTTTTTCGTGTTCATTCACCGCCATATAGCAATCGCCAAGAATCATAAGCGCAAACCCAACGAGTGTTTGATTATTTGCTTCTTCAGCAAGCACAAGTGCTTGATTGCAATACTCGACACCAGTGACTGCCATACCGATATTTCGATACGCAATGCCCATCCAGCGTGCCGCACGGCTCTGCCCGCCCAAAGCAATTGATTGGAGTGTAGAGTCAGCACTAAGCTGCTCAAACAGTTCTGCTGCACTCGCTAAGTGCCGTAGCGCCACATCGTATTCCGCAGCGCAGCAGTGAACCACACCACTTACCAGCGTAGCCTCGGCAATTCCCTCGCTGAATGCGGCTTCCTCTGCCAATTTCAGCGCTTCACCGACGTACTCTTTGGCATACAGCGAATTATTATTCCTTAGTCCATATGCCTGCCCAGCAAGCGCCATAATACGCTGCTTGAGAGCAATTCGGTCGGACGGTGATTGATGGTCAGGAACGGGATGGGAAGGGTATTCTGAGGTCATGGTTTTCATAAAAATAGCGAATAGCAAAGCGCCATACGGCTCACATAAGACAGTGATGCTGATAGCAATTTACCAATTTTTTCTTGCGTAATTGCTCCCCAATTGACATTATTTGGCGAATCATTTTTGCCCATTGTAGTTGCACACGCTAGGGTTACAAGCGCTTGGGTAGTTGCAAAATGAACGTTGCGCCCGCGCCAAGCACCGATTCACACCACACCTCGCCGTTCATCACTTCGACAAGATTCTTCACAATCGAAAGCCCAAGCCCCGTGGAATGTTCGCCGCCTGTGGGCTGCGCCGAAAGACGAGAAAATTTCCCGAAGAGTTTTTTCTTATCCTCTTCGCTCATACCGGGTCCTTCGTCTTGTACTTCAATGCGTACCATTGCTCGAGCGGTAGCGGCTTGAACGTTCTGACTGTTCGCGTTTTCTTTGCCATTATTCGTTATTCTCACAAACACATTTTTATTAGGCGGTGAGTATTTGACGGCGTTGGAGATGAGATTTTCGACGACTTGCTCAGTAAGACGCTCATCGGCAAGCACCGTCAATGCTTCGTCAGGAAAAGAGAAATGGAGGAGAATATTTTTTTGCACCGCTCGCTGGGTGTAGCTTTCGACAACGCGGTTCACCGTTTCGCAGATGTCGAATAGTGTGGAATTGAGCTTGATACCGCCCTCTTCAATTGCATTCACATCTAAAAGATTCCGCACCAATTCAACCATTTTCGTTGCCGATTGCCGTATAAGCCCTGCCAAATCTTGCACTTCTTCGCTTGGCAAACTCGTAATTTCTGTTTGGATAATCCTCGCCAAATCGCTGATGTTATTGAGTGGATTTTTCAAATCGTGCGCAGCAATGCCAAGAAATTCATTCTTTTCGTGGTTGAGTGCGATAAGTTGGCGGTTTTGTTCCTCCAATCGCAGCGATTGCTCTTTGATTTGCACATATGATGCCGAGAGCGCAATAGCAGAGCGCACTCTGGCGAGCAGTTCCGTTTTATCAACAGGAATCCGCAAGTAGTCAGACGCACCCGCGTTCAAGGCTGACTCTACATGCTTCGACGAACCAAAACCTGTCAGCATGATGATAGGAATATCCCGCGTTTCTTCGCGCTCTTTCAGGAATTTCAATGCTTCCAGCCCACTCATTTCCGGCATAACCCAGTCCATGATGATAAGATCAGGCTTGTACTCTTCGGCAATACCGCAGGCATCACGCCCGTTTGGAGCAGTAAGCACGTCATACCGCTCCGGTGCATGGCGGAGTACGGCACTTATCGCCAAACGATTTTTCTCTTCATCATCCACAACTAAGATTGTACGCTGCTGATTAGACAGGTGTTCAGTGGTTGTCATACTCGGTTTTACGTTCATAATTGATGTATCTTCATTGTTTTATTGAGGGTTTCAGAGACCCATACTCGCGGCAAGGAACTGTCACGATGCAACGAATATACTATTTTCAGCGAGAAATTTTCTATTTAGTCTGCACAAGAGTTTTCTATATTGCATTTCTTCATATCAATAATGTTCATGTATCCTCAAAAAACTATGCAATTTGGCAATCTTTCGATTGAACTTCTTGAAACAGGTGATTTTGCGCTTGATGGCGGTGCAATGTTCGGTGTCGTACCGCGCAATCTCTGGGAAAAAGCATATCACGCACCCGACGAACAAAATCGTATTCCGATGAAAGCACGATGCTTGCTCATTCGCGGGCATATTGGCGGCAAAGACCGCATCATTCTTGTTGACACGGGCAATGGCGAAAAATTTCCGCCGAAATTAGCGCAGATGTATAAAATTGACATCTCGCGTTTTCGCCTTGAGACATCTCTGGCGCGTTTTGGTGTACACCCCGAAGACATTACGGATGTACTACTCACTCATCTCCATTTCGACCACGCAGGCGGCGCGACCACACTTGACGTACTCGGTAAACCCTATCCGACTTTTCCCAATGCTCGTCACTACGTGCAGCGCGACCAATTACGGTGGGCGCAATATCCCACCGAAAAAGACCGCGCTTCCTTTCTCAAAGAAAATTTTGAGCCTTTGGTAGGAAATGGACTTGTAGAAATATTGGACAATGACGGCGAACTCTGGACGGGCGAGAACTCCAGTATTAGCCTTCACTGTGTGCATGGGCACACAAAAGCACTCCAAACAGTGATGATTGAAAGTGGCGAAGGCGCGGCAAAAGAGCGAATGATTTTTACTGCCGACCTTATCCCGACCTCCGCACACGTTCCGGTTCCTTACGTCATGGCGTACGACAATTTCCCGCTTACGACCATTGAAGAGAAAAAAGCACTCTTGCCACGGCTCTATGAAGAAAAATGGCTTGTGGTCTATGAACATGACGGTTTCATGCAGGCTTCACGGATTGCTTTGACAGACCGAGGCTTTACGCGGGGCGATGCTGTAACAATTACCGAGTGGTAAGGCAAAACAAAACTAAAAATCAAGCATTTTCAGACCAGGCAACTCAACAATAAACGTTGCGCCTTTTCCCACTTCGCTTTCGACCCAAATTTTTCCTTTGTGCAACTCAACAATCTTTTTCACTATCGAAAGCCCAATCCCGGATGAGGTTTCTCCTGCTGTTGGTTGGGCTGACAGACGCTGGAAATGACCGAAGAGTTTTGCTTTGTCGTCATCAGTCAGACCGGGTCCGAAATCTTGAACGCTGAGGCGGACAGTGTTGCTTTCACGCTTGCAGTAAACGATAATCCTACCCCCCAAAGGTGAATACTTCATCGCATTCGACAGAAGATTATCCACTACTTGCCAGAGTCGCTCTTCATCGCCCATGACGACACAGGCTTCCACGCTACCTACGTCCATTGTTTGTCTTTTATGCACAATCGCTTCACGGTACGAATCTGCCACCGTAAGCACCTGAAGCCCCCAATCGAACGGCTCAGGCTCAATACTCATCTTACCAAGCTCTATTGCCGCGCTGTCCAGAAGGTCGTGTATAAGACGCACCATACGGTCAGCGCTACCATGAACACTATGAATCATGGTTTGTTCCAAACTACCTTCCGATGCAGATTCTCCAAGCATATCGGCGCAATTCATAATGACATTGAGAGGATTTTTTAAGTCATGGGCAACAATAGAAAGCATCTGTATCTTGAAATCATTTGCCGCATCGAGAGCTTGATTTGTCATGCGCAGTTCTTCATTGACTTCTTGCAGTTCCGTATTCACAAGCTGAATGTGCGCGTTCGCTTTGCTAATTTCTAGTGTGCGCGACTTTATCTCTCCTTCCAACTCTTCATTTTGCCGCGCCAGCAAACGTTCACGCCGCGTAAATTCACGTGCTGCATAGAGCGTAAAGGAAGTAGGATATGCCAAAACACTAAACTGTATAAGCAAGCGCCCCGGCGTATAGGAGCTAAACACGAGATACAAATAATCATAGAAGAATGCCGACACCAGATACCCGATAAAAGAGCCAATAAAACCAAACGCAAGTATCCGAATAGAAGGAATTCTTTTGCCAATCTTCCAGACCAAACGCAGCACCTCAAAAGTAATGACAATCGCAATCGGCAATAAACTCCACTCCCACGGAACAAGACGCATATTCACCGGTAAAAGCCGATGCAGAAAGTGAAGGAGAAACATTCCACCAATAGGCAGAGCCAATAAAGGTAACCTACCGTAGCAAATACGATACAACACAAGCAAGCTAAATTCGTAGGAAGCAACTAACAGCAAAAGACCGGCGCTTTCAAAATAGACGAACGGAATATGATAGGAAGCATTGAAACGATAGATAATATCCAAGGATTGGCTAAGGAACAAGATCCCCCAGAGTGCAGCAATCCAGAGATGGAGATAATTTTTGCGATAGGCAAAAAACATAAACAAATGCAACAAGCACAATACGCCCGCCACTGCACACGTGACAAGTACCGAGCCGTCTTGAAGCATACTCATTTGGTTGTAATAAACCACATACTGCGCCCATGTACCTTGCTGAAACCGCAAGCGAAAACCGGAAGCGAGGTCTTCGTGCCGTGTATGTGCGGAATAGCGTATTGCCAGAAGATGCTCCCGCGCACTATCGCAATAGATAGGAACACCATCGCCCAAGACAGCATACACCCCTTCAGAATCAGCAACCGCATGAACCTTTCCAAATCGGTGTCGCAAGACACCATCCCAGTAAATTTCAGAAGCGCTGCTCAAATGACGCACTCTCATCACAAGCACAGTATTGCGAAGCGTAGAATCTATTGTTATTCGCAAACGAAAGCAACCGATGCCCTGCCAAAGTGAGTCAGGGAGCGGCAAAGCAGCATTCACAAGAAGTTTCCCCCAGTCACGGTCATCAAAGTCCATTTTTGCCCACTCCGTTCCGGGAAGGTCTCCGGCATGATAGGAAAACGGCTGCGCAGTGAGGTCTATGTATTTGGCAGAAGAAGAATCAAAGGAAACGTAGATATGCGCTGTAGATTGCTTCGGCTTGGCTATGCCTCCCTGAGGAACTTGTGCAAACATCTGAACTGGTAGAGCTAATAACAGCATAAACAATGGAATACTCCGATAAAAAACGGAATACCGATTGGTAGAGAAAAAAGAATGGAAAATCATTCAGTACCGTACACATATTTAGAAAAAAAGTTCTTTGAAAGTTGAAGACCATACGCACGTGGCGTAGATTTGTAGTGGAATCATCACAAACCATCTACAACCCAGCCACGAGCATAT
>JANYDO010000146.1 GCA_025363605.1 Candidatus Kapaibacterium sp.
GCCCTTGCGTTCGGGGTCAGTGCTGATGCTGGGAATACGTAAAAAATCTTTCAGTTCTTCGAGGTGAGCCGATTGGTTGTTTTCTATGTACGCAAGAAGATTACTCATGAACGTGTCCTTGTGAAGAAAAAAATGGGTAAAAAGGAAATCTTGTGGAAAAGTCTGTGCATAAAAGGGCATTTTGTGGAAAATGTGTGTAATTCTCGGCATTGCCCTAAATATCACCAAAGCCCGTTATAGTGCGGCTTAGAAACACACAAGAAAATACAAAATAGCGTCAAGTATGGTAATAACCAAGATGACTTTTCCACGTCGTGATTTTTCGCTAAAGTTTTCCACATTTTTTCCCCGTATGTGCAAAACCTTCGGGGATAGGAAGAGGAGAGTATTGGGAAAAGCTCTCTGTTACCTTTCCACATATCCCCACGTTACAAATGTTTCCCCCAACGATGTGCAAAAGGGTGTAGTTATACGGAACTTATCCAGTAGGGAAAACACTGTGGATAATGTCACTCCACCAAGGAATGACGTGCGCTACGAAGTGTATAACCATTTGTTTTCCACTTTTCCCCATTCTTATCTGTGGACTTTAGATAATATTCAATTTATTCTTAAAGAATAAGAAAGAGACTTGTGGTTATAGCAGAAACGAAGCAGTGCTCCAAAAAGAACAATGCAAATTGCTACAGGAACGACATTTTTGAAAATTTGATAACGACAAACGAGAGTTTTTCCGTAAATTCAAGGTTTGCTGCTTTTCTTCATTGTCTAAGAATCTTGCTCTGTGAATACCACGCCTACAAGCACCACCGCTGAAGCCTCGCCAACGAACACCACTGCCGTACCGTTAGATGCGCTTTCCACACCTTCGCCTCGTCGCACGATTGCTGTACGAGGGGCAAGGCAACATAATCTCAAGAATGTTTCGATTGACCTTCCTCGAAATAAACTTATTGTCGTCACGGGCGTAAGCGGTTCGGGTAAATCGTCGCTTGCTTTTGATACCATCTATGCCGAAGGGCAACGCCGCTTTGTGGAATCGCTCTCGGCGTATGCACGGCAGTTTTTGGAACGAATGAATAAGCCCGATGTGGACGTGATAACGGGCATCCCGCCTGCGATTGCTATTCAGCAAAAGACTATTTCTCGCAATCCGCGCTCGACTGTGGGGACAACAACCGAAGTTTATGACTATATGCGCTTGCTGTGGGGGCGTGTTGGCGGGACGTATTGCCATGTTTCCGGCAAGCGTGTCCGCAAAGATACACCGGAATCAGCTATGGCGGATATTCGCACGGCGACAAAAAATGATGAGCGTTTGTATATTCTTTTTCCGCTTCAGAACCACGACCAGCACTCGCTTCAAGACGAAATTGAAAACATTAAGCAACAAGGCTTTTTCCGCGTTGTGCTGAAGGATACGGACGCAATTCTCGACCTCAATACCGACAACCTTCCCCCGGAAACCCTTAAAAGCGATGTTTTTGTACTGGTTGACCGTGTTGTTTTCCATGATGATGCGGACGTGCAGACCCGCATCAATGACTCGCTGGAACTCTCCTTTGTGCAAGGTGCAGGGCGCTGTGTGGTGCGTAATATCACGACCAACACCGACCTGAAGTTTAGCAATATCTACGAGTGCGCCACAAGCGGTATCATCTACGACGAGCCGCAACCACGCCTGTTTTCTTTCAATAATCCGCTTGGTGCGTGTCCGACTTGCGAAGGCTTCGGTCGCACGATGGGCATTGACGAAGATTTAGTGCTTCCGAATAAGCAAAAATCGCTTGCCGATGGCGCAGTTCAGCCTTTTCAAACTCCGGCGCATACTAAATATCAAGATGCGCTGCTGCTGGAAGGCGCAAAGCGTAATATGAATTTGGATGCGCCCGTAAGCAGCCTTTCGCCCTCTGAGTTTGATTTTGTCTGGAATGGCGGCGGCAAATACGCCGGTGTGAAGGGCTTTTTCCAGATGGTCGAGGATAATTACCAGAAGATGCACTATCGCGTACTGATGAGCCGCTATCGTGGCTACACGCGCTGCCATGACTGCGGCGGCTCACGTCTAAAACTCTCGGCGCGGCAAACGTTTGTCGGAGGCAAGAATATTCCTGCCGTTGTCAACATGACACTCGAAGGAGCGAGTGATTTTTTCAACACGCTGCAATTAAGTGATTTCCAAACCGCAATCGCAGAGCGTATTTTGAAGGAAATTACCGTTCGTTTGGAACTGCTCAATCGCATGGGGCTTGGTTACTTGACGCTTGACCGACTTGCGCATACGCTTTCGGGCGGCGAGGTGCAGCGTATTAATCTTGCTACTTCGATAGGTTCGTCATTGGTCGGGGCGCTGTACGTACTAGATGAGCCTAGTATTGGTCTGCATCCCAGAGATACCGAGCGAATGATTTCGGTCATGGAACGCCTTCGGAATATGGGAAATACTGTTATTGTGGTAGAACACGACGAAGACATCATGCGCCGCGCCGATATGCTCGTGGACATGGGACCACGCGCCGGAGAACACGGCGGCGAGATTGTCTTCCAAGGAACGTACAAAGAGATTTTACACCACGAAGAATCGCTCACAGGCAAGTATCTATCGAATCGTCTGGAGATTCCTACGCCGAAAATACGCAATAAAGGCAATGGCAAATATATCGTCGTCAAAGATGCGCACGAAAATAATCTCCAAAATATAGACGTAGAGATTCCGCTTGGTGCAATGGTCGTCGTGACGGGCGTAAGCGGTTCGGGTAAATCTACTTTTGTGCATGATGTATTCTACAATGGGCTTTTGCGCAAACTCGGTCAGCCCGTGCAGTCGGTGGGCAAGCACACAAATATTCTCGGCGCGGAGCAAATTCAGCACGTGGAAATGGTTGACCAATCGCCTATCGGGAAATCGCCCCGCTCCACACCTGCTACCTACACCAAAGCATTCGACTACATCCGCGACCTATTTGCTATGACTCAAGCCTCAAAGCAACTTGGTTGGAAAGCAGGTTCTTTCTCGTTCAACGTACCGGGCGGGCGCTGTGAAACCTGCCAAGGCGACGGTATGGTCAAAATCGAAATGCAATTTTTAGCAGATTTATATCTTGAATGCGAAGATTGCCGAGGCACTCGTTACAAAAAAGAAGCGCATGGCATCCACTGGCGCGGCAAATCTATCGTGGACGTACTTAACATGACCATTGACGAAGCAGTCGAATTTTTTGTCGGTGAAGACCGCATCACAAATCGCTTGGAAACCCTGCAAAAAGTGGGTTTGGGCTATATGCGCATGGGACAGCCCGGCACGACGCTTTCCGGTGGCGAAGCGCAGCGTGTCAAGCTGGCATCGCACTTGCAGGAGAAATCTACCGAATCCACATTGTTTATTTTTGATGAACCGACGACGGGCTTGCATTTCGACGACATTGCAAAGCTCATTGCTTGTTTCCAAGAATTGGTGCGGCGCGGACACTCGCTCGTGATTGTGGAACACAATACCGAGGTAATGAAATGCGCTGATTGGATTATTGATATGGGACCCGAAGCCGGCGCGGGCGGTGGCAGAGTGGTCGCTTCCGGAACGCCCGAAGAGGTCGCACGGGTGCAAGCCTCGCACACGGGACGATTTTTGCGAGAAATTTTGAAATAATTTTTTGCAAAAAAATAGTGAAAATGTTCGTTCTTGTAAATCTTCCTTGTTTTTATTTTTATTTTTGACTTCAAAACAACGATATTTTTTGTTGATATTTCCTCATTATTTCAGGAATGTTATGACTCGTATCCTCTCCATGTTTGTCGTTCTTCTTGTCTCCGCAACGTTGCTTCATGCGCAGCCTGCGGAGGTAATGAATGCCGCAAAGCTCCAAAATTCTCTCAAAAAGTTGAACACTCTCGGCAGTGTTCTCTATGTGGCAGCGCATCCCGACGATGAAAATACAGCATTTATCGCATATTGCGCTAACGAGCGTCTTTTTCGCGCAACCTACCTTTCGATGACGCGCGGCGACGGCGGGCAGAATATCATTGGCAGCGAGCAATCGGAACTGCTTGGAATTATTCGTACCCAAGAACTTCTCGCGGCGCGGCGCACTGACGGCGGCGAACAAATGTTCACGCGGGCGCTGGACTTCGGATATTCCAAAACGCCGGAGGAAACCTTCAAAATTTGGGGTAAAGACCGCATTCTTGCCGATGTTGTCTGGGCAATTCGCAAAATGCGTCCTGATGTGATTGTAACGCGCTTTCCCACCACCGGCGAAGGCGGCCACGGTCATCACACCGCTTCAGCAATCCTTGCCGGAGAAGCATTCGCCGCCGCCGGAGACCCGAATCGCTTTCCCGAACAACTGAAATACGTCAAAGTATGGCAGCCGAAGCGCCTTCTCTGGAATGCGTGGTTGCCGATTATCGAAGCACGAAAAGCAAATCCCGCTCAATTTCCCACGATAGACCTAAGCGCCTACAATCCGCTTTTTGGCAAGTCTGCTACGGAGCTTGCCGCCGAAAGCCGTTCTATGCACAAGAGTCAGGGCTTTGGCGTGAGTGCGCTGCGCGGTGAGGCACTCAATTACTTTGAGCATATTGTAGGCGATTCCGCGAAAGGCGATATTTTCTCCGGCGTGGATATGACGTGGAACCGCATCAAAGGGGGGGCGGAGATTGGAAAACTTTTAGACGAAGCAAGTAAAAAATTTCAGCCCGAAAATCCCGCAGCTATTCTGCCAATCCTTGTGAAGGCATACAGAGCCATGAACGACGTGCAGAAAGCCACGGGCGAAGATTATTGGATTCCGCAAAAGCGCAAAGAACTTCTGGAAGTGATACGCTCCGCAGCAGGAATGTGGATAGAAGCAATCGCTCAAAACCAGCCACAGCAAGGCGAGACGGGATATTCCGGAGTGCCGTCAGGCACGGTGCGGATTGCGGCTTCGATAGTGAACCGTTCCAGTGCCTCCATACTCTTGAAGCGAGTATTATTCCCGTTTGCCGGAGATTCTATTGTCGGAAAAGAATTGCAACGCGGAAAATTTCAAGCAATTACCGTCACGAAGACGATTCCGGCATCTACACCACTTTCTCAACCGTACTGGCTCCAAAGTCCACCGGAAAAAGGTACGTTCACTGTTGCCGACCAAGCACTCATCGGGCAACCCGAAAACAAGCCCGCGCTTGAAGTTTCCTTTGTCGTCGCAATCGGGGGTGAAGAAATTACCTTTGCCGTCCCGGTGCTGCACCGCCGCACAGACCGTGTGCTCGGTGAATTGTATCGTCCGTTCATAATCGCGCCGCCGGTTGCGCTCAATTTACAGCAACGCGCTTTCATTTTTGCCGATTCATCCAGCAAGGAAGTAAGCGTCCTTGTACAAGCAAATACACAGAAAGCCGTTGGTACGGTGCGCTTGCGCTTGCCCGAAGGCTGGCGAGCAACGCCGGAAAATGTTGCTTTTACCCTTGCCAACAAAGGCGACGAAATGCGGGCTGTCTTCATGGTCAAGCCACCGCTAGTGTCGGTCAATCCTGATGAACACGTCGTTGCAGAAGCAATTGTTGGTACGACTTCTACGACGACCGTCAGCAAAGGAATGACGACGATTGCTTACACGCACATTCCCGCTCAAACAATTTTCCCCGATGCAAAAGCGCGTCTTGTGCGCTTGGAACTTCGGAAAAGCGTGAAAACGATTGGTTACATCGATGGCGCAAGCGACGATGTAGCTGAATACCTGAAGCAGTCCGGCTTTGCCGTTACCTTGCTCTCCGATGATGAAATAGAAACAGGAAATTTGTCGCGCTACGACGCTATTGTCAGCGGTATTCGTGTCTATAACGACAACGCTCGCCCGCGCTTGCGCCAGCAATATCGCCGTTTGATGGATTATGTTGCCGAAGGCGGAACGATGATTGTGCAGTATCAGCTCTCGTCGGGTTTGGTAACTGATAGCATTGGACCATACCCCTTCACGATTTCCCGCGACCGCGTGACGGAAGAAGACGCGACCGTGAAATTTGTAAAGGCGAATCATCCCGTCTTGACTTCCCCGAATGTGATTACGGCACAGGACTTTGAAGGGTGGGTGCAGGAGCGCGGCTTATACTTTGCAAATAAATGGGACGACCGTTACGAAACGCTTCTTTCCTGCAACGATGCGGGCGAGCCGGAGAAAAAAGGCGGTATGCTGCTGGCACGCTACGGTAAAGGGGCTTTTGTGTACACAGGTTATGCGTGGTTTCGTGAGCTTCCGGCGGGCGTTCCGGGCGCATATCGGCTGTTTGTCAATTTGCTTCATGCGGCGCAAACACTGAATAATACTGGTTCGCAGCCTGCAAAGGGAGACCAGAAAAAATAACTTAACTCTTGAGGGTTCTCAGAATTGCTTCGGCACATTCCTCAAAAGAAATCGTGCGTCCAAGTAATTCCCCAAGCGATGCCGAACGCTCGCAGATTGTCGTACGAATCTGTTCGCGTTCGGCATCGCTGTTTAGATTCAAAATGTCTGCCAAACGCTCATGTCCTCTGCCGAGCAGAATGGAGCCGTGTTGCAAGACCACGCTTCCGTACAGCTTTTGTGCACTTCCCACGACCTTGCGTGTTCCCTGCACGATTTCATGCCGCGCCGAACTGGCAAAGCAGGGCATGGCAACGCTTCCGCTTTTGTAGTGTGCCCGAAAATCTGGCTGTTTTTTTTCAAAGTCAAGCATGGTTGCGCCCATCTGGTGAAGCGCTCGAAGCAAGAGAATATGCACATCACGGTAAATATCGTGAATGGTGCGGTGTGCCTCACCACGAGTGACGAGCGGCAGCACAACTGAATAGGTGAGTTCGTCTGCATGGACAATCGCCCGCCCGCCCGTAGGACGGCGAACAACGGCTATTCCCAAGCGCTCGCAAGCAGCACGGTCAATATCGCTTTCGCGTTGGTGCGCTCCCAGCGAGACGGCGTGCGGCTTCCATGAATATAAGCGCAGCATCGGCTTTGCCGTGCCGGACTGAAGCGATAAAGTACGCTCGTGGTCAAAGTCCATATTTGCTTGCGGTTCGTAGTCTGTATGGACAACAATATCAATCTTTTCCAACGATTCCACGCCAAAAAGATGCAGTACACTTTCCACCGTATTCTGCTTTTTTTTGTCTGCTATTTCTTCAAGAATGTGCATTTTCGTAAGGATAATTGTTATTGTTTATTTCTTCGCATACCGCTATGAATCTTGCTTTTCTCACTGCCCGAATGGGGTTTGTTTCCGAACTCATTCATAAAATCTCGCATCTACCACTTTTTCTTCAGGTTGTTTTGGCAGTTATTGCTGTTGGTATTGGCTTTGCTATTTTGAAGAAACTTATCAAAGTTGTGATTTGGCTTGTTCTGATAGCGCTGGCAATTATGGCATATCAAGTCTATTTCCGATAACGCTCGTTTCTGCTAACGCTTGGAATACTTCAGGAGCGTACTCGAAAGCTCGTAAATTCGCCCGTTGCCTCCGAGTAAAACGCTTTATGCCGCATCACTTCTGCATAGCGCGGTCCTTCCAGTAGGCGTGATAGGAATTGCTCAAGCGTTTCCTTGTTTCCTTCTGCAAGCGTCTGCACATCACCGTTTGCAAGATTCCGTGTCCAACCCTTGATTCCAAGTTCTTCTGCTTGCCGTACCACAAAAGCCCGATAGCCTACACCTTGCACTCTACCGGAAACGTGAATTTCTATTCGTTGCATAGATGATATGGGAAAAAGTTCTAGGACTTTGGCAAGAGTCGTAGACAAGAGTGTCTGCGCTACGAAGGCTTTGTATTCTCTCGTTTTGGTGGAACAGACACTCCTGTCTGTTCATGCAAAATGCCTTCGTTGCGAAAGTTCACAATCCTATAAAAAAGGCTTCCAGAAATTTCTGAAAGCCCCACGTAAATACATGATTTTGCAGTATTAATAAAAATATCCGAAGATAAAATTCATTTCATCCGAAGAGCGGAAACCAAAAGTGACGGTTTCATTGGTGTCGTTGTAGTATGTGACCACAGATTTTAAGCCCTCTCCACGCCGGAGGACAATCGGATTGGCAAAGTTAATAAGCGGGGGATTGAGCCAGTTGGTTGCTGTATAGACGATTTCGCCATTACGGGGTCCGCCCACAATTTTCGTTACAAAGCTCTTTCCCATGCGGTGCGTGTGGGAGGTTAGCCCGATGATATTCACCACGCTGTCGCGGCTGCTGAAACTGTCTTGTCCGCTTCCAGAGCCGCCTCCGCCCACAAGGAACGTCGTTTCGACAACGGTTTCGCGTTTGGGTTGCAGAAGAAGATTGAAGAAACCAAGCTGCAAGGGGCGTATGAAGGTCTTTACGCGGTCGGTGGTGGTGGTGTGAATGTTGAATATGACTTCGCCGCGAATGGTATCGCGTGTGCCGTTGGTGTAGTGTGAATTGAAGTCCAGAAGCCAGTTTGCGGGGATACGCATTGCCATTCCTTCGGGGAATTGAATGGTTTCGGCTTTGAGTTGGGAAGCGATAATAAAGGTGCGCCCCGACATTTCTGGGAACCGCTCAGGAATAAGCTGACCATTGGGCAAATACAAATCGCGGACGACATTCACGGCAGGCATTGTTCGCCCTGTTTTTGCCGGATCGTATCCGTAGAGAATGAAGTGGTGACTGCGGTCGCGCTGCACCATCTCGAATTTCGTCATAATCAGTTCTTGCGTGTTTTGCCGTGCGAAGTAGATTTCACGCTCGTTCTGCGGCGGTACGCCGAAGGGGTCGAGGTGCATTTGTACGCCTTGTGCGGGTTTCGCAAGGGTCAGTATCTCGTTTTGCGGGCGCGTGTCTTCCAGAAGTTTTGCATCGGCAACCGTCCCATTTTTCGGTGCTCCGGCTGCTATCCAGAACTTGATAAAATCAAGCTGTCCTGCGGTGATTGCCCGCGAACCAAGCGGCATAGGGCTTCCGTAGCCGTCGGATGCGTGGACATTCGCACTATCTAATTTATTGTAGAGAAAACTTTTGTACGGGTCGCCTACCTTCACACGCAAGAGCTTATCCGCCTTTGCGTTTTGATTTGTGGGCGTTACCCCCACAAGATTTTGATATGCCACTGCCGGCGATAAGTCCATACCTCCGGTTGCATTACGAGAGTCATGGCAGCCGCTTGTGGCACAATTTGGTGTGAGCACTTTTTCTTGCAAAAGGGCAAAACTAGAGCCTGCTTCGGGCAAATCGTTTGTGCCGCTAATGTTGCACGCAGTCAGTATCCATGCGCCCAGTGCAAACGCAAGAATGGTTATCGAAGATACAAAACGGGGCATAATGGATGGTGTGAAAAGGTAAGAAAAAGTGTTATCTCTGGTGTAATTGGGCGGTTTTAGGGGCGGTATGAATAGCTTTCATGCTGTCGGTGAGCATTGTCCAATCCTGGAACGGTCGTTTATCAATGCGCTCAAAGCGGATATTGCCTGCGGTGTCAATCAAGAACATTCCGTGCCGCTCGGTATTGAGGCTGCGGCGATAGCAATCAAGCGCTTCCATAGCTGCGTGGTCGGTGTCGGAAAAAAGTTCGATTGCAAAACTGCCGCCGGGCTGTACAAAACTACTATCTAAGTTCGGTTTTTCCAATGCCTCGCGGTTGTCTTCGGGTGCATCGTTGCTGAGTCCAACCACATTCCAACCATAACTTTTGAAGCGGTAAGCGTGTTGCGAGAGTTGCTTCATGGACATAACGCACATGGGGCAGCCAACGCCCAAATAGACGGATAACAGCATCGGCGATTGCTTGTAGAGTGACGAAAGCCGCACCGTGTCGCCTTTGATAGTTCGGACGAGTACATCGGGAACGTGCTTGTATGCTTGCTTCGGGGCTTCTTGTGCGCAGGAACTGATAAGAGCAGCGGCAAGGCAGTTTATACCGACAAAGCGCAAGAAGCGCACAGAATCAAGCAAACGAAGCATTGCAAGCCTCAACATTCAATTTGTGTTCGGAGCATAATTTCTTCCAGCACATTGCTTACCCGCAGACATTCGCCCATATCGCCTTCATAGACCATTGCTTTTCCGGCGTTATGAACTTCCCACGTCAGGTCTTCCGCTTTGTCGTAGTTGCATCCGGTGGCTTTGATGATTTGTTCGATGACTTCATCGAAGCTGTGCCATTCATCGTTGAACAAAATCACGCGGCTGCTCAGTTTTGTTACGACTTCTTCGTCCAATTCCGGCATATCCAGTTCCGCCGGAGCGCCGAAAAATGGAGCGCTTAATAAGGAAGCATTTTCGATGAGACTGTTTTTGCAAACGTCATTCCAAGTCAGCCATGGCGTTTGTACGGTATTCATAGTGCAGCGTTGAATAATTAGACAGTCGTTGGTGAAAATATATTCGTCGAATCGTGCGCAATCTACAAAATCTTTCGGATTACTTCTTCAATCGGTACTTCTTCGATGGTAAGGTCGGCTACATCGTAGGAATTGAGAATGGACGTAGCAATGGTCGCAATCTCAGCGCGGGGAGCGCGAAACTGCACTCGCTCTGCTTGCCATTCAGCAATCGTCCCGAAGCGCTCCAAATCTGCTCTGGCGACGTTATGTCGAAAAACAACCGTCACGATTTTTTCATCCACATACTTTGCCACAAGCCCTCGCAAAGCGCCGTCGAACATCATCGTTCCGTTGTCAATCACCATCACCCGTTCGCAAAGTTCTTCAATGTCGCTCATGTAGTGACTGGTGAGAATAATCGTCGTTTCGCTGTCGCGGTTGTATTCTTTAAGGAAGTCGCGGACGGACTTTTGAGCATTCACATCCAAGCCAATCGTCGGTTCGTCCAAGAACAGCACTCGCGGCGCGTGGAGGAGCGAGCCGATAAGTTCACATTTCATGCGCTCTCCCAGCGAGAGACGACGCACCTGCACGTGCAGTTTGTCCGTGATAGTGAGGCGTTCTGCCAGTTCGCCCAGACGCTTGCGGTAGTCGGCTTCGGGAATACGATAAATCTCTTTATTCAGCAAAAAAGCATCTGCTGCCGGTAAGTCCCACCAAAGCTGGTTGCGCTGCCCCATCACAATCGCAAAGTGGCGTTTGAACTCATTTTCGCGCTTCCACGGCGTAAAGCCCATCACGTGCGCTTCGCCGCTTGTGGGCTGGAGCAAGCCGGAGAGCATCTTGAGCGTGGTGGTCTTGCCTGCGCCGTTTGCGCCCAGCATCCCGACAAGTTCGCCTTGCGCAATGTCGAACGAAATGCCATCCACAGCGCGTCGTTCCTTGTACTCACGCTTAAAAAATGATTTCAGCGAACCCGCCAAGCCTTCTTGCTTGACGTGGCTGCGGTAGATTTTCGTGAGATTGCGGACTTCAATGGAATTGGGCATTTGCTCTTGTACTTTTGTAAGGTGAACGCCGTGGTGATGCTAATTAGGCGGATAAAGAGGATTCCGAAAAGCGCTCACACATCCAGCAAAATCTCAGTGCGCTCACGTGCCGAGACGTAGAGCGCGTCAATTACCCGCATACGATGAACTGCTTCTGCCGGAGTAGATGCCACCGGCACGAGTCCTTGTACGGCGTTAATGAAGTGCTGAAGCTCGTTTTGATACGATTTCTGGTAAAGCGATGTCTTGGAGCGGGTTGTGTCCGGCGATTCGGCGCTGACGAACTCGTTTCCTTTGCGGCGAATGATTTTGAGCGGATTGATAAAAGCGCTGCCTTTGTCGCCGAAGAAATTGCAGTAGTAGAGTTCTTCAGGGCGTTGGAGCGTCCAGCTTGTTTCAAAAATTGCCACGGTATCGTCAGCAAAGTTGAGGAAGCCTGTTACGAAATCTTCTACGTTTTTAGTTTGATGCTTCTGCATCACCGCCCGCACCGAATGGACTTTGGGGAAGTTGGTGAGCCAGAGCATGAGGTCTATAAGCACAATGCCCAAATCCAGCATCACGCCACCGCCGGAGCGGTCTGCTTGCGCAAGCCATTGTTGTTCGCTGGAGCGCTGCTTGAGCCAGCCGGACTTGATATAGTGGAATTTGCCCAGTTCGCCACGCTCGATAATGCTTTTGAGCGTGATAGTATCGGGGCGGAAGCGGTGATTCATTGCCACCATGACTTTGCGTCCGTAGCGCTTTGCGGTTTCGTCTATCATCGCGGCTTCTTGCCACGAGCGAGCGAGCGGCTTTTCGATAAGCGCATCTTTGCCGGCTTCGAGGCACTGCACGGCGACTTCGTAGTGCGCATCAGTGCTGGTGCAGATGTCCACCGCATCAATACCGTCTATCTTCAGCAGTTCGCTGACTTCTTGGGTGATGTGAGGTATCTTATATTTTTCGGCAAGCAGTTTTGCCTTCGATTTATTGCGGTCACAAAGCGCAACCACCTCCACACCGGGGAGCTTGCTCAGGATGGGCAGGTGAATACTTTGCGCAATATTTCCTGCGCCGATGAGTGCTAGTCTTGTTTTATTCATAGTCAAAAGCGTTCCACGTCAAATTGTTTTGGTTTAGACTACAAAAATAGAGAAAAATCCTTGTTTGCGCTAGTCTGAACTATTAGATTGCAGTGCTAATTTACCCTTTTTCTTATCTGTTGTTCCATTGCAGCAATGACACTACCCGATGACCCGATAATTTTGGAGCTTTTGCCGGAATTTGTTTCCGATTGGCTCAAGCAACTTGATGCAGAATTCAACGAAATCCTCGACAAAAAAGATGAACAGCGTCTTTATCGGCTTGGACATACGTTGAAAGGTTCGTGTTTGCAATTTGGTCTGGAAGACCCCGCTAAGCTCGGTATTACGCTTATGGAGCATTCCAAAGTTCAAAATTGGGAAGCAGCCCGTTCGCTTTTTGAGCCAATGCGTGGTTATTTTGTCGAGGCTCAGAAAATGCTTCAAGCAAAAGGCTTGATGTAAACCGTTTTTTTTCTCAAGATTATGATTTCAAAATTGGCAGTCGTTGAAACAAGCGACATCGGCGAAAACACGCGCATTGCAGAATTTGCGGTGGTACGCCAAGGGGCGCGTATTGGCGCTAACGTTGTCATTCATCCGCACGTCGTTATTGCCGACGGAGTGGTGATTGGTGATGGAGTAGAGATTTTCCCGGGTGCTGTTCTCGGCAAAGAGCCGAAGGGAGCCGGAGCGCTTTCGCGTACACCAGTCTTTGAGCGGAGTGTGCGGGTGGGTGATAATTCCTCTATCGGACCTCATGCCGTCATTTACTATGATGTGAGCATTGGTGAAAATTCGCTTATCGGCGATGGTGCGTCTATTCGTGAGCAATGCACGATTGGTAATAAAACCGTTATCGGGCGGCAAGTCACGATTAACTATAATGTCCGCATTGGTAATGGCGTGAAAATTATGGATAATTCGTGGATGGCTGGTAATATGGACATCCGTGACGGGGCATTTATTTCCGGCGGTGTTTTTACGTCCAATGACAACGACATCGGACAGCATGGTTACAGCGATGCGCACGTGGTCGGTCCTACTATTGAAGAAGGCGCAATGATTGGCGTTGGTGCAAAACTTTTGCCGAATATCGTTATCGGTAAAAATGCCGTCGTGGGTGCGGGCGCAGTCGTTACCAAGAGTGTAGAAGCGGGAACTGTCGTGATGGGCGTTCCGGCGAAAGTGGTAAAGCGTTCAGAGTAATATGTGTTAAAGTTATCAACGACTACTTTCTAATATGAAAACAAGCCTCGCAGACGCGCACATTATCAATCTTCCTAAAATTTCCGACCCGCGCGGCAATCTCACCTTTATTGAAGGCAACGGGCGGCATATCCCCTTCGACATCAAGCGGGCGTACTGGATTTATGACGTGCCGGGCGGTGAGAAGCGCGGCGGTCATGCTTACCGCACCAACGAAGAATTTATTATTGCGCTTTCGGGTAGCTTCGATGTTGTGCTTGATGATGGTTCGCAGCGCCAAACATTCTCTCTGAACCGCTCGTATTTTGGTTTATATGTACCAAGCATGGTTTGGCGGCAGTTAGAGAATTTTTCGACGAATGGCGTGACGCTTATTCTTGCCTCTACGCAATATGCGCCCGAAGATTACATCCGCGACTATGACGACTTTGTGAAAGGGAAAGCTGAATGAGTGCTCTGGCAAAAAGTGCTTCGACCAAAACCGCCTCTATACGCGATTGCAAAATAGTTGACCTGCCGCGCAATTTCTACCGCGAAGGCAATCTTACCCCCATCAATGGCGGCATAGAAATTCCGTTCGACATCAAGCGCACCTTTTATATCTACGATATTCCGGGCGGCGAAAGCCGTGGAGCGCACGCGCACTATGCTTGCCAGCAATTTATCGTCTGCATGATTGGCGGCTTCGACGTGGCGGTGGACGACGGCACAACCCGCGATACCATCCATCTGAACCGCTCTTACAAGGGGTTGTATATTCCGCCGATGATTTGGGCTTCAGAAATAAATTTTACCGCAGGGTCGGTCTGTGCGGTCTTTGCATCGCATATTTACGACGAGGCAGATTATATTCGGGATTATCGTACTTTTTTGGAAGCTGTCAATTCACCATTATTGCAGAATAGCCTCGACGCTCGCTAAGAATTCCACCCCATGCAGCCTCACTTCTCGCTGATTGCTTCACAGGTAATGAACTTTTTTGTGGGAAAAAACAGAAGCAGTTTGTAATTTCTCATTCTTGTTTTGTTTGCAAATTTTTGTTTGCAAAAATTTTTGCAATAAAAAGCAAAGCAGGTATGCCATGCCGCACACCACAACACATCATATTTTCACTTGACGGAGATGAGAGCAATATGACCGATGAACAAGCGATGCGCCGCGCACTTGACCTTGCACTAAAAGGTACGGGCATGGTTAGCCCAAACCCTCGTGTTGGTGCGATTCTTGTCCACAACGGAGAACTTATTGGCGAGGGCTGGCACCGCGAGTTTGGCAGCGCACACGCTGAGGTGGAAGCTATTCGGAGCGCTTCGCGGTCAGTGGAAGGCGCAACGCTCTACGTAAATCTCGAACCCTGCAACCACTTCGGTAAAACACCGCCCTGTACGAATCTTATTATTGAAAAAAAAATCAAGCGCGTTGTTATCGGCATGACCGACCCCAATCCTGAAATTTCGGGGCAGGGAATTGCACAACTGGAAGCAGCCGGAATCGAAGTAACGACGGGCGTTCTGGAAGAAGAATCTCAATGGATGAATCGCTTTTTTACGAAGTATATCACCACCGGTCAGCCGTACATTATTGCCAAAGCGGCACAGTCGCTAGATGGCTGTATTGCAACGGTGTATGGACAATCGAAATGGATAACGGGCGAGGAAAGCCGCAAAGTGACGCACGCTATTCGCGCTGAGGTAGATGCTGTGCTTGTGGGCGCGGTAACGGTTGCCAAAGACGACCCCGAACTGACGGTACGCCACGTAGAGGGCAGAAATCCGAAGCGTATTATTCTTGACTCTGACTTGGCAAGTTCCCTCAAGTCGAAGGTCTTTAGCGAAGGAGACCGCCACAATACCTTCGTTTTTTGTTCTCCGGCGGCGATGGCAAAACAAAAGGCAACAGCGCTCAAAATTAGTGGCGTAAATGTCTTTCCTGCCGGCTCCGGCACGGGCGACTATCTCAGTCTTCGAGCAATTTTAGAGCAGCTTGCCTCGAAAAATGTGACCTCAATTATGATTGAGGGCGGTGCGCGAGTCTTTTCATCGTTTGCACAAGAAAATTTAATTGACGAATTGCATCTTTTTATCGCACCAATTCTTATGGGAAGCGGCTTGCACACGTTTTCATCGCTTTCTACGCCGTCCTTGCAAATTGCTAAAAAGTTTACTTTCAAAAGCCTTACGCCTTGCGGCATAGATATGCACGCCGTGGCAGTACGGCGACAGTAGGTAGTAACCATTCAAAAAGACATTTCGTTCCACCACTTTTCACTCAACGAATTATGTGTAGATTTCTAGCGTATTCCGGCGATCCGGTGCTTGCAGAAGACTTATTGTACAATCCCAGATTTTCACTTATCGTTGCGCAAAGTATGCAGGCGGAAGAAATGTCGGTGGCTGTAAACGGTGATGGCTTCGGGATTGCATGGTATCAGCCGGAGTTAGACCAGTTCCCATGCGTCTTTCGGAGTATCAAGCCCGCATGGAGCGATATGAATTTGAAAAATCTCTCCAAGAAAATTCACTCCCCGATGTTCATTGCCCACGTCCGCGCCGCCTCGCCCGGTTCGTCGGTAGAAGAAGTGAACTCGCACCCCTTCCAATGCGGCAAATTGGTCTTTATGCACAATGGTATGGTGGGGGAATTTAACAAAATTCGCCGTCCGCTTCTGCGCCGTTTGAACGACGTAGCGTATGAGGCTATCACGGGTTCGACCGATTCCGAACATATGTTTGGTTTGTTTCTGAATCATATCGAAGACCCTTTTGGTGATGTCTCGACGGACGAACTCACCTACGCCATGAACAAAATGCTCGACGATTACTGCGAACTCTATATGGAATGTGGCTTGAAAAAGCACTCCTACCTCAATTTCTGCGTTACCAACGGCAAAGCAATCGTCGCCACGCGTTATACCACGAATCCGCTTGTACAGCCTTCGACGCTGTATTATATGTACGGCAGCAAATATCATTGCGCCGATGGAAACTGCCAAATGGAGCCGTCCGGCAGTCGTCCTTCTGCGGTGATTATTGCCTCCGAGCCGTTCACGACGCGCCGTTCCGACTGGATGAAGGTAGAGCGCAACGTGCTGATGATAGTAGATGAGAACAAAAATATCAAGTTCCAAAGCCTCCGCCTACCGATTGAGGATTTGGAGCAAGAGCCGGCATACACGCCGTAAAGATTAAAGAATGGAAGAAACAATGGAAGCTGTTGTGGAATACGAACTTGCTGAAGCGCAGGAAGAAATTACCAGAAAACCTGCACGGAAGCCGCCCGAAAGTGTTGCGGAATATCTTGCCATGCCTGAAGGTGCGCCGTATTTTCAGTTTATTAATGGAGAAGCAATCGAAATGGCTGCACCAATTCTTCTACACCAGCACATTATCAGTAATCTGAATTTTTATTTTGTACTGTTTTTGAAACAACATCATATAGCCGGGACAGTCTATCCGGCACCCGTAGATGTTTATTTCACGGAAACCGACTATTTTCAGCCCGACCTTGTGTTTGTATCAAACAAACGCAGTGAAATACTGGAAAACCGCAAGAACATCAAAGGCGCTCCCGACCTCGTTGTCGAAGTGCTTTCGCCAAGCACGGGCTATTACGACCTCTCGCACAAAAAAGCCATCTACGAGCAGGAAGGTGTGCGCGAATACTGGCTTGTCTATCCGAATGAACTCAGAGTCGAGGTACTGCAAAATACCGAAAACGGTTTTGTCGTGCTGAACCAAGCGCGTAAGACAGGCGCAGTGCGCTCGGCAGTGTTGGAAGGCTTTACCCTGGAAATTGCAGAAATTTTTGAATAAAAATTGTTGAACAAACGTTAATCTCCCCCAAAACCGCATGAAAACTCTCGTGTACCTGATTCCCGCATTGCCGCTTGTGGGCTTTGTTCTTTTAGGCTTCTTTGGCTCA
The DNA here is from genome assembly GCA_025363605.1 of Candidatus Kapaibacterium sp. Taxonomy (GTDB): domain Bacteria; phylum Bacteroidota; class Ignavibacteria; order Kapaibacteriales; family UBA4661; genus PH2015. Next base: position 17,532 of record JANYDO010000146.1, read on the forward strand.
AAACTGAGCTATTTCGAGAAAGGCAAAACTATTGCCGGAGTGCTTGGTAGCGCGATGGTCGGGCTGCCATTTCTTTTTGCGTGTATTCTTTTTGCACAGATGGCTTCCGGCACATTTCTGCCGCAGACGCTCACGCTCTTTACGTGGATTCATGCGGGCGATTTTTCGGTTGACCTCGCCTATAAGGTTGACCAACTCTCGCTGCTTTTTACGCTGATTGTCACGGGCGTTGGGTTTTTGATTCATGTCTATTCCATCGGCTACATGGCGCATGACGAGGGCTTTACGCGATTTTTCACGTATCTGAACTTGTTCATTTTTATGATGCTCAATCTCGTCCTTGCCGACAATTACGTGGTAACGTTTTTGGGCTGGGAAGGCGTGGGATTGTCGTCGTACCTGCTTATCGGCTTTTGGTACGACCGCGAATTTACGGGAACAAACATCGTCTGGACGGGCGATGCAGCAAAGAAGGCGTTCATAGTTAATCGTATTGGCGACTTCGGGATGTTGATTGCGATGTTCATTATTTACGTCCTCTTCGGTTCGCTCCGCTTCGATGACGTGAACGCAGCGGCGATTGTTTCTTCGGTGAAAGGTGTGTTTCCAAGCGGTTCAGCGTATAGCACCGGCTTGATAACTGTCGTTGCACTCTTGCTCTTCTTGGGTTGCACAGGCAAATCGGCACAAGCGCCGCTTTTCGTATGGTTGCCGGACGCTATGGCAGGTCCAACGCCTGTTTCGGCGCTTATTCACGCCGCAACGATGGTCACGTCAGGAATTTTTCTTATTGCCCGCACAGCGCCTTTGTTCGCGCTTTCGCCCGATGCGATGCACGTCGTAGCAATCGTTGGCGTGGTAACGGCTTTGCTTGCCGCAACGATGGGTTTAGTGCAAAATGACATCAAAAAAGTATTGGCGTATTCCACCGTGAGCCAGCTTGGGTTTATGTTCGCAGCGCTTGGCGTTGGAGCTTATACGGCGGCTGTCTTCCACGTGATGACACACGCTTTTTTCAAAGCCTGTTTGTTTCTTGGTTCCGGCTCCGTGATTCACGGAATGCACGAGGAGCAAGACATTCAGAAAATGGGCGGTTTGTCGAAATATATGCCGATAACGCACCGCACATTTTTGATTGCTTCGATTGCCATTGCCGGGATTTTCCCTTTTGCGGGCTTTTTCTCCAAAGATGAAATTTTGTGGAATGTCTTCGAGCATGGTTCGCCTGTAATGTGGTTGGCGCTTGCTGTAGCGGCATTCTGTACGGCATTTTATATGTTCCGTCTGGTGCATCTCACTTTTAGCGGCGAAGAACGTTTCGACGCGCACCACGTCCACCCGCACGAGTCTCCCGCCACGATGACCGTGCCGCTTATTATTTTGGCGGTGCTGTCGGTCGTGGGTGGTTTTCTGGGTGTGCCTCATGCGCTTGGAGCGCCCATGCACGTTGGGAATTGGATTGAGCATTGGCTTGCACCTGTGCTGGAGCCAGCGCATAAAGTCTTAGCGCGGAGGGGCGAAGGAGGTGAAATTCATTCGATTGAATACGTCCTTATGGCGGTATCGCTCGGCATTGCTGTTGTCGGTATTTTGCTGGCTGGCGCATGGTATCGCAAGGCTTCGGCAGCACCGGACTCCTTCGCAAACCGCATGAAAGGTTTGTATAATCTCCTCTGGAACAAATACTTTATTGACGAAGTGTATTATGGCTTGATTGTCAATCCGCTCCACAAAGTCGCCGATGTGGTGTTCTGGAAAGGCGCAGAAACCTACGGCATAGATAACGTGGTCAATCGTTCCGGCTCGGTCGTAACAGCACTTTCGGAACTGTTCCGCCGGATGCAATCGGGCATTGTGCAGAACTATGCATTGCTGATGATTGTTGGTATTGTTGCGGTCATGGCGTGGCTTTTGTTGGCATAAATGCTTGTTTTTCAATGTACCTTCCTCTATCATGGATGAATTACACGAACTCCGCGACTACGTCCTTCAGGGACGAACCAATGAAGCCCTTCACCTCATAGACGAACTGGATGCTATGAGCCGTCAGTCGACCGTCAGCAATCTCGTGTCGTTTTTGGTGCTTGCGCTAACGCATTTGATGAAAATGGATGTGGAAAAGCGGCTTACACGCTCGTGGCAAAATTCTATTCGCAATGCATTCTTAGAAATCAAAGACCGCAATCTGATGGGCAATAAAATCTCGTATTATTTGCTGTTAGAAGATTGGGATGAGTACATTGATACGGCATATATTAAAGCCCTTTCCAATGCCAGTGCAGAGGCATTTGGCGGCAAATACAAATCATCGGAGTTAAAAGTGCTCATCAATCGTGAGTGCGTCTGCTTGATGGTACACCATCTTCTTGTGCTTTGCTATGAGAGTTCCTTTGAAGAACTTGGTGATAAGATTGATGAATACTTGGAATCTGAACAGCCACTAGAGCGCTAAATCAAGTAGGCGTGAATGGGCTTGTACGTAGCTATTCTGATACAAAAGGATGTAGATCATTATGCAAGAAATCCTCGACATACGCCAGTCTATTCTCGAAGGGCGTACACAGGATGCTCTTCAACTCTTAGATGAACTAGAGTTTATGAGCCGGAAATCAGTTATCTACACGATTGAGTCCTATCTTGTGCGTCTTGTGATGCACCTTATCAAAGTCGATGTGGAGCAACGCATGACCAATTCGTGGCGGCATTCGATTCGTGATTCCGTTTTGCAGATTAAAGCCTTGAATGTCATGGATAACAAGCGCAGCCCTTATATTCACAACACAGAATGGCATACGTACATTGAGGAAGCGCTTATTCATGCCATTTCCGCAGCAAGTGTTGAAATTGCTGATGGAAAATACTCGCCCACAGAACTTGAACACCTTATGCATAAAGACCGCATCAATGCTCATGCTTCGGATATGCTTTCTCGAACATACACAACGCCCAAGTCTGAACTTGCTACCGAGATTGATGCCTTGCTTCGCACTATCGGTGGATAGTTGTCAATGACGCACAAAGCAGGAATGCCGCTATGAGTATCTCAAGTGGACTATTCCTGCTTTTTCTTTTGCACGTCGCTTTTACACAATGATTATGAGCACTCGCATTCTCACAACACTCACGTTCTGCGCCATTTTACTCCTCACCAATCGTTGGCTGTCGTACCAAGAGGGCATTGACGTTCTGAAAGCTGCCGATACGAACAGCTATATGACGATAGCTCAGGCTGCACCTGCCCTGCCCGTGCTTGCGCCCGAAGCACTTCTCCCCACGAATCACACGGCGCGATTTGCCGTGCCGTACATAGCGGGAACGATTGCCCATTTCACGGGTATAAGCCACGAACGGTTATTTCTTTTGGCAACGCTGTTTTTTTGCGGTGTGGTCGTTTGGGTGTGCCATAAGATGTTGGAAGAACTTGCTTGTACCGACTCGCAGTATGCGCTTGCAATGGCGTTGCTTATTTTTAATCCGTATATGTTTCGCTATTATCTCGCCGTTCCTGCGATGGTGAATGACGTGGTGTTTGTGGCGGGACTGGCACTAACGCTACTGGGCTTGGTGCGTGGGGGATTTGGAATGGTACTTGCGGGCGGCTTGCTTGCTATTGCAGGTCGGCAAAACGCACTGGTATTTTTACCTGCTTTGGGGCTGTGGATGGTGTTGGGCGAACAATGGCGCACGGGCGGTATGGTGCGTTCGCTGACGCGCTTTGGTATTGTTGCCGCAAGTGTGGTGGTGGTGTATGTGGTTATTGGTCGTGTTATTGCGCCGTTTAGTGTTCGCGGTATGGAAGGTGATGCCATTATGGGCTTTGTGCGGTGGGTGCTTGCGCCGTCGGCAGGCAAAGCAAAGGTATTTGCGGAATATTTCTTGCGAACGATTATTTGCCTCCTTTTCCCCATAATGATACTCTTCGCGGCAGCGCTTGTGCGGCGTTTACGCGGTGTGAAGATATCGGACTTTTTTGCATGGATGCCACGTGAATTCTGGCTTTCGTCGCTTTTTGTGGCGGCGCTCTATGGTTTTGCATTTTTGGGCGGACCGGAATTATTTATGAGCGGCGTGACGCGCTATGTCTCCCATGCGCTTCCGGCAATGACGCTTGCCTTTGCTTTTGCGATGAAGCGCTACAATCTTTTTGCCGACGCAGAGGCCTCGCCGATGCTTGCACTGGGCGCTCTTTGCGCTATGGGGTCGTTCCACCATATGACCACCTTCGGCGGTACAACTTCCGATAAAGCAATGTATTTTGCGGTGATGTACTGTATTCTTGCTATTTTTGTAGGTGTGATAGCATTTGTGGCGTTGAGAAAAAAATCCTAATACCTCTCGCCGCTCGTCACTCAACATTAAAGCACTCAAATCTCAACACTTCCTCTAAAGCGTGGCTCAACACAATAGCACAACAATATCCCGCAAGCCTCACAAACACTCAATTTCTTTCGTGATTCCGTGTTTGAATGAAGA
>JANYDO010000148.1 GCA_025363605.1 Candidatus Kapaibacterium sp.
TGCCCTTCATATCCGGGACGACCAACGCGCCGAAACAGGAGGAAAGACCGTGCAACGAGTGTGCCGCCGACAACAGCGACGAAAAGAATAGCGTACATGGCGATGAAAAATGTATGGAAAAAGAAATGTGCTTAAGCAAAGCATTTCTTGAGGAATGCGAGAACTGCTTTGTGAGCATCTTCTGCCATCTCTTTCCCGTATTTGGGATTGCTCGGATTTGCAAACGCATGGTCGGCATCGTACATCTTTACTTCAATGGACTTACCAGCAGCTTTGACTGCTGCTTCAAATTTCGTAGCTACTTCGGGCGTAATCCATTTGTCCTGTTTAGCAAAGATACCAAGCGTCGGGGCATTCATTGTAGCAAGTTTCTTTGCGTCCATTTCGGGCATACCGTAGTAAATCACACAGCCTACTGCTTGCTTGCCCACTGCCAGCGAAGCCTGATGCGACCAGCCACCGCCAAAGCACCAACCGATAGTGGCAATTTTTGCATCTTTGCCAACATATTTCTGGAATGTTTCGATAATTGCTTTGGAGCGCTCGGGCTTGTTTGCTTGCATATACTTACTTGCATCCTCACGCGTTGTGGCGAGTTTGCCGTCATAGAGGTCAAGAGCAATAACGTGTGCGCCTGTTTCTTCACTCAGTTTATCGGATTCTTGCTTGACGTAATCGTTCAATCCCCAAAATTCGTGGATAACGAAAATGACGTTTTTGGTGTCTTTTTTGGGCTTGACCTCATAGCCGAAACATTCTGTACCGTCGGCAGCTTTGACTTTTACTGCTGCGCCTTTTGTTTGAAATGTAACAGGAAGCGGTTCCTCGTGTTTATTGACAAATGCTTGGTCGCTCGTGAAAGCAGCAAATTGGGTGGTTGCTTGATTATTCGTTGCTTCATTGTTCAGCGCTTTGCTATCGGCAGCGCCTTCAATGGAGCAGCAAGAGTGCTTTGCTGCCGATTTGGTTTTGGTGTTTTTCACTTTAGGTGTGGATGCGGTGAGGCTTTCATGGGATAATGTAGCCAGAAGAAGCGCAGAAGCGAGAACAAGTGTCGTGTAGCGGTTCATAGTGATTCAAAAAAATAGTGATAAGAAAATGGGATAAAAAACAATGTACATCTGTCGTTATTCCCCAATGTCTGTGATGAAATTGACCTGAGGACACACATAGCGACAACGAAGTTCGGTAAAAGTCTTTGTTCTGCCAAATAGTTTTATGAAAAAAGAAAGTGCGAACAACACTCTGAGAATCTGCACTCTCCAGCATCATTCGCACTTACAATAAAGCCTCAAGTGCTAATTACTTCAACAAGATTCCGCCTTTGCTCACGAAGAACGGTACAAACACAAGGCTGATGATTGCCATAAGTTTGATAAGAATATTGAGCGACGGACCGGATGTGTCTTTGAACGGGTCGCCGACGGTATCGCCCACAACAGCTGCTTTGTGCGTGTCGGAGCCTTTACCGCCCAATTGTCCCGTTTCAATATATTTTTTCGCATTGTCCCAAGCGCCACCGGAATTTGCCATCGAAATCGCCAACATCACGCCGGAGATAAGCGAACCAATGAGCAAGCCCGCAAGCATCTTCACACCAAAGAACGTGCCGACCAAAAGCGGAGTCAAAATCACCAGCAAGCCCGGAGCAATCATCTCACGGAGCGATGCTTTGGTGGAAATATCAACACAAGTGCGGTAATCAGGACGAGCTTTGCCTTGGAGCAAGCCCGGAATCTCGCGGAACTGACGACGTACCTCTTCAATCATATCGAAAGCAGCTTTGCCGACAGATTTCATTGTCATTGCCGAGAACGCGAACGGAAGCGCTGCACCGGTCATCAAACCAGCAAGAACAGCGGGGTCGGTAAGACCAATCGTGCTCAGTTCAGGTTTTGCCTGTGCTGCGCGGGTGAGAAACGCTGAAGTCAGCGCCAATCCGGTGAGTGCAGCCGAACCGATGGCAAAGCCTTTACCGATAGCAGCCGTTGTGTTGCCGGCGGCATCAAGCGCGTCGGTGCGTTTACGGATGTCTTTGCCCATTTCAGCCATTTCTGCAATGCCGCCCGCGTTGTCCGAGACCGGACCGTAAGCGTCAATCGTCAAGCCAACGGCAATTGTGCCAAGCATACCGATTGCTGACATTGCGATACCATACATTCCCGCGTAATTGTAGCCTAATGCGGCGGTCAGTGCAATGAGCAACATCGGCACGACAGAGCTGTTATAGCCATTTGCCAAACCGTAGATGATGTTTGTCGCAGCGCCGGTTTGTGAGGCATTGGCAATCTCGCGTACAGGATTATAGCGGTGTGACGTGAAGTATTCCGTGATAAGACCAATGAGCAAGCCGGAAATAAGACCAGCCGCCAACGCCACAAATACGCCTGTATTGTGGTAGATAAACGTGCTTTCAGGCGAAAGTTTGAACTCCGCCGGAATAAATTTCATGGTCGGATAATAGAGCGCGGCAAGCATGAAAATAGTCGAACCGATAAGCGCATTTTTCAGCGAGGATTCGACTTTCTCTTCCGATTTAGGATTTACCAAAAAGAGCGAGAAGAAGCTGGCAACAATGCCGATACCGCTTACGATAAGCGGGAAGAGGAGCGCAGCAACACGCAAGTTTTCATCGGGAACATATGCAAAGGCCGTTGCACCGATAACCATTGCAGCACAGGTACTTTCGGCAACCGAGCCAAAAAGGTCAGCGCCCATACCGGCGATGTCGCCTACGTTGTCACCTACGTTGTCGGCGATAACGGCAGGATTACGTGGGTCGTCTTCGGGGATGCCGGCTTCGACTTTACCAACAAGGTCAGCGCCAACGTCTGCTGCTTTAGTGTAGATACCACCGCCCACGCGCCCGAAGAGCGCTACGGACGAGCCACCGAGAGCAAAGCCGGAGAGAATTTCCATGATGATGTGAATTTGCTCATTTGGGAACATGGAGCGAAGCCCGATGTACACAACAGCAATACCAATAACGGCAAGACCTGTAAGCCCGAAGCCCATAACCGCGCCGGAATTGAACGCGATTTTGAAAGATTCTTGCAAGGAAATACGTGCGGCGGCGGCAGTGCGAACGTTGCCTTTCGTGGCAATGTTCATGCCGATATAGCCCGCAGCAACGCTAATGCCTGCGCCAACAAGGAAGCTCACTGCGGAGAGAATCCCCATTGGAGCGCCTGCGTGGGGGTCGCTGATAGCAAAAGCAATCACCACAGCGAAAATCGCCATAAAGATAGCAAGAATCGTGTATTCACGCTTCAAGAACGCCATTGCGCCTTCAGCGATAGCACCCGATATTTCAGTAAGTCGTGCCACTTCCGCCGCCGAAGCAGCACCAGTTTCGATAGAAACCGAGGTTACACGCCGATAAAAAACAAATGCCACTACAAGGGACAAAAATCCCAAGAGTAAGATAATAGCTAGATATACCATACGATTATGTGAATTGAGGTAAGTAAAAATTGTACATCTGAGATTGCACACACGGTGATTGTGAGTTAAACGACACCCACAAAAAACGAAACAGCCCCGAATTTACGGAAAAAAATTTTGTCTCAAAGGAGAAAAATTCTATATTTGTGTCCGCAATTAACAAAATTGTTAGTGCGAAGTTGCGCTCTTAGCTCAGTTGGTTAGAGCGTTACCTTGACATGGTAAAGGTCACAGGTTCGAGTCCCGTAGGGCGCACAAAAATATACATCAAAGCCGCTTCAATTCTGAAGCGGCTTTTTTATTGTTGTTAGAGGCAGCAGCGTACTCTTGAATGTAATTGCGCATTATAGCGATTACTTAAGTCTTGAATTCAAGTCTAAACTTCAACTCTAAAGAAAAGATATTGCGGCTGCATATCCTGCTATAATTACAACTCAATATGCCCCCGCAAAGCGGCAATACCTACCGTGCCTCGGTCTTGGTTGTAGGCGGGATTGATGACAAATTGATAGTCTGCTGTGAGGGAAAACCACTCTGCAATACGCACTTTGTAGAATGCTTCCAGAACAATTTCTGCGCCGTAGGTGAGTTTACCATCGCCCACAATGAAGCCTGTGCCGCCATTGGCGAGAAAATCACGATGAACTTGCGAAATACCATTGGCTGCAAAGCCAAGTCCGGCATTGTCGCCACGACGATTCCAAAGCGCACCATTTACAAGCACTCCGGCACTCAGCGTTTGGTCAATCTGCGTGAACATCCATGACTCGGTTGCGCCGTCATTCCAGCCTGCACGCATGAATACGCCGACATTTTCGTTTATCTGCTGCTCAATATTCAGTCCAAAGCCGTATTTGACAGCGCCGTAGCGATGAATAATATCATCATCGGTCGGCGTTACCTGCGACATTGCTGCCAGTAATTCGTTGTGGCGACCCATTCTGCCGGTATTGCGATATGCAAGCGCCCGCACTGCGCCTGAGCGTCCGCCCAAAGCGTAGTGATATTCCAGCTCGAACGCCAATCCGTGCGCATTTTGAAGACGAGTATCCAGTTCTGCGCCGTTCGCCTCCACGGGAACCATTGCGCCCAGCAGACGCGCCGCCCATGTGGCATTGCTGTACTCCACAACGCTTCCCAGTGTGTAGCCACGCACATCGGCAGGCATATCCCATGCGCCATTGCTCATCAGCGACCAGTTCAAAAACTGCCCGCGCGGGTCGTGACTGTAGGCATTGGCATCAAAAAAATCGCCCACCGAGAATTTACCTGCGAGTACCGAGAGTTTGGAAACATCTTTGCCATCGGGAAAACTGCTGAGGTCGAACGATTGCTTCAGATAATACCGCGCAAAATAAAGCGTCGGCGAAGGATTGCCTGCACGAACAGCCTCTCCGTTAGAAAAGCCAGCCAGCCCCACCGCTCCACTAATACCGGCTCCACCCGCTATTTCGGGATGAATCACGATTTCGCCGCCCTTCCAAAGCCGCGCACTGGCAAAGAGCGTTGCCGAAAGCGTCATTGCCAATTCGGATGAGCTTTTGAGGCTTCTTTCGCCGGAATATGGTACATTCAACGTACCATGCCCTTGCGACACAAATGTCTGCTGGAATCCTAACGTCAACCAGCTTAGTTCGGCGGCTTTTGTTGTCGGTTCCGATGTTTCGGCTGCGGCTGTTTTTACATGACTCTGCGCGGAATCGGTTGATTGAGCAGGAGCGCTTTGAATAATCAGAAATTGCTCTATAATGCAAAAAATGAGGACAAAGAAGGTACGCATGATGATTGTCGTTGAATAAGTGGTACAAAAGTGTGTGATGATGAAGAATCTCAAGGGAACAAATACCAACTTGGTTACGCCACTAATCTGCGACGCACGGGCTGACTTGTCAGGCTACTTACACGCGGCGCGGACACAGTGCCCGTTGTTGTCTTAAACGTCGAAGCCAAGCGGTGCAGGTCTTCCATTCTTCTACTGAGGCTTTCCGATGAGCGACTGACTTCCGTTACCATCGCTGTTGTTTGCTCGACTGCGACGGACATTTGCTGAATGTTGCCGTTGATTTGTTCGCCTGCTGCTGACTGTTCTTCCGTTGCTGCGGCAATATGGCTAATCATGTCGCGTATGGTTGAAGCACCCGCAACGATAGATTCTAACGCCGTTCCGGCTTCATTTGCATATACAATTCCTTGCGCGGCTTCGGTATTGCTTTGCTCAATGCCGCTTACGACAACGGTCGTTTGTTTTTGAATTTGGTTCACGGTGCTGGCAATTTGCTTAGTCGCTCTTTGTGTGCGCTCGGCAAGTTTACGCACCTCATCGGCAACAACCGCAAAGCCGCGTCCGTGGTCGCCTGCGCGGGCAGCTTCGATAGCAGCGTTCAGGGCGAGCAGATTCGTTTGGTCGGCGATGTCGTCAATCACAGAGACAATCTCACCGATTTCCGCACTGCTTTCTCCAAGCTGTTGCACGAGTGTTGATGCCTTCCGCGAAGCGCCCGCGATGTCCTGAATTTTGAGGAGTGTTTTTTGCATAACCGCGCCACCTTTGTTAGCATTTGCGCCATTTTGTGCGGTTGCTTCTGCGGTTAGGTTGGCACTGTGAGCATTGTTTTTAATCGTCTGAAACATCTGCTCTAC
>JANYDO010000200.1 GCA_025363605.1 Candidatus Kapaibacterium sp.
TCACCGTCGGCGCTTCCACTACCACGAGGTAATTCCCTCGGGTGGGAAAAAGGGCGACCACGAAGCAAACGAAAACGCTGCCCGGTCATCTACAAGACCAAAAAAGCTGCAACATGAACAGAAATCATTCACCGAATTTGCCAATACACCTCACCCCATTTGATGCGGAACGGGAGGATTTTGTCTAAACTTCAAAATAGTTAACGGCGGCACTAATGCTTCATAGAGAATGATTTCAGGGTCTGGTAAAAAATTGTGTGGTTTGGAAAATGTGCGCTTATTGTTCTTGTGCGCTCTGGAGTAAAAAACAGGGGAAGGTAGAGGAAAGTTACACGTAACAGCAAAAATGATGTTCCCACGTACTTGTACGTGGGCAAGTTTTACGTTGCCAAATTCGCCACAAACGCTGATATGAAGAGGTCTTGCGGAAGACTCTACCATCTTGAATATGCCTAAAATGAAATACTGCCGCACGTCAATTCTTAATCATTCGAGAACGTATTTTCCATGAGTTTTTCTTTGAACGTCGCCCCGAATGTATAAGCAAACGTCACTTGCAGCGCCCTCGTATCTACCTTGGCGGTGCGGTTGAACGTAAAGGTGTCTCCATTCGTGACGAAGCCATTGTACTGCGTGTTGAACACATCCGTTACAATCAGTCCTATGCGCCCTTTTCCGTCCAAGACTTTTTGCTGCAACGCCACGTCCACGTTGTAGATTGCCAAGCGGAATCCCTGTGGCGTTGGCGTGGGGGCGTTGTAATTCCCGATAAGTTGCAGACTTGCATTTTCCCAAAGAGCTGAGGTGCTGACCACTTTGGCATACCAGCTCAGAGCGCTATTGGCTACGGCTTGCTGCACGTTGCTGCCGTCTATGTTTTGCTGAAAAAGCGAGAGACTTGCATTGATTGTCCACGACTTTGTGGGGTAAATGCTCATGATCGTTTCCACGCCGTAGGTGGTGGCATTGCCGAAGTTCATTGGCTTAGTGAATGCTACGCCGTCGCTTCTGAGAACGGTGAAAGGACGAATAACATCGGTAGCAGAGCGGAAAAACACTGATGCAGAGAGCGAGAGCGCTTCCCAATCACGGCTGTAACCCGCTTCGAGGGCATGGACAAGCTCGGGCTTCAAATCAGGATTGCCACTTCGTTGATTCAGCGAATCAGTAACGTCGGTGAAGGGATTGAGCTGCCCCAAGCCCGGACGATTGATGCGTCGGCTGTAATTCAGTTTCAAGAACTCCCCCGGAGCAAGGAAATATGCGATGCTGGCGGTAGGAAAAATGTTCCAATAGGAGCGATTGAACGCGAAGGTATTTTCTTGAGAATTGCCCGCATTGGCAACGTATTCACCCCGCAGTCCAACGTCAATTTTCCAATGCGGCGCGTTGTTATTGTTCTCGCCAAGGGTCATGCCGTATTGCGCATAGAGTGCGTGAATTTGCTCACGGAAATCGAAGAGCGAACTGGCATAAGGCTTCACGATGTACGCGCCGCCAACATTGTCAAGACTTTGAAAATCAGTCGTCAGATACCGCACAATAGCTTTGTAGCCTGTTTCAAACGTTCCTTTATCCGCTACGGGCTGCGCGTAGTCCGCTTTGAAGGTGGTAACGTTGGTAAACTGATAATTGTGTGTGCGCTGCAAAAACGGCACACCAACATTTGTGCCGCTTGCGTCTAGGTTTTGATTAGTAATATCAGTATTTTCCCGCTCGTTATTGAACGAACTGGAAAGGTTGATAGAAAGCTGCTGCCCTTTGGTCTCAAATGTGCGTTTATAGCCCGCAGCCACTTCTCCGACGGCGTTGCGAGCAAGTTCGATAGAGCGCCGCGAGTATTTTGCGAATAATGTCCGTGCTTGCGTTTCGATAGTGTTCAGAAGTGTTTCGTCATTGTCCTGCCCCGATAATGCACCGATAAGCTCCAAAGTGAGTGTATTCGTAGTGTTCACGGCGTAATCAAGATTAAAACGCAGATTGTGGTTCGTTTCCAAGCGGTCATCGCTTCGGCGTTGGGTCAGATAGTATTCATCCGGCAAGGCAGTATTAGTGCGGTCTCCGTTGACGTTGCGAATGCGCCCCGCGAAGCGATTATCGTACGCCAAGCCGATATTCACGGCATCGGTTTTGTAGTTGACGAGAATGGAGCTATTCACACGCCCCTTTGCACCATAGCCCAGACCGAGAGCTGCCGCAACATTGATGCCGTCCAAGCCGCCTTTTTTCAGCCGGATATTGATGATTCCTGCTTCCGCGTCGGCATCGTATTGTGCGGAAGGATTATTGATAATCTCGACGCTTTCGATGCTGCTGGCAGGGATATTGTCCAGATTGGTCACGCTAGAGTTTCTGCCGTTGATAAGGATAAGCGGTGCTTTGCCGCGAATTGAAACGCTGCCTTCTGCGTCCACCGCCACAGTCGGCATATTCCGTAGCACATCCGTTGCCGTGCCGCCTTGCTGCGAGAGAGTTGCGTCTGCGTTCAGGATAAAACCTTGCGTCGTCTTTTTGATAACGTCCTTGTCGGCGGTTACTTCCACGCCTTCCAAGACAGTTTCGTCATTTTGCAGCGCGATGGTGCGGAGATTGATGGTTGGAGTAGCGGGGCTGAGAGAAATGTCCATACGGCGCTCCTTGAAGCCAATTCTGCGGACGCGAAGCGAGTACGTTCCCCATGCAAGATTGGGAATGGTGAACGCGCCCAAAGAGTCCGTTAATGCGCCTTTGGCAAACTTTCCGTTCGGTGCGGTAAAGATAAGGACATTCGCATAGTGCACGGGTGTGGTTTTCTCTACGACTGTGCCGCTCACTGAGCCACTTTGCGGTGCGCTGTTACTTTGCTGCGCTGTCAATGGCGTAGCCAAAACAATAGTGACAAATAGGATGAGCCAATATTGTTTGAATAGAAAAGCTCTCACAACATTTGACGAAAGAAGCGCGTGAGTTCTACAACGTGGTGATTGAAGGATGGATGATGCGGAAAAACGGGTGTTCATCGGAAGAATAGATTTGCTGATATATGCGGTGGTGATACAATTTTTCAAACCTACGGAAAACTCTTCACCGCACCAAAAGAAATCAGTAATAGAAATCACAGAACAGTAGCAAAGGACGGCTATAGATTCTTGCGTGAGCAATAGTCTTACGCCGCCCGGTTCTGTTTTGTATTGGAAGTGATTTTTACGTCACCTTCTTCAAAAAAGCATCTGGACACCAAGATTCAGCACGACGGCACCGCTTGGGAAGGCACTCCCTTGCATTTGGACAGGTACATAGGCGCAGTTTGCATCAAGACTCAAGTTCTCACCAAGAGGCACAAGTACGCCCACTACCGGCTGAATGATCCAATATGCGCCTGATTCCTGATTTTGCCCCTGCTCTATGCCAAAGTCTGCACGCCGCACATTTATATTGCGAAGAGACTTTGTTGCATGAATCGCAAGAGTGAAAGAGCTATCGCCGTAGAGAAGATTTTTACGCGGCTTTTTTAGGAATATGCACGGTGACGGGCATACCGAGTTCGGTCATGATGTTCAAGATGCGGCATTTGACGGCGCA
>JANYDO010000223.1 GCA_025363605.1 Candidatus Kapaibacterium sp.
CAAAGCAGCGCAGACCGCGACCGCTCAGGCTGCGACGAAATGCCTTATATCCCCATGCCTGAAGGCAGGGGCTTTACGGCATCTCTGGTAAAAAGGATATGTGCCCCTTCTTTCGCCAGCGCGTGGACGATTGCTTTGCCGATACCGCGACTGCCACCCGTGACGATGATTTTTTTGTTGTCCAGTTTGCCGTTTTGTACGCTTGCCATAGACATAGTGTTCTTCTTTCGATTATGTTTTTGAATGAATTGATGGTATATTCAAACTTACCAATAGTCGCTATCCTTTAGCAAGTAGTTACCTAAATGGATACTAGTATCCTAAAAGATAGCTTTTGACGGTGCAAGCGATAGAAATCATAAAAAAAATTCATCAAAAACCAATTTTGTAAGAAAAATCAATGACCAAGGTCGTACAAAACAGCCCTAAATTTACGGCAGCAGTATTTTCGCCGCCAGAATCTAACGGGAAAACGTGTTCGCAAAAAAGTGACATTTCTTGCCCTGTGCAATTAACATTAGAGCTTCTGGGTGGTAGGTGGAAACTGGCAATTATTCACAGTCTCTACAACGGCATGAAACGCTTTAAGGAATTGGAGCGCGACGTAACGGGCGTTACGCCCAAAATGCTCACTAAGCAGCTCAAAGACTTGGAAGCAAACGACATCGTGCATCGGGAATATCACGCCACCATCCCGCCAACAGTGGAATATAGCCTCACCGAATACGGGCATAGCGTGGTGCCACTTGTGTTGGAGATAAAAAAATGGGGCTTGCAGCATCAGGAGCGGATGAGCAAGCCGAAAGGAAAAAAGTAGGACTTTCGCAAAGCAACCATTTTGCTGTCATTCCGACGCAGGTCGGAATCTATTCGGCACTATGGAAGCGTCATGGATACCGACCTACGTCGGTATGACATAAGTGATTTGCGAAAGTCCTAAAAAGGTCAAGATGAGATAAAATGCGGGATCAATAGCAATGGGATTATTTCTTCGGGTCATTCCAGAAATCTACCGCTAATTTCCAGCTTCCGTCCTCTTGATGTTTCCAGACGTTCACAAATTTCACCGTGCTTTTATAGACAGAATCTTTGTAGAGCGTCTCGGAGTAGGTCGTTCCCGTCTCGTACACAATGTCTGCATTTCCGCTTACGGACAGTGTTGTGGTACGCATCGCTTGTGTTTTTGCCACAGCAAGATTTTCTTTCCAAAAGACAGCAATCGCTTTTCTGCCCGTCGTAAAATCGCCACCGTCGGGAGACAGTTTTGCGTTTTCGTCATACATCAGAGCGAGTTTTTCGGCATCACCAGCCAAAAAACATTTCTCCAACTGGGTGTTGTTATTGTGAGCAATAGCCTCCATTTCGGCTTGAGTGAGCGATTGAGGATTATTGCAGGAAAAGAGCGTCACGCCGAGAAGAAACATGGCGTACAATGGCAGTTTGCGAAGTAGATAGGCAGGCATACTGTTGAAATTTTTGGGTTAAAATTATTGGGTTGAAATTCTTGGATGAATAGAAAAATGTGAATAGTTACCAATGCGAATCTTATTTTCCGTTTTTTACAATGTCGCCGCTATCAACAGTTCCATACTTCACCGCCTGCTTTTCCGCGCCGCGCAAGAATGAAAAATTGCTAAAGTACGACGGGATTCCCTCAGCATTGTGCGCAATGCTATTACGCATCTCAAAGTGCAAGTGCGGGAAAAACGAGCTGCCGGAAGTGCCGATAGCACCGATTGTTTGCGCTTGCTTGACGACATCACCGACTTTGACCGAGACACTATTCTGCTTTAAATGCCCATAGACGCTGTAAACGCCAGCGCTGTGCTCAATAACCACACAGTTTCCATAGAGCGCAAGCGGATTTGTTTTTAATGCCGGAATATCAAATTTTTTGTCATCCAAGTGTGAGCCTTCCGCAATAACGACTTTGCCCGCAGCAACAGCCAACACCGGTGCGCCAAAGCCAAACCAATCCGTATTTTCTTTACCATCGCTTTTTTTCTGCACACCGCCGCCGTCCACGACCACAAAATCGTAGGCGTAACGCATGAAATTGCCGGAAAACCCAAGCTGCTTAATCGGCGTAAATTCGTAGTTAAAGCGGCGATGGTGTGCGTGGAAATCGTGCGCATCATAGACCAAGAGCCGTTCCTGAAGCGGCAAGATTAACTGCATTTTTTGTTCGTAGCGCACGGGCATGACTTCGTACTTCACGGTGTATTCTTTGTCGTTATTGTCCCCAAAGGTAAATTCAAACGCCATCGTTCGCACCTGCATTGAGGCACTATACGCGGGAAACGGATTGAAGACTAATTCTTTCGAGACTCCATTCCAAACGCGATTGGGAATAGTTTTGATGCTGGGCGCGGTGCCGTTATTATCCAGAAAGCGCTCTTGAAGGAGCATTCGCTTGGCATCGAACAAGGAAATTTTGACACTGCTTAGTTCCAGTGTGTCTTGGTTTGTGTTCTCGATAAGAAAATCAAAATTGACGACGTTTTGTCCGCCGACATTTTCTATCAACACCGCCGTAGGACTGTGTTTGATGGTGATAGGTTGTTGTTGCGCTGTGAGCGAAAAAGCACTGGCACAAAAGAGTATCACAAGAAGAAGTGATTGCATCATTGCGCAAAGGTGAAATAAGTTCGTTGTCAATAATTTTTCGGTAAAATCTAGTAGGCAAAGGAGCATACTCCCTTGTTTCTCATGCCGGATTACTTTTGGTCAAGAACTTAGTAAGTAAAAAAGCGGTCAATTGTGTACGGCTTTACGCCTCGCGCTAAGAAAAGTTTCATGCCGATGCCTTAGGTATATTTGCCATATGCCTGAAAGAGCTTCATTATCAGAGACACTGCATCTTCCTTTCATTTTCATTTTTCCTCACATTTGTTCCGCGAAATATTGCGCAAATTGTGTATTTTCTCTCTTCAGGGCATCAATTTATTTGTGTGATTCATTGTGCGGGGCAGTTTGTCTGTGCAGCACGTTCTATTATTTTTTTCTCACTACTACCTTTTACCACTATGGCAGAGCAGCTAATCAACTACGCCAGCGAGAAACTCTGGCTCAAATCCTACCCAAAGGGTACTGTGGCAGACATCAATCCCGACCACTACTCTTCGCTCTTGGGATTTTTCGAGGAGTGCGTCCAGAAATTTGGCAATAAGCCGGCCTATGAAAACTTAGGAGTGGTGCTGAGTTTCAACGATATTGACCGCTTGTCGAGTAATTTTGCGGCATTTCTGCAACAGAAGGGTTTGAAAAAAGGCGATCGCATTGCAATTCAGATGCCGAATCTATTGCAGTATCCCATCGCTACCTTTGGCGCTCTGAAGGCAGGACTTACTATCGTGAACACGAATCCACTTTACACCCCCAAAGAAATGAAGCACCAGTTCGATGATTCCGGTGCGACAGCAATTGTGATTGTAGCAAATTTTGCGGCAAATCTGCAAAGCATCATTAAGGATACTGCGATAAAAACGGTCATCATCACCGAGATAGCAGACATGGTGCCTGGTGCAAAGGGCTGGCTGCTGAATAAAGCAATCAAGCACGTCAAAAAAATGGTGCCGCCTTACAATATCCCCAATGCAATTCGCTTCACCGATGCGCTTGCCGAAGGCAAAAAGCACCGCCACACCACACCACCACTTACGAATAACGATATTGCTTTTCTGCAATACACAGGTGGCACGACAGGTATTTCCAAAGGTGCGGCGCTCTCGCATCGCAATATTTTGGCAAATATGGAACAGCTTATTGCGTGGACTTCCACAAACATCAAGGAAGGCGAAGAAATCGGCATTACTGCGCTACCACTGTATCATATTTTCGCACTGACGTTCAACTGCTTTGGCTATTTGCGCTACGGTGCCAGAAACGTGCTCATCACCAACCCGCGCGATATGGTAGGCTTTGTCGCCGAACTGAAAAAACATCGCTTCTCCATCATTAGCGGCGTGAATACACTCTTTAACAGTTTGCTGAACCAACCGGACTTCAAAACGGTGGATTTCTCGAACCTCAAAGTTTCACTGGGTGGCGGCATGGCAGTACAAGACGTTGTTGCCCAAAAATGGCAAGAAACCACAGGCTGCGCTCTCATCGAAGCCTACGGACTGACAGAAACTTCGCCGGGGCTGACCACAAATCCGATGAATGGCACACACCGCATGGGAACAATCGGCTTGCCGCTTCCCGGCACGAATATTCGGATTGTGAACGACGACGGCGTGGATGTGCCACTAGGAGAACGCGGTGAAATATGGGCTGCCGGACCGCAAATTATGACCGGCTACTGGCAACATCCCGAAGAGACCGCCAAAGTCATGGAAGGTGAATGGTTCAAAACGGGCGATGTTGCCACGATGAGCGAAGATGGGTTTATCAAAATTGTGGATAGAAAAAAGGAAATGATTTTGGTATCCGGCTTCAATGTCTATCCCAACGAAGTTGAAAACGCCATTGCACTGCACCCAAAGGTCTTGGAAGTAGGCGTTATCGGTGTTCCCGACGAAAAGTCTAACGAAGCCGTCAAAGCATTTGTCGTCAAAAAAGACGACAGTTTGACGGAAGAAGAAGTGAAAGCATGGAGCCGCGACCAGCTGACCAGCTACAAAGTACCGAAGCACGTGGAGTTCAGAAACGAACTACCCAAGTCGAATGTCGGGAAAATTTTGCGGCGACTCTTGAAAGAAGATTAGAAATTGTTCAAGAAATAAAAGTGTCCAATCGGAGTGCGAGCGCAAGCGCAAGATGCTGTATGGAACTGCGTTTGCACTCCACGACAATACCCAAATGACGCATAACGATATTCTTCAATACCGATTAGCGAACCAATGTATTTCTGATACGCACGAAATGAAGGCGAAACCCCGGACAGTCCAAGGAATGCTGTCGCACATGGGCGCAATGCAAGCACAAGACTATGCTATGGCGACATGGGCAGTTGGTCTTAGGCTGCCCGGGACGAAGCAGAAAGACATTGGGCAAGCGATTGCGAACGGAGAGATTATCCGAACGCACATTTTGCGACCAACGTGGCATTTTGTTTCCGCACATAACGCTCGCTGGATGATGCACCTTGCAGCTCCATACCTCAAGCGAACAAGCCTCTCGCAGCTTCGGCAACTGGAATTAGACGACACGGTATTTGCAAAAACCAATAGCATTATTGAAAAAATGCTTGGCAATGGCGAAGAGCTGACCAGAGAAGAAATTGCCACGGAAATCAGCAAAAACGGCATTGTTTGTAATCCAATGAGAATGGTGCAAATCATGTTCCGCGCCGAGATAGATATGGTCGTTTGCAACGGCTCACCCCGAGGCAGACAACAAACATACTCTCTCTTCGACGCGCGTGTCCCCTTTTTACCCCCAATATCACGAGAAGAAGCAATCGCAAGGCTGACCAAAACGTACTTTGCAAGCCACGGACCGGCAAGTGTTCACGATTTTGCTTGGTGGTCAGGCTTAACGCTCAAAGATATCAGAATGGGTCTGGAAATGGTCAAAGACAGCCTGAACTCCGCCTTTGTGGAGGCAAGCGAGTATTGGTTTCAAGAACCGCTTCCCAACCTTCCACCTGAGCGTCCGACGGCCTCTGCTATTCCCGCTTTCGACGAATATGGAGTGAGCTATAAAGACAGAAGTTTTCTGATCAAAAAAGAACAAATAAGCCGTTTTGTTACAAGTAATGGTGTTTTTAACCCGATTATCGTGGTTGATGGCAGCATCGTCGGCGTTTGGAAGCGAGAAGTAAAAAAGCAACACGTACACATCATGCCGGAATTTTTCCCGGGTGCTTTTGAGCACCTGCACCCCACCGAACAGGAGCAGATAGCGAAGGCTTTCCAGAAGTATGCTGATTTTTTGAACCTGCCCTTGTCTTCTGAGAACTTCGGAAATTTTGTACCAATGCCTTAAATCGGTAGTTTTGTTTATCGACACTTTTTCTTTCTTCACTATGCACGGAATTATTTACTACGAACTGCGCAAATTCGTCGAATCGCGTTACGGCGGCGCAAACACTTGGGATGCTTTACTTACCCAATCAGGTCTCAGCGACAAACTCTTTTTTCCGAACGAAACCTATCCCGACAGCGACCTTGTGTCTATCTTGACTGCTGCTTCTGCTGCGACAGGAAAGACCGTTGAGACTCTTCAGCAAGAATTTGGTGAATTTATCGTACCAGATCTAGTAACGACCTACAGAGCGTATATTAAAAAAGGCTGGAAACTGTTGGATTTTCTGGAAAATATTGAAGAGGCTATCCATGGCACTGTGCGGCGCAATAATCCGGGTGCAACTCCGCCACAGCTCTCCATTGCTCGTGTCAGCCCCAAAGAAGTGGTGATTGAATACTCCTCCGAACGGAAGATGTACGGTGTGCTGCATGGTATTTTGCAGGGCGTTATCCATTTGTACCAAGAAAAGGTCGTGGTGAACGTCGTATCGCAAGCCCCAGTCTATAAGATAAAAGTTGTACTATACTGAAAAATGCTGTAACCAAGTTGTAGTCCAC
>JANYDO010000240.1 GCA_025363605.1 Candidatus Kapaibacterium sp.
AACAAGCATCATCAAAGAAGCGGACGGTTGGTACATTGCCTTTTCCGTTGAAATTGTGCAAGAGCCATTGCCAAGAACTGCACAGCATATCGGCATAGATGTTGGTTTGGAATCGTTTGCAACGCTTTCGACAGGCGAGAAGATTGCGCCGCCACAGGCTTTGCGCCGACGTGAGCGCCGTTTGAAGCGCTTGCAACGGGCGGTAAGCCGAAAATCAAAAGGCTCACACAACCGCAAGAAAGCCGTGAAGCGTCTTGCCAAAGAACATTTGAGAATTAAACGCATTCGTCAAGACTTTCTGCAACAACTCTCCACCCGCCTGATACGCGAGAACCAAGCCGTCACGGTGGAAGAATTGCAGATACGGAACATGATGCAGAACCATCATCTTGCGAAGTCTATCACCGATGCGAGCTGGTACGAGTTCACACGCCAACTGGAATACAAAGCCACGTGGTACGGGCGTGAGTTCTCGAAAGTCTCCGCACGAAACACGTCAAAAATATGTTCGGCGTGCGGAGAAAAGGCAGAATCCATGCCGCTTCGAGTGCGTGAATGGACGTGTGCAAGCTGTGGCACACACCACGACCGCGACATCAATGCAGCGCAAAATATCAAACAACGAGCCATCGTAGCGGTGGCAGCGGTCGGGCAGACCGTGCTAGCTTGGGAGCAGCACCAATGGTGCGCATACAACGGCGTTAGTCGGGTAGCCCAAGAATCCCACGTGCTTTAGCCGTGGGAGTGTCAAGAAAAATGACGTGTCACAATATCCTGCTGCCAAGCAGTGATAATCAGCGATTGACGAGCGTGAGATATTCCCCGCGATACCTTTTTAACATCCCTTAACGCTTTTTTCTTCGGCGTTCTCCGAAAAACAGCTAGTTTTAAGGCTTTGCGTATCTGCATGATGAACAAAAAATGACGAAGAATGGCTTGACAGCAAAGCTCTTCAAACCATTGATAAATTGCGAAACCTAAACCTTTACTCCTAACCAATACAAGCTCTATGAACACAAAGCAACTCAACCGCGCATTTGCGGCGTTGGTGTTCGTGATTTCGCTCACGACATATATGCTTACCGTGCAGAAAACGGTGCCATTTTGGGACTGCTCCGAATTTACAGCAGCGACGGTTTATCAGCAAGTGCCGCATCCGCCCGGCGCACCGCTTTTCCTTATGGTCGGCAAACTTTTTCACCAGTTTATTCCCTTCGGCGATCCGGGTTGGCGCGTGAATTTGGTGTCGGTCGTAGCGACGGCGTTTTCGGTGCTGTTGCTGTACTCCATAACCGTTATGGCGATTGTGAACATTCGCGGTAAACGTCCCGAAACCTTTGCCGAGGCGCTTGCCGTCTTTGGTTCGGCGGCAGTGGGCGCTCTGGCGTTTAATTTTAGCGATACGTTGTGGTTCAACGGTGTGGAATCGGAGGTGTATGCGGCTTCCACGCTCTTTGTGGCGCTGATTGTGTATCTGATGATGCGCTGGAATGAAGAAGCCGACAACGCCGGACACGAGCGGTATTTGCTGCTCATTGCCTATCTCATCGGTCTTTCCACAGGTGTTCACCTTCTAAGCGTGTTGACGATTTTTTCGATTACAATGGTCGTCTATTTCCGCAAGTATGAAGTTACCTTGCGGAGCTTTATCATTATGACCATTATTGGCTTAGTGGTGTTTGCTTTGGTTTATCCGGGTATTGTGAAATTTTTCCCGGCGCTTCTGGGCGGCGATCTTCCCTTGCGTAATGCCGCAAAAGAGTACCTTGTCAAAGACAGCCCGCTTATGCTGATTTTTGCTATCCTTCTTCTGGGTGGCGCTGCGTACGGTGTTTGGTATGGTCGCATGAAAAGCCATCCGATTATCGGGCTTGCGTGTAGCGCATTCTTGCTGATGATTGTCGGTTATAGTACCTATACGCAAATTCTCATCCGCTCCAATGCAAACCCGCCGATGAACGAAAACGCCCCCTCGAATCTTAACAAACTCGTTTCGTATCTCGGACGCGAGCAATACGGTGACGCGCCAATGTGGCCCCGTCGCTATCAGCAAGAAGGCTACTTCGTTCAGAGATATAAAACCTATGGCGAATGGTATCCGCCTTCAGTAGAACGTGCTGAACGTGCCGACGGTAGCGCTATTCCGATCCCTAAATTTGCGAAAGTCAATTTTGCTGGCGAGATAAATTATCTCTTCCAGTACCAGATTTATCAAATGTATATCCGCTATTTCCTGTGGAATTTTGTTGGTCGCATGAGTGATGCGCAGGACGCGCCGCCAGCGTGGTTCTCCACCGATGGAGCCGAAGCATATAACTACCGTTCCGGCTACGCATCGTGGTATCCCGTGCGGTTCTTTGCCTTACCGCTTCTTTTCGGTATGCTGGGCTTGATTTTCCATTTCTCCCGTGACCGCCGGATGGCATTTGTGCATCTTATCATGTTTCTGATGATGGGCGTTCTAGCTGCTATTCAGCAAAACCAGCAAAACCCGCAACCCCGCGAACGTGATTATTTCTACGTCGGTTCGTTCATGGTATTTTGTATGTGGATTGGAATGGGCGTGTATGGCTTAATTGAAAATCTTTTCAAAGCCAACATCCGTGCCGCCGGAAGCGCTGCTATTGTGGCGGGCGCACTGGTGCTTGTGCCGCTCAATATG
Organism: Candidatus Kapaibacterium sp.; assembly: GCA_025363605.1. Taxonomy (GTDB): domain Bacteria; phylum Bacteroidota; class Ignavibacteria; order Kapaibacteriales; family UBA4661; genus PH2015. The sequence goes on from JANYDO010000240.1 coordinate 2,663, forward strand.
GCTGTGGGTGGATGGAGTATGCATGACCGCTCGTACAACTATATGCCGTTTGATTATGCGTACAACATTCTGCAAAGTGTGGAAAAAGATGCCATTCTCTTCACCAACGGCGACAACGATACCTTCTCGGTCTGGTATATGCAAGACGTGATGGGCGTTCGCCGCGATGTGCGCCTTGTCAATCTCAGTCTTGGCAACACGCTTTGGTACGTGGACCAGCTCAAAAACCAATCCCCTTGGGGTGCGAAGAAAGTACCGCTTAGTTTCTCCGACGAATCCATTCAGCAATCCGATGAATACGACCCAAGAGCGCTTTCTACGCCAGTCGGCGGTGCAAGCGAAATAGAAGTGGGTGTGCGCGAAGAAATCATGCGCCAATATGAGCAACCAAGCGTCTTGCAAGTAAATTCCCCTGAGAAATTACCGGATTCTGTTGCTAATAAAGTTCGCAAAATTAAGATGACCTTTATCGGTATGCCTTACGGCGAAGATGAAGGCAAACCACGCTACATCTATCGTATCCAAGACCAGCTTGTACGCGATATTGTTGTGCAAACAGCTTTTGAGCGTCCGGTGTACTATTCCGGTTCTGTGGGCGGAGATGCTTTCTGCGGTTTGGAAAAATATTTCCGTATGGAAGGCTTGGCATACCGCATCTGTCCTACGGTGCAGCAGACAGACAGAGGCAGTCAATCGGTCAATCCTGCTATTATGGACAAAACGATTATGAACGTCTTGCCATTCGACGAAGTACATAATGAACCGCATTACGGCTTCAAATTGCGCAATCTGAATAATCCGCGTGCATTCTTCGACGAGACCAATCGTCATCCCGCTATTGACAATTTCCGTAATCTCTACTTTACCTACGCGAACAATCAGCTTTACGATGGAAATAATCCCAAGAAGGCTGCTGCCGTGCTGGACACAATGAATAAGTATATTAGCGTGGAGCAGTTTCCAATATACTTCCCGCAGTATTACCAAATGGCGCTGCTCTACGACAAAGCAGGAGCTAAACCGCAAGCAGAAAAGTATGCTCGCATTGCTGCTTCGGCAGCGGAACGACTCATCACTAATCCGAAACTGCTCGAACTCGACCCCTACGCTCGCGCGTTCGACCCGAACGTGGTGGCAACAGAATCGTATGAGCTTATCGGCGAATTTGACAAAGCTATCGCTACCTTGCGCAAGTATCAGGCAGTGATGAACAACGCGCCGGAGCTGCAAGTGCGGATAGATGAAGTCGAAATCAAACGAGCCGAGTACAAAGGCGACCTGAAAAAGGCACTTGAAATAGCCGAAGGCTTAGTGGCAAAATATGAAGCGCAAAACAATGATTTCGTGAAGCAAATGCTTCCGGGATTGAGACAGCGCGTCATGGGCTTAAAGCTCAAACTTGGTATCGCCCCTACATCCGCTGAATCGGCTGCGGCACTTGGCGCTGCGGGTATTCCGCAGCAATAAAACGCGATGTAAGTCTTTTACAAAACAAAAAACTCACCGATGTCATTTGTGGCGACGGTGAGTTTTTTTTTGTTCTTGAAGTCGCCGCTTATCTTGGTTTTAGTAGCGCTCAGATATAGTTGATACTATGTTCGACAAACATTGCAGTATGCCGCCTTGCTACAGTTTGTCAACTCAAAAAGAAAACTATTCTTTGAAATCTAACAATAGTCCAAAAATATGGTAATTCTGATAAAAATAATTGCAATTTTGGATAATCTTGTACAATTTGCCTTTTGAGAGTGCGTCTCAGTAGATAGCATTTTTATGGTACACCGCCAGATGCTCTAAAAAAAATCACCACCGATGTTGTTTCGTCAGGGCTCGGTCATGGCGAGAAAGGTTAGAACTATGAGCAAAACATTAGAAACCAGTGCAGAAGCAGGGCTTGCGCGTAAATTTATTGACTCTTTTCCGATGTCCGTCGAGCGAAAAACTATACTAGTTGGTTCCGTGTCGCCGTCTATGCAGACCGCCACCATCACGAAACTACCAACCGACTTCACGCACCGCTATGGCGAATATAAAATGGCAGTAGAGTCAACGATTGCCACTGCATTGCACGATTTCGAGCCGAATAATCTTATTGAGCAGATGCGCCACGTTCTTTCCAATGGCGGCAAACGTGTCCGTCCGATTCTGACTATGCTCGCTTGCGGTGCTGTCGGCGGAAATCCATTTTATGCCACCATGGGCGGCGTGGTTATTGAAGTGCTGCATAATTTTACGCTTGTCCACGACGATATTATGGACGCGGCACCGCTTCGGCGCGGGCTGCCGACGATTCACACAAAATGGAATACCAGCCTTGCTATTTTGAGTGGTGATGCGATGATGGCATTGGCATACAAGTTGCTCTTGAAGCAGTATGCCCTCACGCCGCGCTTTGCCGAATGTGCGGATCTTGTCACACGAGCTATTCTTGAAGTCTGCGAGGGGCAAGTTTATGATATGGAGTTTCAAGAGCGTGATGGTATTTCAATGGCAGATTATACCATGATGATTGAGAAAAAAACAGCGCGTATGCTGGAACTCTGCGCCACGCTAGGAACGGTGCTTGGCAACGGGTCAGCGCGAGAATTCGCCGCTATGAAGACGTTTGCTCGCTCAGTAGGCATTGCTTTTCAAATTCTGGACGATATTTTAGATGCCACTGCCGATGCCGCAGCGCTTGGTAAAACCATCGGCGGTGATATTATCGAAGGCAAAAAAACGTTTTTGATAACTCATGCGCTTGAACACCAAGCAAGCATGAACGCTAACGATACGATGCTCATGGATGAATTTATACGCCAACGCGGTCTGCCGCCGGAGCGTGTTCAGGAGATGATTGAGCTTTTCGAGCGAAACGGTACGCTGCAAGCCGGACGTGACGCTATTGCGCATTACACCGAACAAGCGCACCGTGCCCTTGATTTTCTGCAACCAAGCGAATATCGCACGATGCTCTACCACTTTTCAACGATGCTGCTGGAGCGTTGCTTCTAATCTACCTGAAATCAAGTTGTAACTTTTCTACACCGTAAAACTTCTTCTTTGTAGTAATGTTGTTTTTCTAGTCTTGAATATCAAGGTCAAATAAGGAACCATAATGAATGTAGTAGGCTCTTTCTACGCTACATTGCGAATAACTCTCTGCCTGACATTGGGGATGATGGTAATGGCAGCAATACCTGTTTTTGCTGTCAACGAGACGATTATTGCCGCTCGCAAACTCATGGATGATGGCATTACACTTCAAAATAAACAGACACTCATCAAGGCGCGTGGGCAATTTGAGCAGGTGTACATTGTAAAAAATGATGTTCAAGCCTTATATTATCTCACATATTCGGAATGTTGGCTTTGTCTTTTCGGCGTTGCGCGGAATGGCGACCCATCGCTTGTCGATGTGTACCTTGATAAAGCTATTGAACACGCTGAAAACCTCGTTGCCCGTATGCCGTACCAAGCAGAACCCAAAGTGATATTGGCAACGCTCTACGGAATTCGTCTCAAAAGTAACGCGCTGAACCTAATTGTTGTCGGACCGCGCATTGAGTCACTTATCAATGAGGCACTTGCGCTGGAGCCGAACAATCCGCGCGTTCTCTACGTTCAGGGCAATGCGCTCTTCTACAAACCCGCTATTTTCGGCGGTGGTGTGCGTAAGGCGCTTGATGTCTGGAAACGCGCACAAGTGCTCTACGAAAGAGAATTACAGCAGCCCGCTTTTCAAAGCAGCATGAAGCCTAATTGGGGATACTTAGAAACTCTAGCGGCGTTGGGGCAATGCTATGAAGCCGTCAGCGAATGGGAAAACGCTCGGACAACGTATAAACGCGGTCTGGCACTCAAACCAAATTACAAGTGGATTCAATACGAATTACTGCCCAATCTTGAGCAAAAATATCCCGAAAAGTTATCGGAAAAGTAGCATAATATTTCTTTCTGCGAAGATATTTCTCCGCACCAATAACTCCCTCTAAGCCGCACAAAATCGCGGCTTTTTTTGTAACTGTTCGTTCTGAATACTGGCGAATGACAAAATTTTCATTTTTTGTGTTTTATTAGTTGACACGTCAACGTTTTTTTGTAGATTTGCACACGAAGGCAAGCGAAAAAGCGTTTGCTCTAACCTCAAGTGAAACCGACTCTTAATCCCCTCAATTCTCCATTCTTATTCAAGTGGTGTTCAGCTATGACAGCTACCGAAGTAAAAAAACTCCAAAAAGGCGGCGCATTTCTCATGGAAGAAACAGTGCCGGAGACCGTTTTTTCGCCCGAAGAGTTCAGCGATGAACTCAAAATGATTGGTCAGATGACAAAAGATTTTTGCGCGAACGAGGTCATTCCTAATATCTCCAAACTGGAGAAAATGGAACCCGGTTTGAATGAAAGCCTACTTCGTAAACTCGGCGAAATCGGGCTTCTGGGACTAGAAATTCCCGAAGAATACGGTGGAACCGATCTTCCGAAAACATCAACAATGCTGGTAGCAGAAGAAATGGCTGTACTGGGCGGTTTTAGCACCACCTATGGCGCTCATCAAAGCATCGGCTCACTTCCGACCGTCTATTTCGGTAATGCTGCACAAAAAGAAAAATATCTGCCGAAACTGAACACCGCAGAAATTATTGCCGCATACGCACTCACAGAGCCGAATGCCGGTTCGGATGCGCTCGGCGGTCAGTGCAAGGCTGTCCTTAGCGAAGACGGCAAACACTACGTTCTGGACGGAACCAAGATGTGGATTACCAACGCCGGATTTGCCGACCTTTTCACGGTATTTGCTCGTGTGGATGGACAAAAAGAAAAGTTCAGCGCATTCTTGGTTGAACGCCAATACGAAGGCGTTTCCACCGGAGCAGAAGAGCACAAAATGGGCATCAAATCCTCCTCGACGCGGATGCTGATTTTGGACAAAGTGAAAGTTCCTGTTGAGAATCTACTTGGCGAAGTCGGTCAAGGCGCAAAAATTGCCTTTAACATTCTCAATACCGGTCGCTTCAAACTTGGTGCAGGCGGCTTGGGTGGTGCTAAAAATGCACTTGCGCTTGCGGCAAAATATGCGCAAGAACGTAAGCAATTCGGTCAGCCGATTGCAAACTTCGGCATGATGCAAGAGAAACTCGGCGAAATGGCAACCCGTATTTTTGCTTGCGAATCAGTTGTCTATCGCACTGCGGGCTTGATTGACGATGCTATCGGCGACAAAAAAGACGGTGCTGAAAAACTCAAATGTATTGAAGAATACGCCGTTGAATGTTCGATGATTAAAGTGCTTGGTAGTGAGGTTCTGAGCTACGTCGTGGATGAAGGCGTTCAGATTCACGGTGGTTACGGCTTCTCGGCAGAATACGCAATTGAGCGTGCTTACCGCGATGCGCGTATTATGCGCCTTTACGAAGGCACAAACGAAATCAATCGTATGCTCATTCCGGGTATGCTCTTGAAACGTGCAATGAAAGGCGAATTGCCGCTTCTCCAAGCTGCGCAAGGCGTTCAGCAAAAAGTGATGGATGCAAGCCTCGAAGAAGTCAACGACGGCGGTTTGCTGGGCGAAGAACTCCGTGCTGTGCGCAACCTCAAAAATGTTGTGTTGATGCTTGCCGGAACAGCTGCCATGAAATTCGGTCCCAAAATTGACGCAGAGCAAGAAATGATGGCGCGTATTGCGGACATTATTATGAATCTCTACTCGTCCGAATCGGCTATTCTCCGTACACGCAAGCTCAATGCGCGTGGCGTTGACACAAGCCTCATGGAAGAAATGACCAAACTCTATACGCACGATGCCGTAGAGCGTTCCGCCGTAGCAGGACGCGATGCTATTTGCCGTATGACCGATAATGAGCAAGAAATCGCGGTCTTCATCGGTGCATTGAAACGCTTCACGCGCCATGCTACCGTGAACACGATTGCTCTTCGCCGTTCTATCGCCCAAAAAGTGCTTGCTGTAAGCGGTTATCCGATTCAGCCGTAAAAGCCTTTCTGCCAAAATTGCCATTTCTGTTAAAGAATGTTAAGCCGTCCAAGTGCTGATAAGCCTTGTGATCCTGCCAAAATTTGCAGCGCCCGCAAAGAATCTTACTTTGCGGGCGTTGCTATTTGAGAAGAGGCGTTTTCGCAGCAGAAAAAAAAATCGCTACGGCGCAAAAAAATATGTAAGTTTGCAGTCGCAATTGTTTCTATACTTCTTGTTTACGTTTTACATTTTGTTCTATGACGAAATTTCGTGCAACGCTCGCACCGATACTACTTTTTTCCCTTGTTGCAGTATTTGGTTGTGCCCAACGGTCAACAGTCATCCCGCGTAATGTGGATGAATTCTATGAGCAGGCTCTTGAGGCCTTCAATACTGACGACCTTGCACGGGCGCAGCGCTATTTTGATGCTATTAAGTTACAATATCCGGCAAGCAAATATGCCGACGACGCGCAGTATTACTTGGCAGAAATCAATGTGAAGAAAAGCGAAAACATTTTGGCTGCCTACAACTATAATCAGCTACGGCGTACCTTCCCGAATAGTGAATATGCGAAGATTTCTGCCTATAAAGCTGCCTTGAGCAGTATGCGTCAATCGCCGAAGTATGACCGCGACCAAGATTACACCAAGCAAGCAATTAAAGCCTTCAGCGAGTTTCAAGCTCTCTATCCGAAGGATTCGCTGGCACTGGAGGCGGGCAAGCGTATTATTGAACTTCGCACCAAACTTTCCGAGCATGACTTCCGTACTGCCGAATTGTACGTCAAATTAAACGCCCCACGCGCATCGCTCACCTACTACGACCTTGTGCTGAATAATTATCCCGACACAGAATTTCTCGAACCGGCGTTTCTTGGCAAAGCACGTATGCTTATTCGCTTAAAGCGTCTTCAGGAAGCGCAGGAATCCTTGCGCCTCTACCGCCAGCGTTTCGCGCAAGGCAAGATGTTGGGCGAGGCAGAGGAAATCGAAGGCTTGCTCAAGAGCGCATTGTTAGCGGCAGCCGCGCCACCACAACCATAATGTACTCAATTCTCATTTACGTTCTTCAACCAAGACATTTGCTATGAAAACGCCCAAAAGCTCTGAGATTATGATGACCGAACTTGTATTGCCGAACGATACCAATATGCTTGGTAACTTGCTTGGTGGGCGGCTTATGCACTGGATTGACATTGCTGCCGCGCTTGCTGCTATGAAGCACGCAGGGCGCATCTGCGTAACGGCATCGGTGGACGAAATCAATTTCAATGAGCCAATTCGTTTGGGCGATATTGTGAAAATCTATGCGTCGGTCAATCGTGCCTTCAAAACATCGGTGGAAGTAGGCGTAAAGACGGTTCGTGTCACGATTGACGGCGAAGAAATTCCGTCTAACAAAGCATATTTAACGTTTGTAGCGCTTGACAATGACCGCCGTCCGATAGCAGTGCCGCCGCTCACGCTGGAAACAGACGAAGAAAAACGCCGCTATGACGAAGCGGGTTTTCGCCGTGAACAGCGCCTTCGCAATCGTGAGCAGCTTCACGCACTCCGCGAACAGCGCCAAGCAAGAATGTAGCAAATAAGGCTTTTGCAGGACAAGGCAAAAAAAATGTTGTGCAAAATATTGGGCTGCCGTATATTTGAAATCTGTCTCGAAAAAAATACCTCACGGAGAGGTGCCAGAGTGGTTGAATGGGCCAGTCTCGAAAACTGTTGTAAGAGCAATCTTACCGAGAGTTCGAATCTCTCCCTCTCCGCAAAGTTAAACTCGAACATTGCCCGGATGGCGGAATTGGCAGACGCGCTATATTCAGGTTGTAGTATCCTACGGATGTGCAGGTTCAAGTCCTGTTCCGGGCACGCAAAATATCTTCAAAGCCGCTTCATTACTGAAGCGGCTTTGCTTTTTTACTGGACATGTTTCTTCTATACATGGTGGAAGCCGCACTTGCTGGCAAATGCCGGTTGGTTTTGCCTCTGAAAAAAATGCTCCTTTCTTTATCGTGAATGTTGTGTATTGAGTTTTGGTTCGAGCATTTCTTAAAACAATTTTGCAAGCGACAGAGCGCATATTTGCTGCTTTGTCGCTTGTTTTGTATTTTGAGGATAGAAAATTTACGTAACTCTCCGATTTATTCAACCCTTGCTCTGGCTTTTTTCGTAAGCCCTACATTATTCAGCAACCAAATACATTGTACCGTCCTCCTATTTCCTTCATGCCATGAAAATATCTTCACTTGCTTCGCCAAACCTCGCCGCAACCAAAGACCGTCTTGCTGCACTCGCACACGAGTTTCAGCATTTCCACGATACCAAACATAAATCCTACAAAGACCTCGACGAAGCGCAAACACGCCTCTCCTACATTGACAAATTTTGGCGTATTCTTGGCTGGCAAGTAGATAATACCTCCGAAGTGCTGATAGAAACACGGGTCGGCACGAAAAAGCCCGATTACCGCTTCTTGCTTGGCAAAGAAACCACGTTTTTTGTCGAAGCAAAAAAGCCTATTGAAAAACTCACCAACCCGCACCACATCTTTCAAGCAAAATCCTACGGCTGGAACGACAGCGTTCCAATGGTGATTCTAATGGATTTCGAGGAGTTTCGCCCCTTTCGTACCCGCACCAAACCGCACTTTGACGAACCCGAAAAAGGGCTTATCAAAAAATATGATATGCTCTTTACTGACTATGCAGACCGCGCAGACGACCTTTTGAACACCTTCGGACGCGAGGCTATTCTGGGCGGTGCATTGAAGGATATTCTGAAGCCAAGCGCTGCCGAACGCAATACAACGGTGGACAAAGAATTTCTGAAAACGCTGGCGGACTGGCGCGAACGCCTTGCGGCTCATATTGCCGTGCGGAACGACTTCCGAAGCGATGTTGAACTTGCCGAAGCAGTGCAGCGTATTTTAGACCGCCTTGTTTTTATCCGTATCTTGGAAGACCGCGACATTGAAGTCGAACCGCTTTTGGAACAAATCACGGGGCGCGGCGCAAAAGACATCTATGCGGCTTTTGTTGCACTCTCCAAGCGGCTTCAGCCCAAATACAACGGCTTGCTTTTTAATCCGCATCCGCTTTCGGAAACGCTGACGCTGGACGACAACACCTTTCGCCCTATCGTGAAGGAACTTCTCAGCAATGAGTCGCCGTACCGCTTCGATGTGATTCCTGTCGAGGTGCTGGGTACAATTTATGAGCGCTTTTTGGGCGACGAAATCCGCCTCACGGATTCCGGGCGGGCAAAAATCGAAACCAAACCCGAAGTCCGCAAAGCAGGTGGTGTTTACTACACGCCGCAATACATCGTGGAATACATCACCCACAACACCGTTGGCACACTGCTTCTGGGCTGCAAAAGTCCCGCAGACGCACTCCGTCTGCGCATTTGCGACCCCGCTTGCGGGAGCGGTTCGTTTCTGCTTGGTGCTTTCGATGCGCTTATTCGCTGGCACGAAGAGTGGTTCGCTGCCGCGCCCAATCCCGACAAAGATTGGTATGAAACGACCACCACAAAGAAAAATACCGTGCGCCGTCAACTTGCCTTCCGCGAGAAACGCGAGGACGGACAAGGCGCAGCACAAGGCTTGGCACAAGGCGCAGTGCGCCTGACTACCTACTCCAAAGGACGCATCTTGCAATCCTGTCTCTACGGCGTGGACTTGGACAGGCAAGCCACCGAAGTTGCTCAGATGTCGCTCTATCTCAAGGTGCTGGAGCATTGTGCGGAGGAAGAGCGTGTTGTGGGGCGGCTTTTGGACTTCAAAGAAGCGCTTTTGCCCACGCTGAAGGACAACATCAAATGCGGGAACTCGCTCATCGGCTCAGACTTCACGCATGATGACCTCTTCGGGCTGTCCGAAAAAGAGCAACGCAAGGTCAATCCCTTCGATTGGCACTTCCATTTTCCGTTCCTGAAGCAAACAGGCGGCTTTGATGCGGTGATTGGGAATCCGCCGTATGCATTGGTTGGAAGCGATAGAGCAAATGAACAAGAATACTATGTGCGTAATTTCAAATTGAATAGTTACAAAATCAATGTATATGTGCTCTTTCTCGAAATGGGGTTAAAACTCTTAAAGCCTCATCATTCGTACTTGGGGTATATTATCCCCAAGTCATTAGTCTTTAACACCTATTTTGCTGAGACGAGGAGACTGATTTTACAGAATTATGTCATTCATCAGATTGTTGAAATTCAAGATAAAGTGTTCAAAGATGCAGAAGTTGGGGATAGTTTATTATTTTTTGCTGGTAAAGGTCAACAAGATATTTCAGAGCATCATTTTGATTATTACAAAGTAGCAAATGTATTTCCTGAGTTTGCCATCATTGAGAAATTCAATGTTATACAGGGCAAAATGCTTAATGAAGAGGCGAATCCATTTTTTCTTCGCCATTCATCACTTCATAGTTTTGCTAACACAGAAGCACTAGGCAAAATCTGTTTAGTTGCCAATGGTTTAAATCCCGGG
>JANYDO010000241.1 GCA_025363605.1 Candidatus Kapaibacterium sp.
AACAAGCATCATCAAAGAAGCGGACGGTTGGTACATTGCCTTTTCCGTTGAAATTGTGCAAGAGCCATTGCCAAGAACTGCACAGCATATCGGCATAGATGTTGGTTTGGAATCGTTTGCAACGCTTTCGACAGGCGAGAAAATTGCGCCGCCACAGGCTTTGCGCCGACGTGAGCGCCGTTTGAAGCGCTTGCAACGGGCGGTGAGCCGCAAGTCAAGAGGCTCAAACAACCGCAAGAAAGCCGTGAAGCGTCTTGCCAAAGAACATTTGAGAATTAAACGCATTCGTCAAGACTTTTTGCAAAAACTCTCCACCCGCCTGATACGCGAGAACCAAGCCGTCACGGTGGAAGAATTGCAAATACGGAACATGATGCAAAATCATCATCTTGCGAAGTCTATCGCCGATGCGAGCTGGTACGAGTTCACGCGCCAACTGGAATACAAAGCCACGTGGTACGGGCGTGAGTTCTCGAAAGTCTCCGCACGAAACACGTCAAAGATGTGTTCGGTTTGCGGAGAAAAGGCAGAATCCATGCCGCTACGAGTGCGTGAGTGGACGTGTGCAAACTGTGGCACACACCACGACCGCGACATCAACGCGGCGCAAAATATAAAAGCCGCGCATTGCGCAGGTGCGGTCGGGCAGACCGTAGCCACGATTGCTCGTGGCAATGCTTTGGAGATAAGCTCGTCATAAGACGACTGCCAAAGAATCCCCTGCCTTCAGGCATGGGGAGTGTCAAAAGAATAAAATATACATAAATTCGTATCGAAATGCAGAAGAAAACGAAGAGAAAATGCGCTGTGCTGCTCTCGAATGCTTGCCTGCGGCAGAATAGGCGTGGCTTTGAACGGTATGGTGACTCCTTTTCAAGTATCCCCGTAAGTGCATTTGTGCAGGTGATGTCCCGCCACTACCGATTGGTGGTACGCTTTCGGCGAAATGCCTTCGTGCTTCTTGAAGAGCGTGCAGAAATAATTGACGCTGTTGAATCCTGAGCGGAAGCAAGCATCGGTTACTGTTGCGGTGGGTGCTGCGAGGTAGTGCTTTGCGAGTTCCAAGCGCTCTTGGATGATATATTCCATCGGCGAGAGACCAAATTCTTGCTTGAAACTACGAAAAAAATGCGATTGACTCATATAAGCAACGGCACTGAGTTTTTCAACCGTCAGTGCTTCGGTGAGATGGTCTTTGATGTACTCTACCACAGCAGCAAAGCGATGTGTGGTCAAATAGTGTCCGTAGTTGTCCAAAATTACGCTGCGAGCTTGCGTTTGCATGAGCCGAATGAGCAATTCTTGAAGCGCGAAGTTGGCGAGAATATCCTTCGCTTTGTGCTGTTCTTGGGAGATATAGACAAGGCGGTCAATCGCGCCGGTCATGGCGTGGGTGTTTTGCAAATGGAAGCGCTCGGTATTGATTGCCCATTCGTCGTGCGCTTCTATCTTAGTGTGGTGTTCGTTCAGCATATCCAGTGTTTCTTGCACTTTTTGGCGGTCTATCACGAGCGCAATGCACTGCGTGGGGTTCTCCGGCGTGGCTTCGGGGAAATCAATGACCATCTCTTCGTTCTCCGGCACAATGACGGATTCGCCCGGCACGTACTCGAAATTATTTCTGCCGTTAAAAAGGTGCATCACTTTTTTGCCGCGCAGCATAGAGGTAAAAGTGAGGCTGCCGAAGGTGAGCGAGACACGTTCACTCTGGCGGTGCGTCTCGAAGAGGTTGAACTCGCAGTGACTCATCGTATGCACGGAGCGGTTCTCAATCAGCGTCTGCAACTTGTCCGGCGCAGTCAGAGCCTGCACTTTGGGGCGAAAGAATTTGCTCGCCGAAAGAGCGGTCGTGGGGAGGCTATTGACCAGCATTTTCATGGAAACTCTGAGACAAAGAGAGGAGGAAAATAGGGGATTAAAGCTACAAACGAAAGTTGAGATATTGAACGAAATTATCTTGAACTATCTGCACAGACAAGTGAGCGCGGCGCTCAGTCTGTGCTACGGCATAAAATCTGGATTCGGTAGCACGGACATTCTTGTCTGTGTTCCAAATTTACTTACACACAACGACTTACAAATATCGCCAAAGCAAGCATCCGCACGTGAGGGCGGTGCAAGAACACACAAACACCGAAAAAACAAAAATACACAATAAACGTTGGTAATAAACTTTTGTTTTCGTGCAAAATGATAGAATAGCAACATTTTATGAGAGAATCCAGAACATCGGTCTGAAAAAATTACCATAGTTTGTCGTCAATTCAAAGCAGGGCGCTGCAAGCGGGGTAGTTTCGGTCTAAAAAAAGTTTGTGTGATAGCTTGCAAGCGCGGCTGTGTGTTCGTTACCCTCCTTTATTTGTGTGTATCACTATGGCAACAGCAGAAGTCCAAACCTCGCCGACTGTTAAACATTCGGCAAAAAATCTTGTGGCTCGCCCGGAGTTCAAGAGTCAATATGATAACTTTATTGGCGGCAAATGGGTTGCGCCTAAGAAAGGTCAGTATTTTGAGAACGTCTCGCCCATAGACGGTAAGCCGTTTACGAACATTGCCCGCTCGACGGCGGAAGATATTGAAATGGCACTCGACGCAGCACACGCAGCCTTCCCATCGTGGTCGCGCACCTCGGCAGCGTACCGAAGCAATATCTTGCTCAAAATCGCCGACATCATGGAGAAGAATTTGAATTACCTTGCTGCTGTGGAAACGGTTGATAACGGCAAACCTATCCGCGAATCCATGGCTGCCGATTTGCCGCTTGCCATTGACCACTTCCGCTATTTTGCGGGCTGCCTTCGTGCGGATGAAGGTACGCTGTCGGAGCATGATGCAAACACGCTTTCTTTGCAAATCTCCGAGCCAATCGGCGTTGTGGGTCAGATTATCCCGTGGAATTTTCCTTTGCTCATGGCAACGTGGAAACTCGCACCGGCGCTTGCCGCAGGCTGTACGGTAGTGATGAAGCCCGCCGAGCAAACACCGGTCGGAATCCTCTGCTTTATGGAGCTTCTGCAAGACGTTCTGCCGCCGGGCGTGGTCAATATCGTGAATGGTTTTGGTGTGGAAGCCGGTAAGCCGCTTGCAAGCTCGCCGCGCATTGCCAAAGTTGCTTTTACGGGCGAAACCACGACGGGGCGACTTATTTTGCAATATGCGTCAGAAAATATTATCCCCGTTACAATGGAATTGGGCGGTAAATCCCCGAATATCTTCATGCCAAGCGTGATGGATCACGACGACGATTTCTTCGATAAATGCTTGGAAGGCGCTGTGATGTTCGCGCTCAACCAAGGCGAAGTCTGCACGTGTCCTTCGCGTATTCTTGTGCATGAATCCATTGCCGATGCTTTCTTAAAGCGCGTCACTGAGCGCGTTCGCAAAATCAAAGTCGGTCATCCGCTCGACCCCGAAACGATGATGGGCGCTCAGGCATCGAACGACCAGTACGAGAAGATTCTTTCCTACCTCAAAATTGGCAAAGAAGAAGGCGCAGAAGTGCTGACGGGTGGCGGACCGATGCTGCTCAATAGCGGCTTGGAAGGCGGCTATTACGTTCAGCCGACGATATTCAAAGGACACAACAAAATGCGGGTCTTCCAAGAAGAAATCTTCGGACCCGTTACCTCCGCAACAACCTTCAAGACCGCCGAAGAAGCAATCGCCATCGCAAACGACACGCTCTACGGCTTAGGTGCCGGTGTGTGGACACGCGACGCGCACGAACTCTACACGATGCCCCGCGCTATTCAAGCCGGACGGGTGTGGGTGAACTGCTATCATGCGTACCCGGCGCACTCGCCCTTTGGTGGCTATAAAAAATCGGGTTACGGTCGGGAAACGCATAAAATGGCGATCAATCAATATCGTCAGACGAAAAATATGCTGATTTCCTACGACAAAAAAGCACTTGGTTTCTTCTAAAACTTCCACTAGATTCACCTTTCACCTAAGTTGTCGTCTGCGCCGAACGTAGGCGACAACTTTTTTTCACTATACCCAATTTTCCTTCTGTGCTATGGAAACCATTCCTTTTGCTGAGACTGTGATGACCGAAACTGTCAAGCGCGTTCTGGTAACGGAAACCGCAGTCGCGCTGATAGACACGCTCCGCGCCGACAACGGCGAACTTATGTTCCACCAAAGCGGCGGTTGCTGCGATGGCTCCCAGCCGATGTGCTACCCGAAGGGTGAGTTCCGCGTGGGCGCAAACGACGTGAAGATGGGTACGATTCACGGGTGCGAGTTTTTTATGAGCGGCGACCAGTTTGAGTACTGGAAGCACACGCAGCTCACGATAGATGTTGTGAAGGGCAGAGGCTCCAGTTTTTCACTGGAAATTCCGCTTGGTGTGCGCTTCCTTACGCAATCGCGCCTTTTCACCGACGACGAGTGTGAGCGCTTAGAACCGACCACGCGAGGCGGACAGGAGGAGTAAACTTCGGTAGCACGGACACTCTTGTCTGTGCATCCCCTTGAGCGTCGCGCTCAGAACACAGTTTCAAACCTCAGCATTTCGCCCGAAAAATAGCTGCTCTTTTTCCGGCGCAGACGGTGTATAAACTTTAATGACTTTCTCTTTTCCTTTTAACTGAAAATCGCCGAGTTCCCGAAAACGAAAGTGATTTTGTGCCATCGTATAGGTATTTTCTCCCAACAGAATATGCGTGTCGTAGTGCTTGTTGAGCTGTTCTAAGCGGGCGGCAACGTTGACATCATCGCCAATGACGGTGTATTCCATTCTATCGGCAGAGCCGATATTTCCTGCCACCACTTCGCCCGTGTTTATGCCGATGCGGGTTGTGAGTTGGTGTTTGTTCCCAAATGTGCGCGTGGCAGTGATTTTTTCTATTTCTAAGGCGGCACGTATCGCGTGAACCGCATGGTGAGGGTCGTCGAGCGGGACATTGAACATGGCAAACACAGCATCGCCAATGAATTTATTCACGATTCCTTTGTGCTGTTGAATAATATTGACCAGCACGGAAAAATACTCATTCAGCATCAGCACGGTCTCTCTTGGCGAAAGCTCTTCGGAAATGGTCGTATAGTTCGCAATGTCCGTGACCAAAATCGTGCAAGAGCGAACCTCACCTTCCAAATTTATTTTATTCTTGAGAATAACCGTTGCTACGTCTTTGGTGACGTATTTCCCGAAGGTATCCCGCATTAACTCTCGCTCCTGTAAGCCATGCACCATCTCGTTAAATTCTTTTGTCAGCACTCCAATTTCATCCTCTGTAATAAGCGCAGCTTGCGTGGAAAAATCCCCCTCGCGCACGTTGCTCATTGCGTGCAGGAGTGAGTTTATCGGTTTGGTGAAGGCACGAGTGATAAGAACGACAGCGATAACAGTCCCGACAAAAACGACAAACCGATCTATCATCAGCGTTTCCAGAGGGCTTAATTTCGTGAATTGAATGTATTTTTCTTCTACTCCTATTGCTATTTCTAAATGCAGCATCACGAGCAACGACGGTAAAAAAACAAGAAAGAGAAAGACAAAAAAGAGCGTCAGACCTATCTTTTTCTTGCCGATAGCAAACAGGATTTTGAACTCTTTGTGAACCTTTTCTTTGAGATCAAGAATGAAATCATTGATTAAAAAATACGCTATAAAGGCAGGAAAGAGCGCATAAACGAAGTATAATGACGGAATGATGGAAAAGAAAAAAAGCTCAGGCGGGATTTTTTCAATAGCAAAATTGTCAGGGTTGGGGAAAATAGTCGGAATGAAATACAGCGGTAAAAGAACTAACGCAACGTAGAGATTGCCAAGGAGAAAAATCCAAGCGCTCGAATACCACGGCAGCCGGGAGATTCTTTTCTTCGCCATGTCCAGATTGCCCCGAGCGCTAGTAAACACCTTGTCAATCGGCTTGTACATAAAGTACGCAGCAAGATAATTCAGCACTGCATAGAAGGCAAAGTGAACAGAACCCAGTCCCAAAAATATGGTTAATGACCGATGGTACATGAAGTATATGCCATCAAAAATGACAATGATGGGGAACAGACTGAGCATTGAGAGGTAATATCGTTTTTTCATAGCGGGTGTACTTGGGGGAAAGGCAGTGAAGTCGGGTAAAACCGTGAGCGGATACGAAGGAGAAAATAAGATTATTTCAGCGCTGCACACAGATAAATATTTCTTCAGAGTTCCAAATACACACAAACGTATTGCTTGGTGCTATCATCGGTTATGGAGATTTCGTTTGATTTTCCGCGTAATATCTCCTATATTTGCAGCCGAATCAATCACAAAACGTGTTGTTTTGCTCCCTCTTTTTTATGCGCAACACGTACCTTTGTGCGCCCATGGTGGTCTGCTCTGCAACCCTACAAGTATGTGACCGTGCAACCCAAATTCTAGTGAGAGCCTACGAGTTCCAGCGAAAGCCTACGAATACTTGTTCCTGTCAATTTTCCTCAAGACTATTGTTCATTCTCATTTATTTTTTCACTTTTCAAATCAAAATTATGATGCAACGTGTAATGCGCCGTGCGTGTATGCTCGCGCTCTTTCTTGCGGTTGGTGTTTCTTCGCTTGCCGAACTCTCGGCTCAGGGAACAACCTTTGAAAAAAATGGTAAAAAAGGTCTCGTTCGCGCAAGCGATAATGTTATCCTCGTTCCTGCCAAGTACGACGATATTATTGTCTTTTCTAATGCGTGGCTCAAGGTTAAAGACGGCGGTAAATTTGGTATTTTGATGCCCGATGGCACAGAGGCAACCGCTCCGAAATACGACAACATCGACCTCTACGGCAATGGTAAATATGAGGTCAAACTTGGCGGTAAAACGGGTATTTTGGACGCGCAAGGCAAAGAACTTGTTGCCCCGAAATACGATGAAATTGTCATGGCGCAAGACGGACGTGCCCAAGTGAAACTGAACGGCAAAATGGGCTTTATTGACGAAAAGGGCAAAGAGCTTGTTGCCCCGAAATATGATGCTGTGCAGATGATGAAAAACGGTCGTGTCCAAATCACCGAAGGCGGTAAAATGGGCTATCTGGACGAAAAAGGCGTGGAAATTATTCCCGCTAAATTCGATGCCGTCAAGTTCTTTTCCGTCGGCGCTGCGGGTTATGCGGAGACGAAGGTAGGGACGAAAATGGGCTTGTTTACCGTGGCGGGAAAGCAACTTGTTCCCGCCGAGTACGAGGCCGTGAAACTCAGCGCCAATGAGCGGATTGAAGTCAGAAATGCGGGCAAAATGGGCTTCTACGATATGCAAGGAAATCTGCTTATTCCCTGCAAATACGATGCCGTCTTGTTTGCGTTGGACGGACGCGCTCAGGTGAAGGCTGCGGGAAAATTTGGCGCAATCGCTCCGCAAGGCGCTGGCAAAGAGTACAAAGAATTTCTTGCACCGAAGTACGACGACGTGAAAATGGCAAAGGTCGTTGCGGTGGCGACACTTGCAGGCAAAGCCTCGTACTGGACGGCTGCGGGCGTGGAATACAGCGCTGTGGAAGAGCCGATAAACAATCTTCTCCGTGCAAAGCGTGGCGGAAAAACGGGCTTTCTGGACATGACGGGCAAAGAACTGATTCCCGTGCAGTATGATTCGCTCCAAGCGTTCTCGGAAGGTCTTGCACTTGCGCAAATGGGCGGCAAATGGGGCTTTCTGGCACCCGACGGCAAAGAAAAAGTTGCACTGAAATATGACGCTGCCGAAACGATGAAAAGCGGCATTGCGCGTGTTGTGGCAGCAGGAAAATGGGGCTTGGTGAACAAAGACGGTGCTGAGGTGATTGCGCCGAAGTACGATTCGCTCCGCACCTTTGCCGATAATATTTCGCAAGCAAAACTTGCCGATAAATGGGGTTTTGTGGGCGCAGACGGCAAAGAACTTGTTGCCCCGAAATATGATGCTGCCGAAGCACACGCGGAAGGAATGGCGCGTGTGGCAGTGGGCGGGAAGTTTGGCTATGTGGACAAAGCAGGCGTGGAAGTCATCGCGCCGCAATATGACGAAGCCGATGTTGCATTCAAAGGCGGCTTTGCGAACGTGAAACTTGCCGGAAAAGCCATGATTATTGACCTCACAGGAAAGGAAAAGAAATAATGAAAAAGCAGATAACTATCCTTCGTAGCACAGACACTCTTGTCTGTGCCGCATTATTGCTCGCTTTCTTGCCAATCGTCGCTTTTGCCCAAGTTCCCCAAACGCCGGAAAAATTGGAAAGCGCTCGCAAAAAAATTCAAGCGCAAAAAATTGATAGCGTCATCGTGTGGGAATATGCGCTCAAGGGCAACAAACCGGAGAAAAAGGGCAGAATGGATATGCTCATTCGCTACGACAAAAACGGCAATAAAACGCTGGAAGGGCGCTACAATAAAGACGTGATAGACACGAAGCAAGAATTTGTCTTTAACGACAAAAACCAACTTGCCGAAACGACGAATTTCATGGAGTTCAATACGCCCGGCTTTACGTGGAAATATGTGTACGACGAAAAAGGGCGCACGACGGAAGCCGTTTATTCCAGCCAGATGAGTAATTCTTCGCAGCGCCAGGTCTTCAAGTACCGCGAGGGCTTGTTTACGGCGAATGACGGCGTTTTGACGGAAGTGAAATTTTATATCGCCAAAGATAAAGTCGGCTACCGTGATGTTATCACCTACGACGATGCAACGAAGCGGGCTACAAAGCTCATGCGCTTTCGCATTGACGACAGCATCGAGAAAAAAGAAGAGTATAAGTACGATGCGAACGGTAATCTCACGGAAATAGCGATTTTGGGCGGCATGGAGTTCGACGAAAAAACAGGGAAATTGCAGTCGAAAAAAGTCTTCGCCTACGACGCAAATGGCAACGTTACGAGTGAGACTGAAAATACGGCGAAAAATGTCGTCATTTCCAAACTTGTTCACTCCTACGATGCCACCGGAAAAGTCATCGAAACAACAGTCTGGTCAGCCAAGAAGCCACCGGCAAAACCCGCCTATCTCCGCAAATATGTCTATGCGCTCTTCCCGTAAGGTCTGAAGCGTTTTTTCAAGTGTAGTCTGCCGTTGTTTCTGCAAAAGCGGGCTACACTTTTTTTGTTTGAATTCAACCTCTTTTTTTTACCCTTTTTCTCCTGTTATTATGCGTAATCGTTTGTTGGTTCTTGTTGGGGCGTTTGTGATAAGCCTCTTTTCTCTGAATGTGGCTTCTGTGCAAGCGCAGTCAAGCACGGTGACAACATCCGCAACCTTTTCGGATATGCTTTCCACCTTCCCGCAAGCCGTTTTGTCCACGATAAACAGTGTTGTACTGCAAAGCACGAATGCTTCTTCCGCTACTACGCCCTTCGATTCTACGGCGCGGAAGGATAATCTGGCGTTGCAAATGGGAATGTGGCAGTCGGGCAGAGTGGGTGCGGGTGTGAAATATTGGCTTTCGGAATTGACGGCGCTCCGTTTAGGCATTCAAGCTGATTTTGGTGCTGGGGTGAGTGGTGGTGGTGACGTAATTGGAAATAATGTCTCACAACGCAATCAAAATGATACTGGACAAGCACCATCATCAAGGGTAAATGTCACTGAAATACGAATAACCCCTTCGGTTAATGTGAATATAGGCTTATCTGCAGCAATTGAAAAACACTTATTCACAAAACGAAATTTATCCCCCTATATTGGTTTTGGATGTGGAATAAGTATTGTATCAGAGAATTATACCGTTTTGACATCAAGATATGTTGATGGCTTAGATACTGGAAATGCAGGAGGTAATCGTTATTTCTTTATTGGAGGGGACTATCTCTATATTGCCGGTAACGGAAAATCACAAGGAACGCTAAACACTCAATTTGTTGTAACAAGAACATCTGTAGCACTTAGCGCATATATTCTTGTAGGTGCTGAGTATTTTATTCTCCCATCGCTATCAATAACTGCAGAAGCAAGTGTGCAAGGTGGCATTACTGGTCGTGTGAATGTAGAAGGAAATTTTGAGCAAGGACAATCGCGCTATGAGCCTAATAAATCAGGATACAACTATTCAAGTGGTAATACCAATTATAGGAATATATATGACACACTAAAGCCGGGTGTATCTGTCAGCGCCGGGGTCGGCTTCTCCTCCTCACTCACCCTCTCGCTCTACTTCGGGCGCAACGTCTTGGGCGATATTGTCAATGCTTTTACGAGCGGTACGCTGTTTCAGTGGTAATGCCGAAGGCGAGATGTGGGGTGTACCCGATTGATTGGACAGCAAAACCATGATTTATAGATAATATTTTCACTGTTTCAGCAGTAGTCCCATCCGTCCTTCGTGAAAGACATTTGCGGGAGTTTTATACTTCAACGCCTGATGAGGCTTACGGTTATTGTGCAAATCAAAATACCATGTCAATGCCTCTCGAACCTCTGGTACGGTTTCCAACGTCCGCAAATACAAGCATTCGTACTTGACACTGCGCCAGAGCCGCTCACAAAATACGTTGCCCAATGCCCGTCCACGTCCGTCCATACTGATACGGACATTGTGCGACAAAAGAATACTCGTAAACTTGTGGACTGGTAAACTGTGCGCAGCCACATATCCGTGGCGGTCGGTGTTGAAGATTTCCGGTGTTCCGTAGCGCTCCAATGCTTCCGTGAGCGCTTCTCGGCAAAACGAGCCGTCCATGCTATTGGACAAGCGCCACGAAAGAACGTAGCGGCTGTACCAGTCTATGACTGCGGTCAAGTATAGAAAGCCTCTCTGCGCCACGAAGACACGGATAAACGATATGCTCCTTGTTCGGAATACTGGTTCGCGGTTTCTGGTAGAGCGCTTCCAAACCCATCAAACGCATTAACCGTTCAATCCGTTTG
>JANYDO010000243.1 GCA_025363605.1 Candidatus Kapaibacterium sp.
CGTTCAACCAAAATACGATCGGCTTTGTCAACGGTTCAGCACTTATTCCGGCAGGTTTTATGCAAATACCCGGCACATACTCTGTCCGTTGTTTTGGTATTCGTGAAGATGGAGCCTGCACGGGTGGCTATGTCTCCGAAGCGCAATCCTTTATTGTTGATCCTGCTACGCCGAACCTCGGCACACTTTCTCTTTTTCCTGCGGGCGCATATACTGGACAAACGACAACGCTCACACTCAATGGCTCAAATTTCTTTACCAATGCGTTTGTTACTTTCTACAATAGCAGCGCACAACCCGTGAGCTTCCCGTTTACCATGACAGGAAACTCCGGCTCAGTGATTACCGTCAGTTTCACAGCCCCGGCAAGCGGTACGTATTACGCCGAAGTCCGCAACCCCGTCGGTGAAATAACCTATCCTTCGGCACGCTTGCCGTTCACTATTGCCGTACCGCCCGCTCCTGTGCTTTCATCGGTAACACTACCAAGCGGTGCTTTGCGCGTAGTCGCCGGAGCAACAGGCGCTATTACCCTGAACGGCTCAAGTTTTTCGACGACTGCGTTGGATGGCTCGGCGGGTGGAGCGATTGTATCAGTGAACGGACAAAATGGCTTGTGGTCGGTGACATCACGCACGGCTTCCGCACTCACGGTGCAGTTTCCCGCCTCCGTAGCAGCAGGTACGTACACGCTCCAAGTCATCAATGCTGACGGGCAACAATCGGCATCAACGGTGCAAGTGGTGGTTGTGCCGCCTCTCGCGGTTTCCTCTTCTTCGCCTGCAACAATTTATGTGGAAGACCAAACGACCATTTCCCTCGTTGGTACGTTCCGCGCGGGTGCTACCGTTGTGGATGCCACCAATCGTACGGCAACTCCCGCACTCAGTGTCAGCGATAACACTATCGGCTTTGGCGTGAATATCCCGGGCGCAAACGCTCCATCGTCATACACCATCACGCTTTCCGAACCGACCACCTACGGGCAATCTGCTATTACACGCACGATTCCTGTGCAGTTTCCACTTCCGGCACTCACAAGTCTCACTCCTGATGAACTGGATGCTTCACCTACAAGCGGTGGCGTGGCAAGTACCATCACTATTGCCGGAACTGGCTTCACCTCGCGCACGAGTGTTTTTGCCGGAACACGCGACCTCTCGGTATTTATCACCAGCCGTTCGGCAACCTCGCTCACACTCAATTTTCCTGTCGGCACCTTCCCCGCACCGGAGATTGTACAAATCCGTGCTGAAAATCCGGGTGCTCAAGTAAGCGGAACGCTGCCGCTCACCATCAAAAACGTTGCGCCTGTTTTGACCACTATCGCCCCGCAGCCACTTGTTGCAACACAAGACCAACAAATTACGATCACGGGGAGCAAGTTTTTTAATGCGACCATTACACAAGTCTTTGTTGGCAGTGGCACAAATGCCGTTGCCCTTTCAGGCGCAACCGTTACACCGACCAGTATCACCGTCAATATTCCCGCAGCACGAGTGCCGGATATTGGTACACTTGCGATTGAAGTGCGGAACATCTTCGGAACGGACGTGCAAGCCTCTGAATCCCAGAATGTCCGCATTATCCATCCAACGCCGGAAATCACCAGCCTTGCGCCGCTCACTATTGCTGCCTTTGATAATGCACAAACGCTGACCATTACGGGTGCGAAATTCTCGCTCACTCGCTCACGGGTTGTGTGGGTGAAAAACGGCGTGGAAACGGTGCTCACGCTCCTTCCCAATCCAACATCAACACAGCTTCGGGCTACGATTCCGACAACGCTTCTCACGGAGCTTGGCTCTGTCACGATTCGCGTTCAGAATCAAGACGCTCTGGATGCAGACGGCGGACCATCGGCAAGTTCTTCCCTCACAGTTATTCCGCCCATTCCGGTTGTAACGAGTGTTGCACCCAATAGTGCCACCGCAGGCGTGAATGCTGTAACCGTGGTCGTGACAGGTTCAAAGTTTGTACAGTCAGGCTTACGGCTTGTTATTCGTAACCCGCAGACAGGCTTAGTGCGCAACCTGAACAGTCCGACCTTTGGCAATGCTACAACCGTGAGCGGAATTATTCCGGCGGACATTGCTGCAATGGCTGGCAACTACACGCTTGCTGTTGTCAATGGTGCAAACGCTCAAGGACAAGGCGGCGGTGAAAGCGCAACCACGCTGCCGTTTACGATTCTTAATCCCGCGCCTTCGATAGCAAGTGTTACGCCGAATCCTGCGACCGTCTATGAAGCCTTTACGCTGGACGTGCAAGGAAGTGGCTTCGTCTCCGGCGCAACATCGGTGACGGTGGACGGGCAAACATTCGCGTCTGCAAGCGTTACCGTTATCAGCCCCACGCGCCTCACGGTTAATGTTACCGCCATCGGGACAGCAAAAACCGCAAACGTCAGTATCACAAATCCTCAACTGAGCGTAGGTGCATCGCTGCAAGGTGGCGGCACGGCAACGACGACGTTTCCTGTTGTTCCGCCCGTGCCGACGGTGAGTAGTGCGCAAGGTGACAGTCCGGGCGGAACACTCACGCGCAATGGTGCCGGAACACTCACGGTAACAGGTACGGGATTTGTCGCGGGAGCAACGGTCTTGTTTGCCGGACAGGCACTCACAACCACCTTCACGAATCAAAGTACGCTGACGGCAACGGTTCCTGCGGCACTCTTGCCCACGCATGGCGTGTACACTGTCGCAGTACGCAATCCGCAGTTCAGTAATCCCAACGGAATTCCGTTGGGTGGCGGTACAAGCTCGCCCGATGTTGGTGTTACCGTACAGAATCCTACGCCGACGCTCTCCGGTATCAATCCCACTGCTGTTACCCGTGGCAACAACGCAAGCATCACGCTCACGGGCGGCAATTTCTAC
>JANYDO010000246.1 GCA_025363605.1 Candidatus Kapaibacterium sp.
CAATGCAGAACGCGGATGAGACATGTTCCCTGAAGGGACAAGTTCTAATGCGCCGGGATGATGAACGACGCTATTACTCCGACGGGCAAATATGAGATATTCCATTCCATGTCCATGGCAAATCGTCATCCCACTCACACCGGTTGGCATAATAGAAAAGGGTAAGTTTGGGTTCCGTTGTTTCGCAATAAATATTTTGTATTCCATGAAGTATGTCTCAACGGTAATACTATCATAAAGTTGTGTTTGACTTTCGGCATCATGCTTTAGAAAACTCAGCATTGTGCCGTTAAAGAGCGATGGGCGTAGGCGTAATTCCGCTTCCCAGAGTCGTTCAATCTCCTCTTCCCATGGGCTAGAATCAAACTCGCCGACGCATCGGACAGTAATATGGTTGGTTTGCCATAAAGCCGTTTTACTACTCATACGTTGCTGAGATAAAGAAGAGACAGTAATTCTTGGAAGTGCGAAAAAGTTTGGGTTGCTCCGGCATTACGCAGATATTCTGTTGTGTGAGTATGTGCGTAACCGAACGTGGGAATCCCGGCAGCAACGGAAGCTCGAATTCCATTCGCCGAATCCTCAACGGCAATAACAGTAGTTGTATCCACTAGCTTGTCGGCTTGCTTCAGTGCATAGAGATAAATATCAGGATAGGGCTTTGCATTCACGACATCATCCCCAAAAGCATAGCCAGAGAAAAAGCGCTCCCACTCAAAGCGCCGAAGAATAATTTGCGCAAGATGGCGGGGTGCAGCAGATACAAGCATCATTTTTTTGCCCGCAGAATGTAAATCGTTAAGTGTTTCTTGGACACCGTCTATCATCGGTACGCACTCGGCATACAAACGAGCAATAATTTGCTGATACTGTTCATAAAGCGATGGTTCATCAGGCAGTAAATTATGATCTCGCTTCAAAATTGTGATAATTTCTCGAAGCGATGGACCGTTCAGACGTTGGAACTCTTCCTGCGTTGCCTGAATCCCATAAGCATCCAGAAAATCATTATAAGCTTGATAGAGTGCTGGAATACTGTCTATAAGGGTTCCATCAAGGTCAAAAAATATCCACTCCGGCATACTACGATTCATAATTAAGTATAAAAAGAGAAGTACCTGATGTGTATAGGGTGATATATACCTGCGATGAAACCCCTATAATGAGAATTATTTTCAGGATTGCGACGCAATTATTTCTTCTTGAATATCCACAAACGATTTTGCCCAAAAGAGCCAAATTGATTCGAGTATTCTTCAGGTAGAGAAACCAGAAAGTCCGTTACGGTGCGCGTCCACTGATGATTGTAATCTACTTCGCCGCCATTTATCATGGGGATAAGAACGTACAAAACAAGATCGTGCAGCGTTCCAAAATCTCGGATACTGACAAGTTCTGCTGTTTTCTCGGTATGTGCAAGAAATGCGGGTTCATCAATAAAGAGATTAAATTCCATTACTTGTCGGCGTGGTAGATTCACCGCTTCGCGGAGGTCATTTTGTCGGCTATGTGTTTGCACACTGTTTTCCAACATCAAATAATAGCCACCTGTTTTCACTTTACTCATGATTTCGTCAAATGACTTTGTTTGCATCTCTAATGTATTGAGATTAATAATGCAACGGTCAGAATAAGCAACATCGTAATTATCCCCGACCTCGGTATTCTGCACCAAATTCAATACATCACCGACAGCAAATGAAACCTTATCATACTTGGTGCCACCTTCTTGCTTGATTTTTTTTGCATTATCAATCATTGTAGGCGAATAATCAACACCAACGTAAGTATAATTTGGAAAAAATGTTGTTAAAGCAAAACAGTTGTATCCGTTTCCACACCCTATATCCAGCAAACGCAGTGGTGCATCCTCAGAGAACAATCCTTTGATTGTACGATAAAGCACATCTACTTCAATTTGTTTGATAGTGGGAGTTTTGGTGGTGGCACGCAAATCAGTACCGAATTCTGATGCCCAGTTTTCCCAATGGTTCTTAATTTCAGGTAGAGTCATATTATTTATGTTTGGATATGATAAGTATTGGAAGTAAAAAATATTGCTTTTATTGCTTGTTTTAGCCTATTATAGACGTAGCATTTACACCATTGTTGTATTTCATCTGTCGCTTCTTTGCTAATACTGTTGTCACGAGATGTACACCACCCACATCATCTGTGCAATTATAGGCATGATAGGAACACTGACGAATGGTATCTGCGTCAGCTACCACTGCATGAATATACTCTCGAAGATGCGCTGCTGTTATCCGGCTATGCCAGCCGACATTCCATCGTAAACCTTGTCGTGCTGCGGTCTCCGTCATTTCCGCTTGATTTTCTGCAATAATGACTGCTATTGTCGGCAGTCCCAACGAACAGCGCTCCCACGTCGTTGAGCCGCCTGCACCAAGCGCAAGGTCTGCCCTACACATAAAATCTGCCATGTTTGGCACTTGACAATGGAAGTGAAGATTAGGTGCTTGAGCGCATAATTGCTCAATTTCTGTGCGGTGCGGATTAGCAATACCGACGATAATATCCGCTTCAATATCGCTCCGATCAAGCATCTGCAAGGCACGGATAGCTTTCGCCGTTTCATTCGAGGGGTCAGAGCCGCCGAAAAAGACCATGATGCGCTTCACGTTGCCATTGCGTACTAGCCTCTCGCCAAGCCTCTCACGTGCTTCTCGAAATTCCGGACGCAAAAGAGCATACTCAGGACCAAGCAATAAGCGGCATTCGGTCGGTACAAGTCCTGCATAGCGCTCCTCGGCGTTGTCGTAGAGATTTTGGTCGAGCAGAATGTCGCACTCATGTGGGCGGTTCGCAATGTCGTCAATGACCATAATGCCGCGCACGAATGGACGCAAGCGTCGATGCCAGCGCTCGTCAATGGCATAATGGTCGGTGATGAGCCAATCAATCTTGCCATATTCGCCGATACAATCGTTGCAAATACTTGCTGTGGCATCTGCATCTTCTTCTTGCGAAGCGCCCAACCAAGCGGCATACTCGCTGCCTTCGACACTATATGCGTTTTCTGGGCGAGGCAAAAGATAACATTGATAACCTTTGGACGCAATATGCTTTTGCAAATTACCCTCAAAATCACGGCAGATAAACGCCACTCGTGCGCCGCGATTGCGGAGTTCGTCGGCTAACGTCAGACAACGCATCACGTGTCCCGAACCGATATGAACGGCTGCATCAGCGCGAATGAGAACATTCATCAGGTTACGTTTGATTTGTCAAAAAAACTCAGCACCTGCGCAATAACATATTCCTGTTCGTCGTCGGTGAGCGCAGGATACATCGGCAAACTAAGACAGCGTTCGTAATAGCCTTCTGCGATTGGCATATCGCCATGCTTCCAGCCAAATTGACGATAATACGGCTGCAAGTGAACGGGAATATAATGCACTTGAGCATAAATCTTCCGTTCGCGCAAAAAGTCATAGAGTTCGCGCCGTTTCTCGACTTCAATGACAAACAGATGATACGCATGATGGAAGCCTTCAAGCAGAGGGCGCACTATTACTTGTGTTCCGGCAAATGCAGTGCGGTAACGGTCAGCAATAACTCGGCGGCGGCGTAATCCTGCGTCGGCACGCTTGAGTTGCTCCAGCCCCAAAGCCGCTTGCACGTCGGTCAAACGGTAATTATAGCCAAGTTCGTGCATTTCATAGTACCAGCCGCCATGATTCTCCTGCAAAATAGCGGGGTCGCGTGTGATTCCATGCGTTCTCAGACGGCAAACACGCTCATAGTAATCCTGCCTATTCGTCGTCACTGCGCCGCCTTCGGCTGTGGCAATATGCTTGACGGGATGAAAAGAAAAAATAGCGAGGTCGGCAAGGGAGCCGTCTCCTGCACGTCGTTCCATGCCATGTTTGTCTATAAACGAGGCTCCCGGCGCATGGCAGGCATCTTCCAATATCCACAAGCCAAATTCATCTGCCAGTTCGCGCCATGCCTGCATATCTACGGGCAATCCCGCAAAATCTACCGGCACAACACCTTTGTATGAGCTGCGCTCAGCTTTGGGCGTGCTTTCCAAGAGCGCACGAACCTTGTGAATGTCCAGTAAATACGTCGTTTCATCAATATCGGAAAAAACCACTTCGCCGCCGCAATAACGGACACAATTTGCCGATGCCGTGAAGGTAATTGGTGTCGTAATTACTTTATCGCCCGGCTTGACATCAAGCGCCATAGCGCATAAATGCAGAGCCGCAGCGCCATTGGAAACAACTGACGCATACTTCGCGCCGATGTAGCCAGCAAAAGCCGTTTCAAACTCTGCTATTTTCGGTCCTTGCGTGAGATAGTCCGATTGTAAAACGTCCGTCACAGCCGCAATGTCGCTATCAGTAATGGTCTGACGACCGTAGGAGATAGGTTTTGTGGGGGTGAATTTCATGAAGTTTTTGTTTTAACTTTTTTGATTTTTTGAGCAGAATTAAAGGCTACGAATTTTTCCCAATCAATTTCACCATCATCATTACAGAAATCCTGAGCAAAAGAAAGGGTAAATTTATTGATGACTTTTGAATATGCTTTCAAAAACTCCTCATTCTTCTCTTTCGCACGACACCCTAATGGCTCAATAATGTCAGTGTAAAGCGTTGGGCTGTCAGATATAAGATGCCAAAATTCTTGACCACAGTATTTGAAATAGTCATATTTCTGCTTGTAGGGTTTGCTATCTTTACCGTAACAACAACCATTCACCGTAATAATGGGCATATTGGGATATTGTTGGCGCAGTATACCTTTAGCATCTTCAAAGTTTTGGCGCATCTGTTTTGTTTGACTCGAATTTGCCCAATTAGGTCCGGATTTCACCTCGACAACCCATACCGATCCATCTTTTATAAATTCCAAATCAATCCCGCGTAACTGGGTAGATTTTTTTCCGCC
>JANYDO010000260.1 GCA_025363605.1 Candidatus Kapaibacterium sp.
GGCATACACACAATGTACAAGACAATGTGTGTACAAGTATTCTGTGCGGGCGATTCTGAAACAAAAACCCAAACAATTACAGGAAAATAATGCCACATCACCGAGTTTTCACCGAAACACCTTCTCCAAAACACAATAGTACGCGACTCAAATTAATATTCCGCATACCGTTCAAAGCGATTTTTCCCAATCACCATTACCATTCCCCTAATGCAAAAATTACTGTTTCTTCTGCTCGCCGCAGCAATTACCCTCACCAGTTGCGCCGTCGTCCAACAAATGGTCGGCTTTGACCCCGAACCACCCGAAGGCTATCGCCCGCGCTTCATCAAGGCAATTCGCGCGTTCGACCCCACGAAGTTGGACGACGCAATACTGGAAATCAGTCGCGTGGAACCGATTGCAGCAAATAAACTCAAACTGTACACCCACTTGATTGATACCAATGGTTTCTACTTGTCAGGCGCAGCATCAGCCAAATTCAAAAAAATTTGGTGCGAAGTCATTGACAGCTCTGATTCTGAGCGCCGAATAATAAAATCGTTCGCTGTGCGGGAATTTAACAAGTCTGAGCGGAAACCTCAAGCGATTGCGCTTGTTATGGATTTTAGCGGCTCCATGGGCGACGACAGGGCAAATGCCGTTCAGCAAGCCGCACACAATTTTATTTCCGACATCAAAAAGCCTGAAGATGCCGTTGCACTCATTAAATACGACCAAAAGGCGATTCTTGAATCACCGCTCACAAAAAGTAACGATGAACTACTCGCACAACTTCACAGCAAAGAAGGTTTGGTGGGGTACGGCGGGCAAACCGCAACCTTTACGGCAATGGCAGCGGGAATAAAAGAACTCATGAAAGCCAATGCCGGTCAGCAGCGCGTCGTTATTATTTTCACCGACGGCAATGATAATGCTTCATGGGTGACGAAAGAAGATGTTATACGGCTTGCACGGGAGACCAATACTATTGTTTGTGCGATTGATTACGGATACAGCGTTGGCGAGAAGTACATGGAAGAAATAGCCCGCAAAACCAACGGAACATACAATCACATCTACGCTCGTGCGGAGTTTGACCTCGTGTTCAAAGATATTTACCGCCGCTTTGAAGATTATTATTTGCTGGAATTTGAGCAAGCAGACTTTGGTTTTCATGCAGTATCGCTCAAGCTATGCCTGCCCGACAAGAAAAGCACTACCCTTTCATCAGTCGGCGGCTACGATAACACACCCTATCCGGGGTCAGTATCTCTTCTGAATGTGTTTTTTGACAGTGACAAATCAACGCTCAAACCCCAATCCGAGAACGCGATCAGGCAATTATTTCAACTTATGCGCAAAGATTCAACGATTAACATTGAACTCAGAGGGCATACCGATTCGCAAAACAGCACCAAAGACCCCGACTATAATACCAAACTCTCACAACGGCGCTCCGAAGCCGTCCGCGATGAATTGATAAAACGAGGCATCAGTGGAGAGCGTATTTATGCCAAAGGATTTGGCGAAAAGCAGCCCGTCGCTGACAATGCTACACCGGAAGGACGCGCACAAAATAGAAGGACGGAGTTTGCAATCCTCGCTCCAAGTCATATTGAGTACGTAAACACGTTACTGGCACTGCCACCCAAAAAGATAGAAAGTTATCAAACACAACCTGTGCAGCAGCGGTATCGGTATTAAATGCTCATTTCCCAAGGACTTGCCATGCTCAGAAATACATTTCCCGCAGCTACAGCGCTATGAGCTTGGGCAGGAAGCGGATTCGCCACATCAATCATGCGTAAGATCACGTTCGTAATCAATCAAAATATTCATCAGACATAATCCTCGAAGCCTTAAACTCCGGTGCCGCTACACTTCCTCCGTATTTTTCCGCAATTCCGCAAGCATCTGCTTGATATGCCCGTTAGCATCAAAAAGATCCTGATAGACCGCCGCAATGCGCATATTCCCGTCAATCAAAAACGTTACGCGCTGCACAAACCCGATAAGCGGCGCGAGTACGTCATACTTTTTGGCAGCAATTTTTTCTGTATCGGCAAGCAAATGAAACGGAAGGTTGAGCGAATCGCGGAAGCGGATGTGCGTGGCAATGTCGTCAGCACTAATGCCGACCACAGGCACGTCTAAACCGCGAAATTCTGCAAACGAATCGCGGAAGGAACAGGCTTCCATCGTGCATCCGCCCGAAAAATCTTTCGGATAGAAGTACACAATACCAATTTTTCCGCGAAATTCTTCATGCAGCCGAAAGGTGCTGCCGGAGGTGGAAGGCAGCGTAAAGTCAGGCGCTTCTGCGCCGATGGGGAGTGCCATTGTTGTAGTTGTCGTAGTGGTGAAAAAACGGAAATCCATTGAGGTAATAAATACTAAAGCACAAATATATTGGAATCCTAACAATACTTACTTTTCTACCGTCACTCCCTTCCAAAATGCCACATACCCTTCGATATGTTTTGCCGAAGGCATCGTTTGCGGATAGAACCACGCAGCATCCGCATTTTGCTGTCCGTTCACTTCGATAGTGAAGTAGCTGGCAGTGCCTTTCCACGGACATTTGGTGTGGGTGGAGCTATCCTTAAAATATTCCTGTTTGATTGACGAGGCAGGAAAATAAACGTTGCCTTCGACAAGTTCGTATTTGTCACTTTCGGCAATAACGGTGCCGTTCCAGAGTGCTCGTGCCATAGTGTGATTTGATAGTGTTGAGAAAAGGTGATTGTTGTCATTCCGACGCAGGTCGGAATCTATCGGAAACATATATGCGGAATGGATACCGAACTACGTCGGTATGACAGACAAGCGTTTTTCTATCGGCTATTTTACACCGCATCTGCAAGCGCACAGCGCTCTTCAATCGCCTTTTTGAGGTTTTCCATCAGCCATTGCGGAGTGCTGGTCGCGCCGCTAATACCGACCTTTTCTACGCCTTCAAACCACTCATCTTGAAGTTCGCTCAGGTCTTCGATGAAGTAGATGCGCGGATTGGCGGCTTTCGCAACATTGTACAGCACCTTGCCATTCGAGGATTCATGCCCTGCGATAAAGACCATAATGTCTTGTCCCGCAGCAAACGCCGACAACTTGTCTTCGCGTCCCGACACTTGCCCGCAAATCGTGTCTTTTGCGTGAAACTCGACCGCGATATTTTGCATGGTATCGACAATCAGTTCCTTCACGCGGGCTTGCAGGGCGTCGCGGAGCGCATAAAACGTTGGTCTGTCCATCGTGGTTTGCGAAAAAAGAACGGTTTTGCGTTCGACGTTCACCTCTTGAAGACCTTCCTGCACACTTTTGACGACGATACATTCGTCGTTGCAAACACCGCGAACGCCAATCACTTCGGCGTGGTCTTTCTTGCCAAAGACGACGACTTGGTAGCCTTGGTCGTAGAACTTGCGGACGCGCTCTTGGAGCTTCGTCACGACGGGACAGGTGGCATCAATAAGCTCAATGCCCAGTTCAAACGCCTTGCGGTACGTCTCCGGCGGCTCTCCGTGAGCGCGAATGAGCACACGAGGCGTAATGCCGCTTTGCTTGGCATCCTCGGCAAGTCGCTCAAAGTCGTGTACGTGTATCGTCCGCAAGCCCTTTGCTTCCAAGCGCTCAATTTCTTTAGGATTATGGATGATATGCCCCAGCACTGAGACATTATCGTACTCGGCGAGGTATTGTTCGGCTATCTGCACCGTGCGGACAACGCCCCAGCAAAAGCCGGAATGGGAATCAATCGTAACAGTCATTGGTAGGATAATTTGGTGAAATGCGGCATATCAACTGGCTTCGGTGGTACGGACTGAGCGCCGTGCTCACCTGTCTGTGTTTCCAAGTACATTGCCAAGATTGTTGATATGCCTGCTCAGGAAATAGTCTCACACTCTTTAGACGCAGACTTGCAAAATATTATTGTGAACATGACAAAACAATAGTTTGATAAAAGGAAAATCGAATAACAAAGGAATCCTAACTATACTACTGAACTCTTAGTGGTAATTTATATTTTGCTTGTAGTTCGTCTTTTGCTTTAACGGCGTTTTCCAGCGTAGGAAAGCCCCAAAGTTTCAGACGATAGGCAGGAATCCTATTTATGAGGAATGCGTCGTAATAAGCGTCATAGCCGCGAGCGCTCCACACAGATTCCAGACGCATTGCTTCTTCTTCACTGGCAACAGCTTCGGCAAGAATTTCATACGGCACAAGCGCGGGGTCGAGCCAGCGCAGTTCCACGCGCCTATTCACGCGCGACTGCCAGTCTTCGCTTTCAAAATAATAGACCGGTTTTTCTCGTCCTGCGCTGCGAAGACGTATTTGTGCGGGACTTGCGCCCATTGCGGTCAGACGGGACTTTACCGCCTGTGCGCGGCGGAGCGCAAAGCTTCGGTTCGTTCCGTCATTGCCCTGCATATCGGTATGCCCCACAAGCTCAATCACTTTCGTCGGATTATCCTTGAGCGCCAGCGCTAACGCTCCGATTTGCGAGTCATATTGTTCGTCTGCTTGAAAAGAATTTGCCGCGAATGTAGCTACAATCTGGTGCGCAGAGTAATACGCTTGCTCACTCATGGCAAACGGTTTTGTTTCGCTGACAACAATTCCCTTCTTTTCCACCGCAAAGGTAAGCATCGCATCAATCACCTTGGAATGAGCTTGAACGCCTGTTCCGCCGGAAAGCGTTATTTCGTAAAATGCCTTGTACGAAAGTGCGATTTCTTTCAGAATCTTCTGAAACTCGTCAGATTTCCCGTCATCCACCGCATAGAACCTACCGCCACTATATTCCGCCATCATGCGAAGCGCGTAAGTATCGGCATTCGACCCAACGGCAATAGCATACACCACCACACCAAATTCCCGTGCAGAGCGCATCACATCGTGCATTGTGTAGAGAATAGACGCATCGTCTTTACCACCGGAAACAAGCACAAGCGCTTTATGCCTACGTCCGCTTTGCTTGAGCGTCAGAATGCCTTTGTACGCTGCTTTGTACAGCGCCGTCAGCCCGCCGGACTCTTTCGCAGGCTGCACAGGCGGATTCATCATTGTTCGGTGGTCAAAGACAATCTGATTTTTCTCCACGCGATTGCCCAGAGAGCGCATAAAATCTTCGTACAGCGTGCCAGTAGCAGACACAAACTTTTGCATATAGTTTGCATTGTCGACACACAGCGTCACCGCAAGGTCAGGTGAATCATAGAGCGATGCTTCGCGGAGTGCAAGCTCTGGAAAGGCAGGCGGCAACACATCACGGGATGCAGTATTCCCAGCAGTATTGGTGCGAGTGCTTTCGTCGTCGGGCTTTCCTATTAAGGTGACTTTGAAAGCCCTGTCGAGTGTATGCAACGCGGGTAGAAAATTGCCCATCGTATCAAGAACAGCAGCGTGTAAGTATGCGCCCTCTATACTATTATCTGGAATCCTAACAATTTTCACTTTCACCCCTTGCCACCCTTTAGCATCGCCTTCGGGATGAGATATTCCGGCATAATACTCCGACGGCTTACTACTTGTTTCCGCCGTTGCAAAGACGCTTGGGGGAAGCTCGTTAGCAGGGAGCGGTGCGTTCTTATTGTTCGTGTTCTTAGCGCTCATGGTTTTAGCACCGGCACTTTTTTCTTCATTTCCGGCAATACTATCCGATTGCGCCTGCGTCAGCACAGTCACACGCCACACCGTGTCCAGCCTGCTCCCGCCTTGTTTCAATGCCGTCAGACGATAGGTTGTCGTTTTTGCCGGACTAATGGTAATCATATCCCGTGCGCCGCGGATAACACTGACCGTATCGCCCACTACCTGCACTGATTCGTAGTCCTGAAAGCGCCATGCAATGAAACCTTTATCGCCGATTTTGATTTCGCGCGAACCCGTGAGCAAGACCGTTGCCGGGGTATGAGATTGAGCATGAAGCGCAGAAGAACAAACGAGCAGTACGACACTAACAATCCACCAATAGAGAGGGCTGCCACCATGAAGCGGCATTGGAGAATGGAGCTTTTTCATACTTTGGTTATTTCTAATTCACCGTTCATGCCCATATCCACGCGCACAGTGTCGCCGGAAGCAATTTCACCGGAAAGAACCTTGATGGCAAGCGGGTCGGCAATGCTGCGCTGTATGAGACGTTTGAGCGGACGCGCTCCGTAGTTGATGTCGTAGCCATGCACCGAAAGCCATTCCAGCGCCGTGTCGGTGATGTCTAGCGCCAGTTCGGTATTGCGCATGGTTTCTTCGAGACGCTTGATTTGTACGTGTGCGATTTGCCGGACATTCTTGCGCGAAAGTGGTCGGAAGAGTATCACATCGTCAATGCGGTTGAAAAACTCCGGTCGAACGCGGGTTTTGAGCAACCCGATGACTTTTTCTTTCACTCGCTCGATGTCCTCTTCCAGCGCCGCTTCGCTTTTGCGGTCGTCAATGTTATGCAAGGATTCTTGAATAATATCCGTTCCGATATTGGAAGTCATAATGATAATCGTATTGCGGAAGTTCACCTCACGCCCCTTGCTGTCGGTCAGTCGCCCTTCGTCCAGCACTTGCAGCAGCACATTGAACACGTCGGGATGCGCTTTTTCAATTTCATCAAAAAGCACCACCGAATAAGGATGCAAGCGCACTGCTTCGGTGAGCTGCCCGCCTTCGTCGTAGCCCACATAGCCGGGCGGAGCGCCAATCATACGCGAAACGGCGTGTTTCTCCATGTACTCCGTCATGTCGAGGCGCACCATTGCTTGCTCGTCGTCGAAAAGAAACTCTGCCAGCGCCCGCGCTAATTCGGTCTTCCCTACGCCGGTTGTTCCCAGAAAAATAAACGATCCTATCGGACGATTTTCATCTTGCAAGCCAGCCCGTGCACGGCGTATGGCATTGCTCACCGCCCGCACCGCTTCGTGCTGCCCGATGACGCGCTCATGCAAGCGATCTTCCATCTTGAGCAGTTTCGTGCGCTCGGTCTCCAGCATACGACTCACGGGAATACCCGTCCAGCGCGACACACTTTCGGCAATGTCGTCTGCACCGACCTGCTCTTTCAGCATCGTGCCGTCTTTATGCGCCGTGCGAAGAGCCTCGTTTGCCTCGACGAGTTCTTTTTCAAGTTCTACCATGCGCCCGTAGCGGATTTCCGCCACTTTCCCCAAGTCTCCGCGCCGCTCGTAGTCCGCAGCGTCCGTTTTGGAGAGTTCTATGGCAGCTTTGAGCGCCTGAATACGCTGAATTGCGTCTTTTTCTATTTGCCACCGCGCTCTGAGCGCCGTCCGCTTCTCGCGTAAGTCCGAGAGGTCGCGGTCAATGTCCTGAAGACGTTTGCGGGTGGATTGTTCGGTGGAGAGGTCTAGCATGATTGAGAGATTTAAATTTCAAGAAATGTGGTTCAGTTTTCGATTCAGCGTTTCATATTGCAAGCACCGCATAATCAAGGTGTCGTGCGGCATAGCGCAAACAAGCCTGAATATCTTCCCGCTCCAAGTCGGGCAATTCTTCGAGTATTTGCTCCGTGCTGAGGTCAGCAGCAAGCAATTCCAACACGTCAATCACTCGAATCCGTAGCCCACGAATACACGGGCGACCACCACACTGCACTGCGCGAATGGTTATGCGCTCCATTGGTACGAGCCTTTCAAACGGTGAAAAAAATCTTTTTTACTTTCCCTAAATTAGGAAAATTGTAGCAACTCTCGCAACTTCCTTGTGGAAATTTGTGCGCGATTGCAATAACGCCGCAAGGCTGATACACCAAAGCGCACCAGCCTTGCAAAATCTAGCCTTCGGCATTACCACTGAAACAGCGTACCGCTCGTAAAGGCATTGACAATATCGCCCAAGACGTTACGCCCGAAGTAGAGCGAGAGCGTGAGTGATGAGGAGAAGCTATTCCCTTTCGGGTAAGATTATCGCAAAATAGTGTATCTTGCATATATGAACCATATTCGCTCCAAATTTCTGGCTCGTGGCTTTGATGCCCAAGAATATCAACGCTCTATTCATCGGCATCAGGATGAAGCCACGCGCAAAAAACTTTGCTGTGTCCACGCCTTTGCCGCAGGACAAGAATTTGCCGCTCTGTCGAAAGAACTGCGGATTCACGAGCAAAGCAGTCGCTCGTATATCGCCATCTATATCCGAGGCGGCTTTGCCGAATTATGCGCGGCAATCCAGCGTTCGCCGTTCGGGTCAGCTGACTGCTGACCAAGAGCAGGCGTTCAAAGAGGTTCTGTTGACCTCCCGTCCGGCTGACCAGGGACTCGAAGGAAATATCTGGACGGGTACGGTCATATGCCAGTACCTGAAAGCCACATACGGTGTTGTCTATAAAAGCGGTATCTATGACCAATGTCATTAAGTTAAGCGTAAGGTACTGAGCGAAATTATCTTGAACTATCTGCACAGACAAGAGTGTCTGTGCTACGGCATGGAAACTGGTTTCGGTGGCACAGACACTCTTGTCTGTGTTCCAAGTA
Organism: Candidatus Kapaibacterium sp.; assembly: GCA_025363605.1. Lineage (GTDB taxonomy): Bacteria > Bacteroidota > Ignavibacteria > Kapaibacteriales > UBA4661 > PH2015. The sequence continues at coordinate 8,460 of JANYDO010000260.1, forward strand.
TCACTGTCCAAATGC
>JANYDO010000318.1 GCA_025363605.1 Candidatus Kapaibacterium sp.
AGCAAGCAGCGTTTTCATAAACGCTACCGTCGCATCCTCGCCTTGACGATAAATCGCGCGAAGGTCGCTATCACTGTATTGTTGCATATCTTCTTGTCAATGCGATTTGTATGCCGCTTTTTTTTGACCTAAACAGTTACCAAATTATCTTGTAATTATTAGAATAAATGCCAGCATTTTGTATTTTTGTGCTGTGTTTTTGTACATTTACTTACTACCCGAATTGATATGGTTATTGCATTTGTTAATCACAAAGGCGGGGTCGGAAAAACGACTACAGTTGCTCACACGGGTTATGCCCTCGCCATGAGTGGCAAGCGTGTTTTGGTTATTGACTGTGATGCGCAGGCGAACTTGAGTGCGCACTTTGGCATACGCAGCGCGGAATCATTGTATTCCATTTTCAAAAACCCCTCTGCCGCCTTGCCAATTGTGAATATACCTGTCCATTCGCTTCATACTAAAACCTCGGGGACGGGAAACGTGGGGACATTGGATATTCTCCCATCGCATCGGTCTCTGGAGAATGCGGAATCGGAGTTCACCTCTCTGGATGGGAGAGAATATCTCCTTGCCGAAATAATTGAGCGCACACATCTGCACGACCACTACGACGCAATTCTTCTTGACTGCCCGCCATCGCTGGGACTCATGACGACAAATGCGCTGACGGCTGCTCGTTATGCGATTATTGTTATGCAGACTGAATTTTTTGCCCTGGACGGTATTGCTGCTCTCTATGATAAAGTGAACGCACTCAAAAAGCGGATTAACAAACGACTCTACATTGCGGGCGTACTTGCGACCATGCACGATAAACGGAAAGCTCTTCACAAACAAATTCTGATTGCAATCCAGACTGAATTCCATGATACTATTTTTGAAAGTGTCATTCGTAATAGTGTTGCCTTTGCCGAATCAAGTGCCGTCGGGAAAACCATTTTTCAATATCAACCCGGAAGCCCCGCCGTGCGCGATTACGAAGCCTTTGCCAAAGAACTTTTACAAAAAGGTATTGTCGGCGAGAAAGCGTAGTTGCGAGTAAAATAATCAAAAGTGCCTGAGGCACTTTTGATTATTTTACCGAAGGCGATGTGATTTTTTAGCTAAACGCACTCTTATGACTGGGTGCTGAATATGTTCCGACAGCTCTCAAATTCTGTTTTTTTTTACCGATACATCACATACAACCTTTATGGCAAAAACTATTGCTTTTCAAACTACCAAAACAATCACGAGCGGTATCGGTAAAGAACTTCAGCGCTATGGTATGCGCTTGTCGGATATTCATTATGTTACTCCCGCTGAACTTCGAGCTAATCCTGTCAATAGTCGGCTTTTTAAGGAAGAAAGCGTCGGGTACTTTGACCGTCTTCGTAAAGACATTCAAGAAAAAGGAATTCTTAATCCGCTGTTAGCAACAACGAATGGTAAACTCCTCGCGGGACACAACCGCTTGCGCATTGCTGAAGAACTTGACCTGCCGTCGGTGCCGGTGCAATATGTAGAAGAAACCTTGTCGGAGGAGCGCGAAAAAGAAATTATTATCAAAGATAATCTCTTGCGTCGGCAGTTTAGTTCGTCTGAATGGGTGCAGTTGTACAAGCAGCTTTACCCAAATTTTGAGGAAGAAATCACAAAAGAAAATCGAGGTGGTGATAGGAAAAGTAAGAACGAACAAACTGCCAAGGACAATAATGTGGAAACGCCGTCAAAACTTACTGCCAAACGCATTGCTCAAGAAACAGGTCAAACTGAAAATGCTGTGAAGAAACACTTGAGAACGTATAAGCGGCAAATAACACCTACTCAAAACAAACAGCAAAAACCGACTTCCTCTAAAAAAACAATAACTCTCAAAGATGCCATCAAAGCTATTGATGTCATTCTGCTTGAAGCCAGTGTCAGTGAAGAGGCAAGAAAAAAAATTCGCGGGATTGTTTCTTCAATAGCAATACAGTGATTGGTAGGCAAAGGCATTTTTCTAATGAGTCGTTTTGATACTGTAACCAGTTCGGAAAGTAAGCATCTGGACGGTAACATCTTGAAATAAATACAAGAATTTCTGTGCTGCCGAAGCTAGATTTTATACTGTAGCACAGACATTCTTGTCTGTGTAGATAAGTTCTTGTCCAAAAATAATCTAGTTTGAGAAACAAGGCAGTATGCTGCAATGTTCACAAGATTTTACCGAAAAATTATTGTTTGCAAACTTAGTTTAAGATAATTTCGTTCAATATCTTAAGGTGTTGAACGAAATTATCTTGAACTATCTGCACAGACAAGAGTGTCTGTGCTACGGCATGGAAACTGGTTTTGGTGGCACAGACACTCTTGTCTGTGTTCCAAGAATCATTGTCCAGATGCTTACAACAAAAAATATGAATACAAAACTTTTAATGACGGTGAGTGCAATAGTATTAGGCGGTGCAGGTATTGCATTGATATTTGCCCCCGAAGAAGCGGTGCGATTTTTTATGGTGGGTGCTGATAAGCAAGCCGTATTGTTCATTCAAATTATCGGTGCTGCCTATTTCGCATTTGCCATGCTTAACTGGATGACGAAAGACAACGCCATAGGCGGCATTTATAACCGACCAATCGCCATAGCAAACGTAACGCATTTCGGCATTGCGGGGCTGGCATTAGTCAAAGCGCTTGCCGCAAATCCTAATTTGCCGTATCAATGGTGGGCGCTGACGGCTTTTTACGCAGTATTTGCAATTGCATTTGGTATTGTCTTTTTACGCCATCCGGCAGGGGAAAAGAAATTGGAGTGACGAATTAAGCGCCGACGAGACAAAAAATTTTCACAAAAAAATCCTTCAGCAAAAATCATGCAACCCAGAATTGAAACCATTGCCGAAAAGAAACTCATTGGTAAACGTCTCAAAATGACCTTTGCAGACGACAAAACTCCTGAGTTATGGAGAAGTTTTATGCCACGGCGAAAAGAAATTGGAAATGTCGTATCAAGTGAGCTATTCTGTGTGCAAGTGTATGATAGTTCGGCAGATTTTACAAATTTCAATCCTAGCACAGCATTTGAAAAATGGGCTGCTATTGAAGTAACGGATAGTGCTGTAATTCCTGACGGCATGGAAATCTATACGGTACATGGCGGATTGTATGCGGTTTTTCTTCATAAAGGCGCTGCAAGCACAGGTGCAAAAACGTTCCAATATATTTTTGAAACGTGGCTACCGAACTCAGAGTATGAAATAGACTCCAGTGCGCATTTTGAAGTATTGGGAGAAAAATACAAGAACGATGATCCAAGTTCAGAAGAAGATGTATGGATACCAATTAAACCAAAAAGTAGCAAATAAGCATTAGAATCAATAAACAACTCATCAACATAGAGCAAACACTATAAAGCAAGCGCTCATAGAGCAAGTGCTCATCAAGGAGAAACTATGAACTGGATTTTTGCCAATATCAAATGGATTATGCTCGTTTCGGGCATACTGACCTGCACAATGATATTTCCGACACTCGCCCCGCAAGCGGCTTTGCTTGCTACTTTCGGTGCAACATTACCGGAGCATCCGCTTACTGAAATTGTCGTTCGCAATTGGGGTGCGCTCATTACGCTTGTGGGAGCAATGCTTATTTATGGCGCTTATAATCCCATCAACCGCTCGTTTATTTTGTTGGTGGCGGGAGTGAGCAAAGTAATTTTCATTTCATTGGTGCTCATCTTTGGCAGTCAGTATCTCGGTAAAGCAGGCGTTGCTATTGGTTTTGATAGCGTGGTCGTACTGCTGTATTTCACCTATTTGTTGGGTATCCGTCAAAAGCAAGGTGCTGCATAATAGGAGGCAATTTTGCTGACGTAATTGTTTACCAATATCGGGGATACCGCTCTTCACGAACGCTGTTGTTATACATGAGGGCAATAGAGATGATAAGTGCTGCTCCGAACGCTGTTGGAAAGAAAAGAAAATTCCACGTGGGGTGCGCGAGAAACACAATAACTGGATTCGAGCCTGCCGGGGGATGAACGGTGCGCGTAAGCATCATCGCGGCAATAGCTGTTCCCACAGCAAGTCCCATCGCCCACCAGACGGGACCAAAAAGCCACAAAAAAGATAAGCCAATAAGTGAAGCAAGCGTATGTCCAAAAAATACATTGCGCGGCTGTGAAAACGGCACATCGGGGAAACCAAAGACTAATACGCACGTTGCACCGAATGACCCCATCATAAGCGGCATTCCCGTTGCCTGAGGGCTACGGCAGCAATCGCAATCACGCCGCCCGCCCATGCCTGCGCAATTGCTCTCCACGATGCTCGCGCAGGGAGAGACGTGCCCGCACCGCGAAATTTTTGTAGGAATTCTTTCATTGATTCTGTCTTGAATTTAAGTGTTGCTGTGTGTTCAATTCTGCTTTCAAACGACTGATTTCTTGCTCAAGGCTTGCGACGTGAGCGGTCTGCTTTTCCCATGCTTTTGCTACTTCTTCGGCGGTGTAGCGTGGGGTGATGTGCTGCGGGCAGTTCCAGTCGAATGCTTCGATGGCAAAAATCATCATGCGTTCAGGCTTATGCGGATACTCTCGCGGGTTCAGTGTTTCAAATAGTTGTGGTTCTTCCTCAAGTGAAACAATGCGAACTTTGGCGTACATTTTCAACCGTGTACGTCTCGCATAGTCCATCAAAAAGAGCGACACATTCGGATGTGCCGTCATATTACCGACCGAGATATATTGCTTGTTTCCGCGAAAATCCACAAAGCCCAGCGTATTTTTATCGAGCACTTTTAGAAAGCCCTTTGGTCCGCCGCGGTGCTGAATGTACGGATAGCCATTCTCACCGATGGTGGCGAGATAAAATGAATCGCGTTCACGGATGAAATCCATTTCGCTTTCCGTCAGACCATCGTAGTATGCGGAGTCCTCCATTCGGGCATAGATATGACGGCTGCCGTATTCTTCTTGCAGTTTTTTTACATCACCCGTGAAGGCAATTTCGGCGAAACTTTTTGCCATGATAATTTCCACCTTCTCGAAGAACGATGAATCGAATTGACTACGTTATTTTCGCTGTGCCAATTCCGCTTTGATATGTTTGATTGTATTATCGGTACTGGCAAAAAACGGTAGTACCGTCCAATGAGCATATTTTGCCTTCAGGTCTTGCCGCGTGTCGTCTTTCGCAAGCGCTTCCATGTCACTGAAATACTGCTTGAGGGTTTGCAATAATTCCACACCGGTTGTCGTGCCATGTCCGGGAATAATCGTTTGAATATCAAAGCGCTGCGAAATGCGATTGTACACGATTGGATAGTTGAGCGTCACGCAGCCGGTAACGGGATTGAGGACGGGATGAATTTTATTCAAAATGAGGTCGCCTGCAAATAGCATTTTTCGTTTGTGCAAATACACCACCACATCTGAGTACGTATGCGCTCGTCCGATATTCACGATGCTTACGGTTTCGTCGTCCATCGGAATAGTGAGGCTATCCTTTAGCCATTCGGTCGGCATATTTTCTTGACCGTTTTGTTCGCGCCAGAGTTTTTCGTCATATATGCCTGCAATGATTCGTGCGCCTTTGTAGTATTTGTTTCCTCCGCTGTGGTCGCCGTGGACGTGCGTGTTCACGACAAGTATGGGACGTTTGCCAGCTTTTTGCATTGCCAATTCGTACAGTTCCTTTGCCGGCCCACTCATTTTGGTATCAATAATGATAACCAAACTATCCGATTCCAAGATTCCACTATTGCCGCCGCCGCCCAAGACGAGAGTGAGCTTGTCGTTGGAGCGAATTTCTTGAATGGACATCATTTGCTTCATCGTTGGGTACATATACACAACGAGTCCGCCTGCAACAAGAGCAAGAACGCCAAGCGTCCAAAGGGAAATTTTCCAGATTTTTTTCATGGCTGTTTTTTTATGGTGAAGTGATTGAGGTGAAAAGACGATGTATGCGAATGAGAACACAATTTGTCAAAAATATTTACCACGTGGAAGGGTAAAAATTGCGACTTCTCATTCGCATACTCGAATACTTTCCAAGCACCACTTCCCACGATTAGTTCAGCGATACCGGCTCGCCAATTTTTTGCGCAACCGGGAAATCAATCGGCGTATCAACGACGTTGTTCACGTAGTTTGCAAAAGTTTTGTCTGCCACAAGCGCAATCAGTTCGATAAGCGCAGCACGGTCGAAACCGGCATCGAAAAAGCGCTGCACCAGTTCTGCTTCAGGGAAACCGCGCCGCAAAACGATAGAGCGAGCAAGTTTAGTGATAGCGCCAAGGCGTTTGTCGGTGATGCTGGCAAGGCGGAGCGCAAAAATATCTTCTTCGCTGAAACCGTTCATTTTTGCTAACGTGGTGTGCGCCGAGAGGCAATACAAGCAGTCGTTTGCTTGAGAGACAGCGAGGAAAATCCCTTGAATTTCTTTGTTGCTGAATGCGCCTTTCGTCAGTGCATCTTGAAAGGTTAGGTACGCCTTGAGTGTCCGAGCAGATGTGCCGATGATGGCGTAAAGATTCGGCAGCAAACCGAGTTGTTTTTTGATTGCTTCAAAAAGCGGGCGAACTTCGTCGGATGCTGTTTCCAGCGTGGGGATGGGGAATGTAGCCATAATGAACAAAAAGAAAAAAGTGACAAAAACGGCTTTTCATGCCGCTAGCGATTATGTGCTACAAAATTACTGCAAAAGGAGACCGCGAAAAATGGACGATTGGAGCAAGTGCGTGGACAATTTTCCCTAGGAGATGGTTTTTGCTGATAAGGGTTCTCAATAAAGAGTTCTCAATCACTCACTTTCCGATACCGACCGACAGCTACGGAAATAATCACCACCGCATACGCCACAAGCGACCACCACTGGCGCTCAATATCCACAAAGTTAGCGCCCTTCAGGAGAACGCGGCGCATGATTTCGATGAAGTATGCAACGGGATTGAACAGCGTGACCGTTTGCGCCCAGCCGGGCATACTCTCAATCGGCGTGAATAAGCCACTCATCAGCACAAACACAACCATAATGAACCACGCGATAAACATTGCTTGCTGCTGCGTTTCGGTGATGGTCGAAACCAAAAGCCCAAAGCCTAGCACAACTACCATATACACCGTCGCGGATAAAAAGACAAGCCCGACGTTGCCGACAATCGGTGTTCCGAACGCTAATTTCCCAACGGTCAGTCCAAATGCCAGTTCAAACATGGCTATCATCCAGAAGGGAACGAGTTTGCCGATAATAAACTGATATTTCTTGATGGGCGTAACGTTCAGTTGCTCAATCGTTCCGATTTCTTTTTCCTTTACAATGTTCATCGAAGATAAAAACAATCCTACCAAACTCACCAGCATCACCAGCAGCCCCGGCAGCATGAAGTGTTTGTAGTTCAATTCGGGATTGTACCAGAAAGAATTTTCAATGGTAATCATTTGGGCATTACGTTCGGGCGATGGTGGGCTTGCTCCCGTCATTTGCGGAGCAATCATTTGCGGAGTAATGTTCATAATTTCCATTTGAATATCTCTGGAATATCCGGCAATAATCATCGCCGAATAGGACTGAGCAATTCCGGCAGCACTGCCATCCAAAGCATTCAGAATAATATTCACCTTCGCCGAACCTCTGGTCAGGAGGTCTTTCTCGAATCTCGGCGGAATAACCAGCACCATCATGGCTTTGCGGCGCTTGATGTCTTCTTCGCCCAATCGCATAGATTCCGAAAACTGTACGACGTGAAAATATCCCGTGCTGACAAAATACTCAATCAACTGGCGCGACGCGATGGATTTGTCCGTGTCCACGATGTGCGTCGGAACGGTCTTCACCTCAAACGTCGCGGCATGAATCAAAATCAGGAGCTGTACAATCGGCATCCCGAAAATGATGGGCAGCATTTGTTTGTTGCGAAAGATTTGCACAAACTCTTTCTGCAATATGTAGGCTATTGTGCGCATTGGTCTTGGGTGAATGAGTTCGGAGAAATTGGGAAACGGAGTTCGTTTGCGTAGGAATAGCGATAGCTCACAAACGAACTTTGAAACTTTTCATACTGAGTGCAATCAGGACAAACGCCATTCCCGCAAGAACAGTCGTTTCTTTCCAAAAGTATTCGATGCCCAGCCCTTCGAGCATAATTGCTTTCAGCGTCACGAGAAACCACCGTGCCGGAATGACATTGCTAATGATTTGCAAAGGAAGCGGCATGTTTTCAACGGGAAAAATAAAGCCGGAAAGCAAAATGGTCGGCATGAGCAGCCCGCCCAGTGAAATCATCATTGCCACTTGTTGTGTCTTCGCTTTGGTAGAAATAAAAATGCCCAGCGAAAGCGCAGTCAAAATGTACAGCATAATCTCAAAGAAAAACAGCGCGTAGCTTCCGCGAAAGGGAATGTAAAAAACGTACCGTGCCATCAGCAATACCGTCACAGCGTTGATGACGGACAACACAAGATAGGGTAGCACTTTCCCCAAAATAATTTGTGGTGGCTTGAGCGGAGAAACGAGGAGCACTTCCATCGTACCAAGCTCTTTTTCGCGCGTGATGGCAATAGAAGTCATCAGCGCTGAAACCAGAAGGAGTATCAGTCCAATAAGCCCCGTCACAAAGCCGTACACGCTTTTGAGTTCGGGATTATAGAGCATTTTTATTTCCGGCATTACGGGCGGCATGGTGCTTTGTCCGCGCTCGGCGGCGAGATGGAGTTGGTAATCTTGAAGAATGGAAGAGGTATAGCTGATAAGTATCGTCGCCATGTTGGGGTTGCTGGCATCGCCAATAATTTGCACGGTTGCCGAACCGTATTTGTAAAGGTCGCGAGCAAAATTTTGCGGAAAGATAATAACCTGCTTTGCCT
>JANYDO010000294.1 GCA_025363605.1 Candidatus Kapaibacterium sp.
ATATGCAGTTTTGTGGACAGATTCGACACTACGCTACCGAATGACATTTTCGGGTTTGACCGGACCGGTTACGAATTCGCATTTTCATCTTGGTGCGTCGGGTGTTGCCGGAGCAGTAGTGCAAGCTATTACATTCGCGCCGACGGACAACACATTGAGTGGTTCATGGAAACTGAGTGCAGCAGCGCTTGACAACTTGCGTGGCGAGCGGTATTATGCCAATGTTCACACCGCAGCTAATCCCGGTGGCGAAATTCGTGCGCAGGTTATTCTACCCAACATCACCACCGTCAGCGTTCGCCAATTCGCCACACTGGATGCAACCCGTCTGAATGTGCGCGTTACGCCGAATCCCGCAACCGAACTCGTTACCATGAGTTTTGCTTTGCCGCAATCGGGCAGAGTAACCATGCGGGTGTATGATGCCTTGGGCAGAGCGGTCTCAGAAGCAGTCGAAGGCGTGTGGGCGGGCGGCACTGCCAGTGCGCAATTCAACGTAAGCGCTTTCAATAGCGGTGTTTATTACTGCCGCATCACGCTTGCTACGGGCGAGACTGCTGTGCAGGGCTTCGTTGTTGCGCGGTAGAAGCAGGACGTTGAAACAATCAAGCACGTTATTTTCTTACACAACACCTCTTCGTGGCGTAAGGATACGCTCCTTGCGCCACGAGGGGATTGTCGGAATAATTTTTATGACATTCAATACGTTGTTGAATTTTATGCGCTCACCTTTCACGCTGAAAAGTCGTTTGCGTGGGCTTGGACTAAGTATCGTCGTACTGTGCGGATTTGCGTCCGAAGCATTTGCCTTGCCGCAATTCACATTGCTTACGGGTAATAAATGTCTGAATTGCCATATCTCCACGCAAGGTGGCGGGCTGCGTAACGACCTCGGCTGGTACATGGCGAAAGATATGAAACTCTTTTCGGCGCACTCCATCGGCTTAGAATTTATTGAGAAAGCAGAATCGAACAGCATCGCCGACGGCGCACTTACCTTTGGCTTTGATGCACGCTTGCAGATAACGCGCTCACCGCGCACCATCAATTCCCCCACACGATTTATCCCAATGCAAACCGCAGTCTATGCCGCATGGGTAGCTGCTCCGTGGCTGACGTTGGAAGGAATGGCAGATTTGGGTTCGGTGGCGCTTCTGGCTGAGGGCGCAGGATTGCCTTATATTGGTCAGCAGGCATGGGCGGCTTCAGCAATGATACAACCTGCGCTTACGCTGCCACAACTGCGTATCGGGCATTTTCAGCCATCTATTGGTATTCGCTACGACGACCACACGATGCTTGTGCGCCAAGTAGCCGGAACGAATACGATTCCGCTTATCGCTCCGAATTTTGCGGAATTTGGCGGAGAATTGAATTATGACGGCTTGCAATGGCTTTCCCTCACGGCGGGTGCGTATTTGCCACGTTCATTGGCACAACTCCGCACGGTGAATAAATACGGCGAATCGGAGTTTCTTTTGGGCGATTCGCTTGCCGCTGCTGCCGCGAAGACGAATCTCGTTGCCTTGGCATCGTCGCCGTCGTATCTTGCCCGCTTTGCCATCACGCCGCGCACGGAAGACCACATTTTTAATTCGTATTTTGGCGCGTCTTATTTCACGAACCGCACGTTTTCGATGGTCAATATCTTTGCCGGAGCCGGGATAAGTGATCGTGTGGCGCTTCAGGGTGAATATATGCTTTCAGGAGTCAAAGACGGACGGCAAACGAGAAATTATTCTGTGATGCTCACCTATCAAGCCTTATCAGGTTTGATGCCCTTTGTGCGCTTTGAGCGTGGCATAACGCAAGTCTCTGCGCCTAATGCCGCCGATGGCGTTGCCGAACTGTATAGCGTTCAAGCCACCATTGGTGCGCAGATTTTTCCCTTTCCGTTTATCGAGCTGCGTCCTGAATTTCGCTACTATGACACTGAATCGTTTCGTTCGACCCGGTGGAACCTGCAAGTGCACTTGTATTATTGATTGTGCTACCCGTAACAAATCTTTTACCGAATTCTGAGGGAAAATATTATGTGGAAAGTCCTTATCGCACTCTTTGCCGTCATTGCTCTTGCTGCTATGGGAACGTGGACAGCGCACGGCAGTAACATTCTTACCAAAGATAAAACACAAGTCGTTGTCAAAACGGTCAATCCAAATTTTGGAACCGAGGAAGAACATATCGAATGGAAGGACGAATTTCGTTTGGGATTGGACATTGCCGGACCAATCACCGGCATTGCTCTTTTGGGCGGACTTGGCAGTTTTATTATGATGCGCCGCCAAGCGCTCCGCACACTCAAGGCAGAATCACTACCGGCTTAAAACTTTTTTTCACGTATTGTCATTCTCATACTTCTATGAAACTCCGCATTATTCCTATCGCCATTGTTTGTCTACTTTTTGCGCTCTCCACAGGTAGCGCCGGAACGGGCTTCAATCTGAGTACCAAAGGAACAAAAAGCATCACACTCAATAATAAAGTAGGCGCTAATCAAGCACAATTCAGCAGCAAAGCGCCGCTTGAAAATATTGACGGCGGCACTGCTGTTGTGAGCGGCACATTTGCGCTCGACCTTGGCAACATTGAGGCAACCACGGGCAAAGTGTTTGTTGCCGTCAATACCATGCAAACAGGTATTGCGCTCCGCGACCACCACTTGCAGGAAAAGGATTGGTTGGATAGCGAAAGCAATCCGAACATTACGTTTGATATTAAAAAACTTTCCGGAGTGCAGATTGTTTCCAGCGGCGGCGGAAAAGGTGTTGCTAAAGCAAATGCTGAAGGAGTCTTTACGCTGCATGGCGTTGGGAAAGCAATAACTGTTCCGATTGAAATCACCTACATCGAAAAAGCACCCAATGACCTTGTGATGATAAAAGTCGGTGACTTTCCTGTTTCCCTGAAAGAACATGGCGTTGTCGGGCGCAAGGGCATTGTGGGCAGCAAAGTAAGCGAAACCATTACGGTCAAAGCAATGCTCTACGGTTCGGCAAACTAAAGAATGACGAAAAATAAGTGTGCAAACTTTCTACTGGTAGCACAGACACTCTTGTCTGTGGCTCTTCAAACCTCACAGACAAGAGCTACCAAGGAAGAATTTACTCATTTGTTTTTGAACGATTCCCAACGTCTTTTTGAAGAGAAACATCATTCGTAGATGTTTGACATATCAACCCTTGTCACTTCTTTCATTTTCAGCATTTCCATGAACACATCAGAACTTTCCCCGTTGGCAGAATATGCCGCAGACGAACACAAAACGCCACGCCGTGAATTTCTCGTGCAAGCCGCATCTATGCTGGGATTGACCGTATCGGCAGGAGCGGTGATTACGCTTGTGAACGCTTGCGAGACAACCATTATTAAGTCGTCTGATTCCACCACAGCCGGCGGCACTTCCGGTGGAACGACGGGCGGCGGCACAACAGGCGGTACTACATCAAGTAATGTGATTAACATTGCTCAAGAAGCAGCATTGCAGCGGACAGGCGGGGCGGTTATCAAAACAATAAACAGCAATCCGCTTGTTATCATGCGCACCAGCGATACGGGTTTTCTTGTCCTGACGGCAGTGTGTACCCATGAGGGCTGCACGGTAGAATTACCATCAAGCAATGGTGTCATTCAGTGCCTTTGCCACGGTTCGCAGTTTTCCGCTTCGGACGGTCGAGTCCTAATGGGTCCGGCTGGGGGAAGATTGAAGAGCTACGATGCAACTTTCGATAAAACCGCTAACACTCTGACAATTTCGATTTGATACAGCATTGAGAGCAGTTCTCTTGAAAAAAAAAGAAAAAGCGTGGAAAGAATATTCCACGCTTTTTTCGTTTGTCCTGAAATTGCTTACTACGTTATCTTTTTGCGATAAGTGCTACACCTGCCAAACAAAGCACAATTCCGGCAATGGTCGTCCACGAAACTGATTCTTTGAACATCCAGATTCCTACGGGAACAAGCAAAATACCAATTGCCACGTTTGCCACCACTGAGCCTATATTAACCTCCCAGCCTGCTCGATACGCCAGTAAATATCCCAGTTCTACGCCCACAATCGAAACACCTAGCGCATAGCTTGACCAGTTGATGCGTCGGAGTTCTTCTTGAATAGTATTCTGTATCGGAAAGAACGGAAATGCCAGTAGGCAGAGCGCTATCGCCGCAAGATACGCCACCACTGTTGCTACGAGCGGATGTACGCTTGGAGCAACTGACTTCTGTGCGGCATGATACAACACATTTGACAGTATGACAATAACGATTGAAAAATAGAACATGGCTTTGACGACTACTGTTATGCTGTTACAGATTTTTGAGCCACGCATTGCGAAGCATCACTTGGCGGTGATATGCTTGCGGACTGAGTTCAAAGACGTATTGACGCTCTTCGCGGCGCGTCTGGACGGGAAGCGTTAGCGTCAGCTCTTTGCCGCCGGAGCGCCCAACGGTGAGCGTATAGGTGGTGGACGGTATGAATTTCGCGGTGATGCTGGCAAAAGTCTTATTGTCAGCAGAAGTGAGCGTTTGTCCGTTCACGGCGCGGATTTCATCGTCAATCTGAATACCGCTTGGCGCAAGGCTTTCGCGGAAATCCGCCACAACAAGTTTTCCCTCTCGAAGACGTGTCTTCAAGCCGGCTTCTGATTGCGCAGAATCCGAAAGTTTACGCTCATTGTAGGCGATGCCAATTTTTGCGTAGTATTCGCGGAGCGGCAAGGGGTTTGCTCGTTTCACATACTGCTCAAAGAAGTCAGCAATTTCGGGATAGGTCATTTTGACAAATTCATTGAAAAAGTCTTTTTCTGCAAAAGATTTCTCAGGACCATATTTCTTGGCAAGCTCCTGAATCACTTCGCGCAAACCACGTTGCCCGTTGGAAAGTTCGAGCAAGCGAATATCCAACATTCCCGCCACAAGCGCTCCACGATAGTAAATATTGCTATACTGCTTTTGTCCCGAATCGGAATAGCACGTCAGACTGAGTTTGCTGAGACTATAGGCGCGGTCGAAATAGTTTTGGTCAACGAGTGTTTTTTGGCTCAGGTCGGCAAGATATTGGTCGAGGGATTTTAAGCCGCTCCGAAGCTGCATCACGTGTGCCGCCCATTCGGTCGTGCCTTCGTAGAGCCAGAGATGCTCGGAAGGGGTCGGCTTCACAAAATCGAAATGCTCAATAATTTCGCTATGAATATTGAGCGGCGTGACGACGTGAAAAAACTCATGCGCCGCAATGTCCGTAATGTACTGCCCATATTCCGGCGAATATGGACGCTCTTCCAGCACATACTCAGAACTGTAGGAGTGTTCCCATGCGCCAGCCGGAGTATCTTCGAGATGAAACAAAAATGCGTAACGCTTCACGGGCAACTCGCGCAAAAACTCACCCGCCGACGAAAGCATCTTGCTCATCGCGCCCAAAAGTTGGTCTGACGAGATTTGGTCAGTCTTGGAATAGGTATAGATTTCGACGGCAGTATTTTTGACCATCGTGCGAGCATTCGTAATCCTTCCCATAAGCACGGGCGAATCTACCGCAAAATCGTAATTCTTCGCAAGGAAGTACCCCACGCTATCTTGCTCCATTGCCGAGCCAATCTTCCATGCCGTGGGACGCAGAAACTTGATTTTAAGCGGTGCAGTCTGCATTCCCGACGGAAAGCCAATGGCAGTGTGAACATTAAACAGCGCATGGTCATCCTCCAACGACGAGCCGCACATACGGAAAATTTCGTCGCGCGTGACGGGTGTATCAAATGTCTCCGCGACAGCATAGCGGATTTCTACGACTTTTTCGGGCTGCTTTATTTTCCATTGATTCACCGAAATGTGGTCACATGGAATTTCTTTCCCTTTTTCGTCAAATGCTTGAAACGTTCGCACAAAGCGCCCGATGTCCATTATCTGATACGTGCCGGGTGCTGTTGCCGCAAACTGATAGATAGCGTTAGCAGCCTTTAAGCCGCTGACCAGAAGGCGCACTTTGAAGGTATCCTCCGAGCGGTCATTGAGATTGACTTCGTAAATCAGTGTGGGCAAAGGAGCAGACGCAGAAACAGAAGCAAGCGAAGACGACATCTTTGAGGCTTTTTTCTGCGCAACAAGGTGGGCAGTGCCGAAGCACCAAAGAACGAGAGCGGAAACCGCAACAAGACGAAAATTCATGGGTTTATGAAGAAGTTATGCGAGAAAGTAGTTGCTAATGCGAGTGAATGCCTTAATATACAAAGATGTAGCACATTATGGAAATGAGCTACATCTTGAAAATTATTCGTAGAAGATAAAGATTTACTTTACTTTCAAAACCTGTCCTAATCGTGCTGTATTGCCTGCAACAGTCGGGTTGAGTTTTTTCATCTGCTCAACAGTCAGCCCGTAACGGCGAGCGATTGAGTAAAGCGTGTCGCCGGAACGCACGGTGTACGTTGTTCCGTCGCCTTCTTCATTGCTGGTCGTGCCGGAGTTCTTCGGTGTTTCATCGCCTTTGGCAACGCTCTGGGCATAGACTTTCAATTCCATGCCGGGCTTGATATACGTGCCGCGCAAGCTATTCCACTGCGAAAGGTCGCGTGTGCTTACGTTGTATCGCTCGGCAATGGCAGTGAGCGTTTCACCTTGTTTCACTTTGTAGAGTGTAGGCTTTCCTGCGGGGGCACTTGACGATGAGGCGGTTGCTTTCGGCTCTGTGGCAGGCGTAGCGGCATCTGCTGTGGCTGATTGCGTTTGTTTGACCGATTGATTCTCTGCTGTTGCCGGAATAGTTAAAGCCTGTCCTACATAGATACGAGCATTTGAGCGCATTTTACTAGTGGTACGAATTTCATCCATCGTCACACCATAGTCATCGGCAATTTTTGCCAACGTTTCGCCTTTCGTCACAGTGTGGCTGATGGTGCCGGGTTTCGGCTTGGCTACCGCAGTTTTCGTCGCATCATTTTCACGGAAACTTTTGTCCACATAAAGCGTCAACTGGTCGCCCAGAGTCACTTTGTCGGAATTGTACGGAATATTGTTCCAGTTCCGCAAGTCCGATAAACGGACGTTATAGCGTGCCGCAATGCTGTAAAGCGTTTCACTCGCTGCTATTTCATGCTCAATTTTCTTGCTATTCGGCGGCGGTGGTGCAGGGCGATGCTGAAGGTCGCTTTCATCAGACTCAGTGCCTGCTTTTTCTTTTTCGGATTTGTCGCCTGTCCGTTTCTCTTTAGAATTTGCTGCTACGGCTTGCACCGGCGGACTGTCTTCCTCTTCGTCATCGTCTTTGCTGTTTGCTGGCGGCGTATAGCGTCCGTCGGTCGGAATACGGAGCATCGTCCCGACAGAAATACGCTTTTTCTTGCCGATGAGGTCGTTCGCAGCAGCGATAACAGACGAGGACACGCCATATTTTTTTGCGATGGAACTAAGCGTTTCGCTACCGCTCACTTCGTGCATTGTCCACGAATGTTTATCTGATTTGCTCATTTTCTCGTAATTGGCAACAAAGGTGCTTTTGGTACCAACGGGAATTTTGAGCGGATACTGTTCGGAATACGGCGGCGTGGACTGATGAATAAGTTCAGGATTGAGGTCGTGAAGAGTTTCCTCGCTGACTCCGGCGCAGCGCGAAAGGACGCGAAAATCTACGGCTTCGCTAATCGGAACAACGTCGTAATTGAAGCGTTCTTCAAATTCCAAACTGGTAAAACCATATGCTTCGGGGTTCATACACACTTTTGAAGCAGCCACATACAACGGCACGTAGTTACGGGTTTCTTTGGGCAGATATGGGCGCACATCCCAATAATTCGGTTGACTAAGACCGGAGCGGGCAATAGCGCGGCGTACACCGCCCAAGCCGCAATTATAGGCAGCAAGCGCCAAATGCCAGTCGCCCAGTTCGTTGTAAAGGTCTTTGAGGTGGCGCATTGCGGCGCGAGTTGCTTTTTCAGGATCACGGCGCTCGTCCTGCCAGTAATCTACGCCCAAACCATACATCTGCCCCGTACCTTTGATAAATTGCCACAAGCCGACAGCTTTTGCCCATGACGTTGCGTAGGGGCTAAGACCGCTTTCAATCATAGAAAGATAGAGGATTTCTTCCGGTGCGCCTTCTTCGCGGGCAATTTTGCGCATCATCGGGAACCACTTGCCTGTGCGCTCCATCCATTTTTGAAAATAACGTCGTCCGCGCACTGCCAGAAACTCCACAGCCCAGAGTACTTCTTGATTCTCAGGCATTGGTATTTGCAAGGTTACGCCGCGCATACCCGTAGCGGCAGCCAGCGCAGAACTGGACTCAGGAAGATTAAGAGGAGCAAATTTCGTGCGGCTCGAATCCTTCCCGCGCGGAAAATTCAGGTCATCATACGACGGCATATCGCTGTTTTCGATGGACTGAAAGAATCGGTCGCGCAGCACGACGATAGGCGATTTTTCGCTCAGATTGTCGAGATTTTTGATGTAGTTTTCGTAATCTTCAATGATAGACTGCATCAGGTCTATGAAGTCTTGATTATCCTGAATCTTGGGAAAATCAGCGATTTTGTTCAGCGTTTCGATAGCTTGGTCGAAGGAACGTGCAGCACGTGAGGTGTCGGAGCGGTTGATGTAGGAGAGTGCGCGAAGGTACTGCTGACGTGCTGATTCGAGTGTTGTCGTCACAAAGCGATCATTTATCTGAACGCCGGGAACAACTTGTAGGGTATCGTCTAGTTCAGCAAAATCGTCCTGAAGACGGGGAATGATGGTCTTCGTATCGCCTGTTTGTGGCGCTTGGGGTCGCGCCGGAGGCTCTTTGCGAGGGGTTTGAGCAAACAACGTGTTAGAATAATACGTCGGCCAGAAGAGCGAATTGGCTTGAGTGCTGGTTTCGAGCACCGCAAAGAGAGGGAGCAAAAACGCTGCTACTGCGCACGTGCGTAGAAATTTTGCCATGCGTGTTCCTCGTAGAATATGAATGAGAAATGGACTGCCACGCACAAAAATGGCTCTTTGAGAAGGATATTCTTCAGCAGCAACGCTTTGGGGCAACGCTAAAGGCAGCCACGTAACACTATTTTGCTACTCAAGAATATTCGCTCCAAGCCCGGAACTTTATGCGGGACGGCAATATAGAACTTTCATTCTATCTGACCAAGACTGAATCGTTTCAAGGCATTACAGTAAAATCGGTTATGCAGAATCGAAACCAGCCACACCCTAGAAAAAATGCGGTATTCGGGAAGCGCAACCACAGGCAAGAAAGAAGGCATTTAACAAAAATTAACTGCTTACGAAAAACTCCACAAGAAGAAAAAATGCTTGCGCAGAAAACAATTTTTACTACAAACAAGCAAAACCCGCTTTTCTTGCAGGTGTGAAGAAAAGCGGGTTCTAAAATTTCTATCAATCAACAACTTATTTACGGAATAAATTTCGTGGATTCTTCCCACGGCAAGTTAAACGCTTCCGCAACCGCGCCGTAAGTAATTGTACCGCGATACACATTCAACCCCGAGCGAAGTTCTTGGCTCTCGCTGATGGCTTTTTTATAGCCCTTGTTGGCGAGTTGGAGTGCGTAGGGGAACGTGGCATTGGTGAGCGCAATCGTGGAGGTAAACGGCACTGCACCCGGCATATTTGCTACGCAGTAGTGAAGTACGCCGTCAATAACATACGTCGGGTTTTCGTGGGTTGTGGCTTTGCTGGTCTCGAAGCAGCCGCCTTGGTCAATCGCCACATCCACCATCACAGCGCCTTCTTTCATGTCTTTCAGCATTGCGCGGGTGATAAGTTTCGGTGCCAAAGCGCCCGGAATGAGAACACCACCAATAATCAAATCGGCTTCGCGTGAGACTTCGCGGACAGTTGCCGGATTCGACATGAGTGTCACAACATTTTTCGGCATAACATCGTCCAAGTAGCGCAACCGATAAAGGTTTGTATCCAAGATACACACTCGTGCGCCCAAGCCCGCCGCAATCTTTGCCGCATTCGTGCCAACGATACCGCCACCCAGTACGACGACATTTGCCGGAGGCGTACCCGGAACGCCACCCAAGAGAATACCACGACCGCCCATTGCTCGCTCAAGATATTTCGAGCCTTCGTGAGCAGCCATGCGCCCTGCGACTTCGCTCATCGGAATAAGCAAGGGCAGCGAACCGTCTGGGCGCTGCACTGTTTCGTAAGCGATGCAGATGCTTTCGCTTTCGACCATCGCTTCGGTCAATTCCCGAGCCGCAGCAAAGTGGAAATACGTAAAGAGAATTTGTCCTTCGCGGATAAGTTTATACTCAGGCTCAATTGGCTCTTTGACTTTAACAATCATTTCAGCTTTTTCATAGACATCGCCCGCCGTCGGAAGAATCTCTGCACCTGCTTTGATATATGTTTCATCCGAGAAACCACTGCCTTTGCCGGCATTGGTCTCGACATATACGGTGTGTCCGTGCTGCTTGAGCACCTCCACGCCTGATGGAACAAGCCCCACGCGGTTTTCGTAGGATTTTATCTCTTTGGGAACTCCAATAATCATAGCGATTCGAGGAATAGAATTGGTCGGTTGTCAGGAAATGATGGGATTGCGCGCGGCGACAACCAATAACCGCGTTCAATAAAACACACAAACGTTTTGTTTTTAATTCAGCGACGGATGCTCCGGCGTAGCAGCAAGAATCTGATATTCACCACCCATACCTTTGAGCGTCCGCGTCCAAAGATTTTTCACCGTCTCAGGGAAAACAATGCTTGGCGAGGAATCCGTTAGCAACCATGATGTTTCCTTGATTTCTTCATTCAGTTGCCCACTGCCCCAGCCCGCATAACCGATAAAAAAGCGGAAGTCATCCGACGAAGCACCGCCAGCAATAATGAGGTCTCGAATAACCTCGAAATCTCCACCCCAATAGATGCCCTCGGTAATTTCTGCCGCTCCCGGAATATGTGTGCCGACGTTGTGAATACAATGGAGCGTGTCGTTTTGGCACGGACCACCCCAGTAGAGCGGTGCGTCGAAGCCATACAAATCGGGGACAATCTCAGCAAGCGTTGTATCTAAGCGGCGATTGAGTACATATCCAAGCGTTCCATCTTCATCGTGCTGCGCCAAAAAGACGACCGACCGCTTAAAATTGGCATCAAGCAGCGTCGGAGCAGCGATAAGCAATATGCCGGAAGCAGGAAACATGAAAAAGATGACGTTGTAAAAAATAAAAAGATTTCGTTGCCTGAGCCCCCCATACTCACCGCATGAGAACTGGCAAGTCGAACGAGAACATTTCTGCCATAAACTGCTTGCCTTCAGGATGCTGCTCTACGGTCGCTTTCTCAAAGGTTTTGAGATGGTCGTACGCATAGCGAAAAAGAGACATCGCCTCGCTGTGCTTGCCTGAGCGCCGCAGAAAATACGCAATTTCCAACTTTCCCGCGTAGTATTCGGGGAATGCCGTACCGATTTCGCGGAAGACCTGTTCGGCTACGTCTTTCTTATCAAGCCGCTCGTAGAGTTTACCCAGCATCATGCGTGCACGGGCAAAACTTGGTTTTGCACCGATGGCGCGATTGTACCAGAGCATTGCGCGGTCATTGTCTCCTGTTTTTTCGTAGGCAGAAGCAAGAGCGACCATCGTTGTTTCTTCATCGGGAAATGCTGCAAGGGTTTCTAATGCTACGGTTTTCACACGTTCGTAGTCTTTGAGTGTTTGGTACATCTGAATTTTCAGAGCGCGATAATTGTACACATTTGGCGAAAAGTGAATTAAGCGCTCCAGATACGGCAAAACCTCGCTGAGTAAGTCAACATTCATGCCCTGCCCGCGCATCCAATTCAGCGCCCCAGAGTAAGAATCCAAGCCAAGTACGACTTCATCATCACCCAGAAGTTGAGCGGTTTCTCGAAGCAGCGTGTAGGCGCGTTCTGCTTCGCCGCGCCAGAGAAGTGAGTGCCCAAGCGCAAAGCGTACTGATACGTCCTCAGAAGCCGATAAATACTCTATCATCTCGTCAATCTCTTCGCCCGCGCCACCTTCCAAGATAGACAAATACGAGGCTTTCAAATAATCCGAATCAGTTTCCTCAATACCGTCAACGATAATACGCTCACCATCGGCAGCAAAACTGCCCGTTACGTCGCGGAAATGGGCAAACGCCAGCGATAAATACCATTCGGGATGACCGAGCGGGTCTATTTGGATGGCTCGCTCCAAAATAGCGCGAGCGTGCGCGAGACGGGAACGGCTTTCGAGTTCTATACCGATGCGCCCCAAATGTTCAGCGCTGCGTTTGTCATTGTTCGGTAGCAGTGTGTATGCGGTTGCCAGAAGTTCAGCAATGGTATTTTGTGCGGTGGAAAGCATCGTATTCACGGGCGTTAGAAACAGGAGTAGTTCAGGATAAAAAAGCGAGAGACGCATGAAATCATGCGTCTCTCAGAAAAAGTAGATATTAGAAATTCACCGCTTCGCCGTACGCGGCGGCAGCGGCTTCCATGACGGCTTCGCTCAACGTCGGATGCGCGTGCATAGTTTTGAAAATAGTCGGACCGGTCGCCTCAAGCGTCCGCGCCAAGCCCATTTCGGCAATCATTTCAGTTACGTCGGGTCCAATCATATGAGCGCCCAAAAGCTCGCCATATTTCGCATCGAAAATGAGCTTCACAAAGCCTTTTGCTTCGCCGATAGCATGTGCTTTTCCAGCGGCGGTAAAGGGAAATTTGCCGACCTTAATTTCATGTCCTGCTGCTTTGGCTTTTTCTTCGGTAAGTCCGATAGAAGCTACTTGCGGATTGCAATAGGTACAGCCCGGAATGTTGTTGTAGTTCACGCCGTCAGTATGATGTCCGGCAATGAATTCCGCCACACAAATACCTTCCGCCGAAGCCTTGTGCGCCAGCCACGGAGCGCCAGCTACGTCGCCGATGGCGAACACACCCGGAACGTTGGTGCGCATAAATTTATCAGCTTTGATAAAGCCACGTTCTGTCGCTACGCCGACCGCTTCCAAGCCGATATTTTCGATATTTGCTTGGATACCGATTGCATTCAGCGCAAGGTCGGCTTTGAGGGTTTCCTTTGTACCATCTTTTTTCTCAATTGCCACTTCTACGCCCTTGCCGACCTTTTTTGCCGAGAGAACGCGCGTTTCGGTGAGCATTTCTACGCCATATTTTCGGTAGTGTCGTTCAAGTTCTTTCGAGACTTCCACGTCTTCGATGGGCAAGATATTTTTCTGCATTTCGATAATGGTTACTTTCGTACCAAAAGCGTTGAAGAAGTATGCAAACTCAACACCGATAGCTCCTGCACCCATAACGATAAGGGATTTCGGGATTTCTTTTTGTACCATTGCTTCGTGGCTCGTGATGACGCGATCGCGGTCAACGTCAATGCCGGGAAACATACGAGGGCGTGCGCCCGTGGCAACGATAATATTTTTGCAGGAAATTGTATCGGTCACAGCACCATTTTTGTCTTTTACTTCCACGCTGCCGGGCGCTTTTATCACGCCGAAGCCCATGACGGATTCGACTTTGTATTTTTTGAACAAAAACGCAATGCCCTTCGACATCTGGTCGGCAACGCCGCGACTGCGCTGAACGACTTTGCCAAAATCAACATCCACGCCTTTTACATTGAAACCGAAATCGCCTGCGTGGTTCAGGAAGTGCATATATTCGGCGTTTTTGATGAGTGCTTTGGTTGGGATGCAGCCCCAGTTGAGGCAAATGCCGCCCAAGTGTTCAGCCTCGACGCAAATCGTCTTCAAGCCAAGCTGGGAGGCGCGAATTGCCGCCACGTAGCCGCCCGGACCTGCGCCAATCACAACCAAATCGCATTGATGTTGAGCCATGATAAAATCCTTAGTAAAGAAAAACAGAGTGGAAGAATGAGTAGAGTGAGACAAAACTCAGTAAATATACGGTTTGTTCAGGATTCGGAGAAAGGAATTTCTGCAAAATTCCTCAAACAGATTTACCGCAAACTTTCGGGTAATAAGCATCTGGACAGTGATTCTTGGAACACAGACAAGAGTGTCTGTGCCACCGAAGCTAGTTCCCATACCGTAGCACAGACACTCTTGTCTGTGTAGATAGTTCAAGATAATTTTGTTCAACACCTTACACGGGCAAAGCCTAACGAAAGCAAATGTTGTGCTTGTGGGAAGGATTGTTGCTCGTGAGAAGGGATTCATCGCGAAAAAGCGCTCAGAAATGCCTTGCGCCTGTACCGTTGCCGAACAGAGTGTCAGCACAATACAGGCGCAAGCAAAAAAATTTATAACCAAGGCAAAAAAAATATCAAAGAGGAAGAAATTCCTTATGAGGCTAGGTAGCGAGGGGTATAGAGAAGCGTACGGTTGTTTTTGTACCAACGACACTTTCAATATCAAGTGTGGATCTATAGAGTTCCATAATTCGTTTTGCTAACGTTAAGCCAAAACCTCCGCCCTGCTGTTCAAGCTCTGGGCGATTGAACTGCATAAATGCACCGATTTGACTAATTTCCTCTTTAGTCATACCGATTCCCTGATCGGTAAATTCTATAACTAAATTATTATTCTGTAGGGACATTGCAATAGTAATCGGAGTATCTGCTTTGGAAAATTTGCAGCAATTATCGGTAATTTCCTCAATAATTTTGTTCAAATGAGACTCCGACATCGCCGCACGCACACCTCCACTGGGGATACTCGCTTGCCAAACAAGATTCTGCTCACGATTGTTCTTTTTCATTTGATTCTCGGCACACTCGCGGATGTGTTCCGCTGTGCAGAGTATCGTTTCATTAAGCATATCCTCGCCTAATGTGGTATTCTCAAGGCTAATATAGAGCAGATAGTTTTCAATAAGGCGATTCAGACGCTTTGCCGATGTATTGATATATCCCAGCATTTCACGCAATTCACCTTTATCAATAGTATCGCTCTCATCAATGAGAATATTGGATGCGGAAAGAATGGTTGATAGAGGTGTACGAAACTCGTGCGGAAGAACACTGGTGATTTTTTTCTGGAGATCCTTGATGCCTGCTTTGGCTTTGTCATCGTCAATGGCTTTTTTCTCAAGACGCTTTTTGACAGCAGTAATGAGTTCTTGACTCACAAACGGTTTTGTCAGAAAGTCATCCGCACCCAGATTCATACCATCGCGGATATTAGCACGATCGCTCATCGCAGTCAAAAAGATAAACGGAATACGCGCTGTTGGCGCATATGCATGGAGTGCTTGAATCACTTCATATCCATTCATCTTTGGCATCATAATGTCGCAAATGATGAGATCAGGTATTTCCTGTTTAGCCTTTTCTAAGCCAATTTCTCCGTTTTCGGCTGTAATGACATAGTATCCCTCTTTTTCGAGAAAATACTTAATCATGAACTCACGCAGACTGACATCATCCTCTATTACCAAAATACGTTTCATATTTGCATGGAATGTGAGATAGCAAGAAATCGTAGTCGCAGCAAAAAACAATTAATCCGAGACAACATCTTGTCTTTAAGCCGTAGGAAGCAAACCAAGTTTCTTTATCGTGTCCACAAGTTTAGCTTCTTCATATGGCTTGACCAAATACGCATCGCAATTTTCTTTGTACGCGGTTGTCACATTGTGCTTATCGCCAAGTGCTGTCACCATCACAACTTTTGAGCGGGACAGCCCTTCGATATTACGTTCCTGCTCCAAATCGCGAATCGCACGAAGAA
Organism: Candidatus Kapaibacterium sp.; assembly: GCA_025363605.1. Taxonomy (GTDB): domain Bacteria; phylum Bacteroidota; class Ignavibacteria; order Kapaibacteriales; family UBA4661; genus PH2015. Next base: position 15,664 of record JANYDO010000294.1, read on the forward strand.
CTTTTTGCCCGTCCATACCCGGCACCATGATATCAAGAAAGATAAGATCGTACGTGCGGTTACTTTCCAGCGAACGCCTGAATGCTTCAACTGCATCGGGACCAGTTGCCGCAACATCACATTCACCATATGAAATTAGCAAACGCGCCATGAGTTTGCGCTGAAAAAAGTCATCTTCAAGAATCAGAATGCGCATGGTAATCAAACTATTTATTGAGTGTAGAAAGTAGTTCGGTTGTCGTATTTTTTCTGTGAGCGCTCAATTTAGAATAAATTGCCGAATAATCAAAGTCAGTGTGACCTTCTGCAAAAAAAAATCGCGTCTTTCCTAAAATCTCTATCTTGGCATAATAATAAAAAAGCCGCACCCCCGAATTTCGGTAGTACGGCCACCCATGACAAGCATAACAACGATGCAATTATACCAAATTTCTCAGTTCTACGCCAAAAAAAAATTATCACATCCTGTTTTTTTCGTAAAAAACGAGCGGCTGAGATGTACTCAACCGCTCGTTTTTGTGACGTTTCCGCGGCACTCGTGCCGAGATATTATTTCAAGCTCAAGGACGCAAAACTCTTTTCAAAGCTCGGCAAGAAAATCTCTTGCTCCGGCTTATACCATTGCAAGGTTACTTTGTAGAGTTTATTCCCTTTTACGGCAAAATACGTACGACGGCGTACATCTTTCACCGGCGTATCTTCGATAAACGCACCTGTCTCGCCGCCCACTTTTGCAGGTGACGATGTTGTTGCTTTATACAGCTTTTTGTTCTGTTCGACGATGCGGTCAAGATTATTTTGCTTCGATGCGTCGGTAACGGTTACGTTGATAATAGATTCTGCCGGACCGCCAATACCCTTAAATTCAACTGTCTCCAGACCACCGCCAGTATTTTTACCGGAGAAATTGTTCGGGTATTGGATAGTGAAATTCTTCCCATCAAAGGAAGCCATTGTTTCTGATGGTTTGAAGACTTCCGCCGGTTTGCCGCCCGTGGTATCTTTCACGACAGGCTTGTAGTATGCCAGTTTGACGGATTTAAGCATTTCTTCAAATTTCGGATGCAGCTGGTCAAACGTGCCGCCGAAGGATTCAAATTCAATAATTGTCATCGCGGTACTGTCTTTCATTGCGAAATAGCGCTCGCCTTTGAATTCTCCGTCGCCGTATTTGTACGCATACTTGATACGTGTCGCTTCTACGCCGTCAAGTTGAACTTTTTCCGGTGCTGAATAGACCGAAGCATCTTGGAAAATTTTGGTTCCCTCAATGACGCTATCCAGATTGACTGCGCCTTCCAACTTGTTCGTAAAAATCGCCATTTTTGCACCCGTTATCTCAGATTCATTATACTCGCGGAAACGCTGCATAATTTTATCATCCGAATAGTATTCAGCACGTTTGCCGGCTTCCACAGCAGCTTTCCAATTTTTCGGAAATTTGATGCTGAAATTCATGGATTTGTCTTCGTAGGTATCAAGGTCGGTGATTGGGGGAACTTCTGCTTTTTTGGTGCAGGCGCTCATCACAACAGCCAGTGCAAAGACTGCCAAAACCATATCGAGGCGAAAGGAACGTTTCATTATTGCTCCTGAAAAAAATGAAAAAGAATGAAAAAATTAGAGGTGACTCACAAATTTTTAATCTACTAAACGAATTGTTTGCGGACAAGAACTTTTCGCTCCAAGAGTCTTAGCGCAACACCAGTCTTACGCTAGCGCAGCGCTTCTGCCAGATTAACCGCACCGCCCACTCGTAGCCAGCGTCCGGGCAAAGGCAATCCGGCAAAGTCCGATGCCGGAGCGCTGAAAAGATTTGTTGCTTCGGCGAACAGCTCGAAACCACTGCCCGCCCAGCCAAGACGTACATCCACGAAGCCCGCATCCTGAGCTACGTTCAGTCTGCGTTCGTAGCGAAAGCGCCATTGATTCGTGATAAGACCAAACCAGCGCAAGTCCACAACTAATGCGGCTTGGTGGCGTAACTGGTCAAGTGCATAGCGGGATTGTAAGCCCGCATCCACGCTGAAGTGCGGGTCAAGATAGGTATAGCTGCCCGTGATGCGCTCCACGATTGGCATCACATCTCGCGTTGAAATACTGAGATGAACGTCTGCACCGTTGGTCGTTGCCGAAGAGAGGTTCTGTGCTTGCCAGAGAGCCGTTGTGGAACTACGCACATAGTCAATAAGTTGCACGGCATCACGGCGAAAAATGGAGGCTTGCACGTCCACAATACCTTCGCGCCATCTACCACCAATTTCATACGTCCACGCGCGTTCCGGCTGAATAGTGCTATTGCCCAGTGTCACTCGGTCGCTATAAAAAAGTTCGGTATAACTGGGAATACGGAAAGAATTTGCTATGGAGGCACGCAAGGAAAGATTTTCTGTCACCTGCCAGCCAACGTCTGCGCCCGGTGCAAGATTCCAACCCCAGTCGCTGTTGTAAAGAGCTGTTGCGCCAATTTCTACGGTCACATTATCAAGAGGTTTTATTTGGTGTTCGGCAAATACACTGAAGCGTGTTCGTTGCCGATTGCCCAAGTTTGTGCTTTCAAGCATATCTGCGGCATACTCCGCACCCAAGGCTGTTGCGCCAAGCGAAGACGTGAGTGTTGTCTGCGCTTCCACGCTGAGGGTGTTGGATGTGTGAAAATTCTGATAAAATGCGGGATTCTCGCGTTTGAGAATAAAATAATCATTATTGCGCCGCCATGCTGCTGTGAGACGTATTGGTATGCCTACATCCACATTTGCTCTGATATTGGCAAAAAGCGTTTTTGTTTCTTCGTATTGCGACGGGTAAGCCAGCGAGTAGAAGCCGTTACCACCGAATTTTTTCTCCACATAATTTACGGAAGCATCCAGCGAAAATTTATCACCTGCGAGTAATTGCGCACCTCCGTCAATTGTCCATATATCAAAATCCGTAAAGGGGCGGTATCCGTCCGAGCGGCGACGCTGAACCGAAGCACGATTCAGCAGCGTTACGTTCTCGCCAACATTCACCGGAGCACCGCCGGAAACAGACATTTCCCACAAGCCATTTTCACCACCCATCGCCTGTACTCGTGCTGCGGGGCGCGTGTGGCGGCGTGTGATAATATTGACGGCACCATTAAACGCATTTGGTCCGTACTGCCGAGAGCCGGGACCTTTCAAAATCTCGATGCGTTCAATGTCGTCGAGGGTGAGTGGGATGTTCATAGCGTGGTGTCCCGTTTGCGGGTCAATCATTTTCACGCCATCAATCATAATCAGCGTTTGTTCAAATGTCCCGCCGCGAATACTTATGTCTGCTTGTACGCCAAAGCCTCCGCGCTGCCGCACATCCACTCCTGCCACATTGCGCAGCACTTCTTCCACGCTGCGTGCTTGTGAACGTTCAATATCAACGCGCTGCACAACGACAAGCGTGTGGCGCTGGTTCTTGCCGTCGTCAGGAATACGGCTTCCGGTAACGGTTACTTCTTGCGGAAGGTTGTATTTTTTGGTCGCACTATCGGTACCTTGTGCCACACTGACAAGCGGCACGAGGGCTATTCCAAGAATAAAAAACAGGGTATATCTGTTCATATTGATTGGGGGTAGGTGAATAGAAAATAGGAAAGTAGAGGCGTGAAGGTACATTCGCAAAAAAATCAAGGGAACACACTGTTCGTAAGCACAAATCTGGCGGCGCGAATTTGTCTTGGCACTCCACTTTTGAGAATTTATTTTGGTTCGATAAGAGGTGATTCTTGTTCTTTGGTCTCGTCGGCATCAGAAGTTGGCTCTATAATACTTTCGTCAGTAGCAATGTCCGCAGACAAACCGTCGGCAGAGTCGTCCACGTGAGCATTCTGCGCTCTCAAGCTAGCAATTCTTTCATCACGGCGTTCTGCGGCGAGATGGCGTAGATTGCTAACCTTGTCCATTTCGTCGAGGATTTCCACGCCGAGCAGGGTTTCCATCACGTCTTCCATTGTTAGCAAGCCCTCCACGCCACCATATTCGTCCACAACGACAAACAGGTGTTCGCGGCGTTCCAAAAAGTTTTGCAACGCGCGGTCAAGGTCTATATTTTCAGGAATAAAATAAACTTCACGGGATAAATCCCGCAAGAGAACGTCTTTTTGACCACTGAGTAATGACCAAAAAATATCTTTGGTCAGCACATATCCCACAACCGAGTCAATGGAATCCTCTTCATACACGGGAAAGCGAGAATACTGGCGCATTTCGGGGAGATTGATAGCTTCTTCGACGGTGAGATGGCAAGGGCAGCTAAAAATCACCGTGCGCGGGGTCATTACATCCAAGACATAGACCTCATTGAAGCGCACAAAATTCTTGAGGCGCTTGTATTCTTCGGCATCAAGCGACCCTTCGTCGTGTGCAGTCTCAAGAATTTCGTCAAGTTCTTCACGAATAATTTCTTCCTCGTCACGTTCCGGTGGTGCGAAGAGTGCGAAAAACCCCGCAACAACAGTTACAATGGGCTTCAGCACCAACATGATGAATGTCAAGGAACGCTCAATAAACCCGACCAATGATACTGCATACCGCTTGCCAAGTGCTCTAGGAAGCATACGCCCCAGCACGAGCAGTATCAACGTCATAGCGAGCGATACCGCGACCGCTTGAACATTATCGAATACGACGACCGCATAGCCACCAATGCCGATGCAGCCAAGCGTCGAAACTACTGTATCAATGAGAAACAAAGCCGAGCGAGGCGGTTCATTATCGCGTTTGAAATCAAGAACCTTCTGCGCCGATGCGTCACCAGCTTCAGCGAGTTCCGTCAGATGATGATGCGACACGCCGCCGAAAGCCGCCGAAATGAACGAACCGACGGTGGTAATGAGCAACGTGACAAACGATATAATGATAAATTCTACCACAAGCAGTGCCGAAATAGACTAAAATTGTGTGGAAAGAGCGCTAGTGAGCGGGATTTTGGAGGGGCAGTACGTTTCTGAACAATAAAAAAGCGCTTGGCGTAAGAGCAGCAGTGTTGCTCATCCGTCAAGCGCTTGCACATTTTCGCTATAAAACTAAAGGCTGATGTCAATCTGTGCTAGTTTTTGTTGTACTTCTTCCTGAGAAGCCTCACCCCGAAGGGATTTGCCAAGAAGTTCAGTCAGCACATCTACGCGCTTTTGAGCAACGCTGAGAGACGAAAGCAATTTCACTTTAGCAATCAACAATTTATCTTCAATTGGCTTGCTCAGGAAATCGTCAGCGCCAGATTCGATTGCTTTTACTTGATTGGAAACATCGTTGAGCGCCGTAACGATAACGACGGGGATTTTTGCCGTTTTGGGGTCAGCCTTGAGGCGCTTCACCGTCTCATAGCCATCCAGACGCGGCATCATCACGTCAAGTACGATTGCATCGGGTGTTTCTTCTTGTACTTTTTCCAAACACTCTACACCGTCGTATGCTTCTTTGACGTTGTAGCCCGCCGGCGTAAGATAGCGGTTGAGCAATTTGGTGGTAATTTTATTATCATCTACAACAAGCGCTAATGGCTTCATAACCTGTCCACTAAGAATGGAAATGGAAAATGACGGTAAAGTCTTGATTCTGTATTGCTGATACGGTCTATGTTCTCAGCAATGAGGCGCAATATACAAAAAAAAAGCAATCACACAGAGAAATTTTCATCAAAATTCATTGTGAAGAGAAATTCTCAACGATAAAACCTTTGGGCACGTCATACGGGGGGACGCTCAAACACCTTCTGCAAAGTGTGCTTCGCTTGTTCCGGCACGTGCAGATGTGGTATTTGTAACAGCAGCAATGAATTCATCAGCCTTTGAGAGCGGAATATGTGCAACAAACTCTGCCACGTCACCGTATGATTCATCATAACGACTGGCATATTGATTCAGCAAACGTTTGATGATGTTTATATCTTCGTAAACACAGAAAACACGCAATGCTTTTGTTTGCACAACGTCTAATTTTGTGCAAAGTTGCAATGCAGCTTCGGCTGCATCAGAATATGCTCGCGCCAAACCGCCCACGCCGAGCTTTGTACCGCCATAATAGCGCGTTACGACAGCAACAACATCGCTTATCTCGAATTTTTGCAAGATAAAGAGTATTGGCTTGCCTGCGCTGCCGGAAGGTTCGCCGTCGTCGGCGGTACGGAAATTAAGTCCTTGAGCACCCAAGCGGTAGGCAAAGCAATTATGCGTCGCATCATAAAATTCTTTACGAATATCTTCAATGTAGCGCAGAGCGTCGTCTTTGTTCTGAACGGGCGCAACAGAGCCGATAAAGCGTGAGCCTTTAATAACAATCTCTGCCCGCTCACGCGAGGCAATCGTACAATAAGTGTCGGGTTGATGAGTCATAGTTAGCACAACAAAGCACAAAAATACATCATTTTTTGCTACAAACACGAGAAAAGCCGTTATTAAAATGTAACAGCAAAAAGCAATTTTACGAATTTACGAAAGCATACACGCAATGAATATCGGAATCGTTTGTTATCCAACCTATGGCGGAAGCGGAGTGGTGGCGACCGAACTGGGGAAGGCACTTGCCGTTGAGGGACACCAAGTACACTTTATCACCTACGCTATGCCCTTTCGCTTGGATGGATTCTATAATAATGTTTTTTATCATGAAGTGGAAATGCCAAATTATCCGCTTTTTGAATTCCAGCTTTATACGCTCGCACTTGCCAGTAAAATGGTGGATGTCATTCGCTATGAGAAGCTGGATATTGTCCATGTTCACTACGCTATCCCTCACGCCACGAGCGCGTATTTGGCAAAAAAAATCATTGAGAAAGAGCGTGACATCAAGATTGTCACTACTCTGCACGGCACCGATATTACCCTCATTGGTTTAGAGCCAAGTTTTCTGCCGTTAGTGAAATTTGCGATTGAAGAATCCGACGCAGTTACGTCTGTCTCGCGGTTTCTGCGTGAAAAAACATTGACCAACTTCAACATTAAGAACAAAGAAATAGATGTCATTCAGAATTTTATCGACACTGAGACCTACAAGCCCTGTGTTGATTGTGGTTTGCGCCAGCAATATGCTCCGCAAGGCGAGAAAATTCTGATGCACACATCAAATTTTCGTCCTGTCAAGCGCGTCGGCGACACCGTGCGTATCCTGCACGAAGTATTGAAGAGCGTTCCGGCAAAACTCATTCTTATCGGCGACGGACCCGAACGCTCTGAGGCAGAGCGACTGAGCCGCGAGCTTGGCATTGCTGAACACGTGCGCTTTTTGGGCAAACAAAACGGGCTGCCGCAAATTCTTTCTGCGGCGGATGTCTTTCTGCTTCCGAGTCAATCTGAAAGTTTTGGTTTGTCAGCACTGGAGGCGATGAGCTGCGGCGTACCAGTGGTGGCAACAAGTAGCGGCGGTATTCCTGAGGTCGTCGTTCACGGCGAAACGGGCTATGTGGCGGAAATTGGCGACACTGACCGCATGGCAAAATACGTCGTAGATTTGCTGACGAACCCCAAGAAACACAAACGCTTTGCAGATGCCTCACGTCAACGCGCTGTCGAAGAATTTGAAACAAAACTTCTCTTGCCGCAATATACCGCGCTCTATGAGCGTTTACTCGCTTCACCAAACGCAAAACAAGCCGACACGGCGCAAAACGGCTATGTGATAGACTTCGTAGTATAGGTTTTGGAGAATATCTCAAAACAAAAAAGCCTTGTAAGTGATATGCTTACAAGGCTTTTTTAGAGCCACTTGTCGGAATTGAACCAACGACCGACGGTTTACAAAACCGTTGCTCTACCGCTGAGCTAAAGTGGCATTTTTTTACAGTAGTGATTACAAAATTACCATTTTTTTTGTACAATGTCAAGCACTTTTCGCAATCGTTTCTAGGTTTTAATCGTCTCTAGGAAAAATTGAAATTTCCCCACGTCCTTCACTTATTGCTACTTCACTATGAAATTTGAATATCTGCTCTTCAATCTTATTGTTATTGCCGGACCGCTTGCGTATAGTTTTGAAAAAAATATTAATTTTCGGCAATATTGGCGCGAGGCGTTTGGCGGTATTATTGGCTCGCTGCTGGTCTATGTCGTTTGGGATTCAGCCATTACCAATCGCCATTGGTACTTCAATGCCTCGTATGTTCTGGATACTCGTCTTTTCAAATTACCAATTGAAGAGTGGCTTTTTTTTATTACTATTCCCTACGCCTGTCTATTTGTGCGAGAGGTATTGAAGTTAGTTGTCAAAAATCGCATTGTTCGTGGCTTAGAATGGGCTAGGGCGGGGATGTTTGCACTGCTGCCCGTCGGAGTGTTAGTCTTTCAAACGGGCAAAGAATATACGGGCTTGGTCTTGATTGCTTTTGGTGTCGTTGCCTTTCTTGACCGCCAACTCCGCACCAATACGCTTCTTCAGACACGTACCTACATTTTTCTTGCGGCGGTCGTCGGCTTTACGTTTGTGTTCAATATGTATCTCACCGCCAGACCGATTCTTATTTATGCTCCATCCTATCAGATGGATTTTCGCATCATCACTATTCCTATCGAAGATTTCGGGTATGGACTAACGCATATTGCGCTTTGTAATATTTTTTATGAATACCTCAAACTTCGCACGGGAAGTGCTCGGCAAGATTTGCTCTAAAAAAAATTTCAGTACCGTACACATATTTAGAAAAAAAGTTCTTTGAAAGTTGAAGACCATACGCACGTGGCGTAGATTTGTAGTGGAATCATCACAAACCATCTACAACCCAGCCACGAGCATATGACCAATACGCAATATAGAC
>JANYDO010000314.1 GCA_025363605.1 Candidatus Kapaibacterium sp.
CGACCTCAAAGGTGCGAACTTTTTCGTGAAAGCATACTGGACGCTCGAAAATACTGACCAATCCTATAACATTCGCCCGATTGGAGAAAACATTGACAAAGCGTTCAAATCCGATGACCGTTGGTATGCGGATTTGAACGCTTTGTCAATGTTTTCTCCAATCGGGCGAATGTTATAGGATTGGTCAGTATTTTCGAGCGTCCAGTATGCTTTCACGAAAAAGTTCGCACCTTTGAGGTCGAAAGCGTGTTGCTGAATTTTGTAATCCGTGAGGCGAATCCTGTTTCCGCGCTGATAAATTGCGTCCGACGTGCCGAAGCGATAGGTGTAAGAAGCAGTCAGGTTTTCGGTGATGTTGTAGTACAACCCCGCATCCGCCTTGATGTTGCGCGTACGGTAATCGTCCGTTACGAGGTCTTTTTCAAAATATCCCGTGCGGCGCACTTCGTAGCGTTTGCCCTCCAGCGTGAGCGTGCGGCGGTTGTTGTTCTCGTTGCCATAAGAGTTTATCGGGTCTTTGGCAGGATTATCCGCGCCCAGAAGCCCTGTGGAAACATTCGCATTCGGGTTCAGTTCCAGTGCATTCGTCGCAATCCAGTCCGTGCCTTGCAACAATCCCACGTTCAGTTTGAAGGCAAAACGGTTATCGAAGGCAGTAGCAAAGCGGATAGCGCTTTCCGAAAGCAGACTTGGCGCGTGGTCGCGCCCATCTACGTGGTTCACGCCCGTTTTTTGATAGACACTCAAGCCCTGATACATAAACGGGCTTTTGGTCGTGATGTTCGCCACGCCGTTGAGAGCATTCATGCCGTAGAGCGCGGAGGAAGCGCCCGGCACGATTTCAACGCTTTCCACATCCAGTTCGGTTGGTCCGGCGGTGTTCGCAATCGAAACGCCCAAGCCCGGCGCTTGCGTATCTACGCCATCAACAAGTTGCAAAAAGCGCGGGTTCGTCGTGTTCGTGAAACCGCGCGTATTCGGCACTTTGAAGCCTAAACTGAGCGTCGTGAATTGTACGCCCTTGATTGCTTCCAACGCATCGTAAAAGCTGGGTGCGGGGGAATCTTTGATGCTCAGAAGGTCAAGTTTTTCAATCGCAACGGGCGATTTAGCAATAGATTCTTCCACCTTCGAGGCAGTGACTACAACCTTTTCGCCAATAAACGCGGATTGCTTCAGGTGGATGGAAATTGGCTCGCCCACGCTTGTAATTATGCGCTCTTGCTTGGCAAAACCGATGCGCGAAAAGGTGAGCGTGAGCGGAAAGGGAAGTTTGGTTTGAAGCGAAAATTTTCCGTCGCCCGTTGAAACCGTGCCGCTCACGGTTTCTTTGATGCGAACGCTCACGCCACCCAAGAGTGCGCCAGTTTCTTTGTCGGTGATGCTGCCCGAAATGCGCTTCGTTTCTTGAGCGGCGGCGCTATGAATCATTCCCAATGGAAGAAGCAAAATCAGCATGAAAAAAGCACCAACAAAGGAGGGCGGCACGATAGAGCTTGTGCGAATAGAATTTGTGCGGGGTGTAATGATGTTGGATTGTATGCGTTTCATAATTGTAAAGAAAAGTTGAGGTAACTGTTCCAGTCTCACGGTGATTTTTCTCGTTCGCCCCCTTGATAAAGGGGGAACGGGGGATTTCCTCCTTGCAACGAGAGATTTTAAGTGATATTTCACCGTTTAATCCCCCGTTCCCCCTTTGTCAAGGGGGCGAATACGACAGCGTTCCGTGTACCTAGATAGTTACAATTTGAAAACAATGTTATTGACTATGCGGCTCTGTTGCCGCCGTTGAAAATGATGTACTACCGAAAGTCGGTGTACCAAGTGATGCTGTACCGTGCAAGCCGCATTCTTTCTTGCTTGCATCTTCCCACCACCAGCGCCCGGAGCGAAACGATTCGCCCTCGCGGACAGCGCGTGTACACGGCGCACAGCCGATGCTGACGAAGCCCTTGTCGTGGAGCGGGTTGTAGGGGATGTTATTGGTGCGAATAAAGTTCGTTGTTTCATCCAACGTCCAATCGAAAAGCGGGTGAACTTTGATGATTCCACGCTTGGCATCCCATTCCACATTGCGCATGGATGCACGGTTGTCAGACTGCTCGGCGCGAATACCCGTTACCCAACATCGCATTCGCTCCAGAGCGCGGTCAAGCGGTTCAATTTTGCGGATGGCACAACATTCTTGGCGATTTTCTACGGACTCGTAGAAGCTGAAAGAGCCTTTGGTGGTCATATGTTCCTCTACTTTTTGGGTGTTAGGAAAAAAGGATTCGATAGGTTTCTTGTATTTGTCGAGTGTTTGCTGCCACGTGGAATAGGTTTCATTGAACATCCGCCCCGTGTCCAGCGTGAAAACGCGGATGGGCAAATCCTGCGAAAAAATGAGGTGCGTGAGCGCTTGGTCTTCCCAGCCGAAACTGGTGGAAAACGCGATTGCGCCTGCAAAGCGCGATGCGAGCAATTCAAGCACCTGTGCGGCGTTTTTGCCGTGCAGTTCTTCTGCTAATGCGGGAGCAAGGTCGGGAGTGAGGTTTATAGCCATTGTTGGATTGAGAATACATGAATGATAAATATGTACGGTACGTTGGATTTACCACACCGGAACGCCAAACGAGCGCAGAATTGTCCGCAAACTCAGGACAATGACGAGTACGCCCACGATAATCAGCCCATTGCGCTTCGGAATCCGGTTGCCAATCATCACCGAAAACGGCGCGGCAAGCATACTTCCCAAAATCACGCCCGCCACAATGAGCCAATGATGAAAGCCGATAAGCAGAACAAACGTTATCGCGCTTGTAGTGGCGACAAC
>JANYDO010000328.1 GCA_025363605.1 Candidatus Kapaibacterium sp.
ACCATAGGTTCTGCCCATTGTTTTTTTTATTCACCTTCTAATGCTTCCTCAGGGTAGTGTTTCAAGAATATTAAGATAGCTTGCATAGCGTTCAGGGTCTATCGCTCCCGCTTCCAACGAAGCCTTCACAGCACATTCCGGTTCGTGCGTGTGCGTACAAGGTGCAAACTTACATTCCAAACGGTCTTCATCGAAATCGTGGAAATAATACGCCAAATCTTCCTTATCCAGCCCCCAAATACCAAACTCTCTAATGCCGGGCGTATCCAGCACATAGCCGCCTTGCGGTAAATGAAATACCTTGCTGAAGGTCGTCGTATGCAAGCCTTTTTGCGTCTTTGTGCTTACCTCAGTGGTGATTTGTGCCTCTTCACCAAGCAGCAAGTTTACCAAGGTTGATTTTCCTACTCCCGACGGACCTGAAAACACAGTCGTCTTGCCTTGAAGTACCTTCCGAAGCTCATCTAAGCCCCTTCTCTTTTCTGCGCTAACAAAAAGTGTTGTAATGCCCAAATGCTCTGCATACATCGCTACGTCCTCACGCACAAAGGCTTCGTCCATTAAATCCATTTTGTTAATGCAAATAATTGGTTCAACTTCGCCAAGCTCTATGGCAACCAGATAGCGGTCAATAAGACGACGATTATAAAAGGGATCAGCAGCTGACATCAAAATCACAACTTGGTCAACGTTGCTTACAATCACCTGTTCCATACCATCGCGTCCGGCGGACTCGCGGGCAAGTTTAGTTTTACGTTCCTTGACGAGGATAATCACACCCGGCAATATTGCCATTTCGCCGGAGACGGGTTCTATTCGGCAAAGCACATGGTCGCCTACCGCGACAAGCGTCGAGGCGGGATTCTCCGTAACAACACTACGCGAAACAACACAGTCATAAAGACGTGCATCATTTTCTCCCCCGCTTGACAGCCTTTCCACAATAAATGACCGCCCGGTTGAGTCAATAACCCAGCCTTCAAAGGTATTCATAGTTGGAAGCGTCGTTTTATGTTGAATATTTTTGAGCCGCGGACTCATAGATACAGCGTGGTTCGGAACAACTTCGTCATCATTGTCCCATTGTGTTTTCTTTTCGTAGAATTGCTTTTCCGAACTTGCTTTCGTCCATGATTTCGCCGTGCGTCGAGATTTTGACAGCGTATCTTGCTTGGGATTTTGTTTTTTACTTGCCATAGTTCTATCTTTTGAAAAATCAGGATTTTACAGCCTACCGTGGTGATTCTGTTTGTGAAATGTTCTTTGTAGAACAATGAAAATTTGCTAATTTTGTGGCAGTTGAACAACAAACGGAAAGAAATTTCTTTGAACTCACTCTGGACACTGAATCGTGCAAGTGAAAACCCCAACATCCATATAACAACCGCCGACACAGACGCATTTCCCTCGCCCATTGCGAAAATACTCATTTCGCGTGGAATGACGACTACCAACGACATAGATAGCTTTTTCAAGCCAGCGCTTGAGAATCTCCATTCGCCATTTCTTATGGACGGTATGGATACAGCGCTTGGTCGTATCGAAAAAGCGATTGCGAGCGGGGAACATATTCGTATTTACGGCGATTACGACGTGGATGGTACGGTTACCACAGCAATGCTTACTCGCTACTTACGCCGCATTGGGGCGCAAGTGGATTATTATATTCCTAAGCGCTTTACCGAATTTTACGGGCTTTCAATAGAGACCGTCGAAGAGTGCTACAACGACGGTATCTCCCTGCTTATAACTGTTGATACGGGCGTAACTGCTATCGAAGCAATTCGATACGCACACGATTTGGATATTGATGTTATCGTCTGCGATCACCACGAGCCTTCCGATTCTCTTCCAAATGCCTTCGCATTGCTTAATCCCATTAAAGGAACGTGTTCGTATCCCTTTAAGCACCTGTGTGCCTGTGGCGTTACCTTCAAACTCGTCCAAGCGCTCTGTGAGCGCCGAGGTGAGCCGGAAGTAGCCTACGAGTATCTGGATTTAGTTGCTATTGCCTCTACTGCCGATATGGTTCCGCTTATTGGAGAGAATCGCACACTCGTCCACTTCGGACTCCAGCAAATGAATATTAAGCCACTACCGGGCTTAAAAGGCTTGATGGAGTGTACAAATATCAAACCCGGTACGATTGCCAGCTCAACAATTGTCTATAACCTCGCGCCTCTTATCAATGCTGCCGGTCGCATGGGCGATGCAGAACGTGCGGTGGAGCTTATGCTCACCGAAGACCCCTTGCAAGCATTTCGCCTTGCACAAGACCTCGAAAGCAAAAATTATCGTCGGCGCGTTATTGACGATAAAACGTTCACCGAAGCACAACGCATGGCAGAAGACCTGATTGCACGCGAAAATCGCCGCTCCTTGGTCTTGCATCATCCTGATTGGCACGTCGGCGTTATCAACATTGTGGCTTCACGCCTCGTCGAGAAATACCATCTGCCGACGATTATGCTTACCAGCATTGACAATATAGCAAAAGGCTCGGCACGAAGTATCAAAAATTTTGACGTTCATGCGGCACTGAAAAAGTGCCAAAAATATCTGCGGCAGTTCGGTGGACACAAATACGCTGCGGGATTATCGCTTGAAGAAGCTAATGTGAAACCATTGCGCGATGAATTTGACCGCATTGCCCGCTCAATGCTTTCAGAAGAAATGCTTGTACCGGAAGTCGTGATTGACTCAGAGTTAAATTTCCATGAGCTTTCGCCGGAATTCCTCACTCTACTGCGTCAGTTCGCTCCATTTGGCTACGGCAATAACAAACCCTGCTTTTTAACGCAAAATATTCTCTTATCCGGTCGGGCGAGCATCGTTGGCAAGAATCATCTTCGCCTTCGTGCACGGCAGGATAATATTGTCTTTGAGGCAATCGGATTCAATCTTGGTGACAAATTGGAACTCTGTAATGCCGGAGAACCCTTGTCAATTGTGTACACCATCGAGGAAATCTTACACCATCAGCGCGTAAGTTTACAACTCTACATCAAGGATATTGCTCTTACCAAAGAACAGCCTCTTCGCACAAAACTCGTTATGGACGAAATGGCGACTGTACTGGCAAATGCTGCTACCGAAGACATCGTCAATGGTCACGGAATCGTTGGTAACGGAGGAGGTAGCGGATACTCTATCAACGGAGCCGTGGAGACGTTACCAGTATCATAACTTTATCAGGTACGTGATACGCAAACTATTGGAATCCTTATCACATCGTCAAAATTTTGAAGAATCATTATGTCTATACTAGACGCAAGAGCACGACTGCTCCTGATGCCGAAGACAATACTTCAGAAACGATACAGAGCAGGCTTGTTCAGGATGCTGAAGCCTGCTTTTTTTTGTTTATGGTTTTGGGCAATATGCTGCCTTCCTCTACAATCACAAGTCGGTCGTACGCTCGTGACTCCGACTGCACCACCACAACCGGAGCAGGCACAGCAAAACCAACAAGCCTTTTTCATGGATGTCTTGTTCTTCAAAGGTGAACAGGATTCCACGCAGCGTGTGGACGTGTTTACCGTTGTGCCGTACCAATCGCTCAATTTTATGAAGCGCGATAGCGTGTTTATTGGCGATTACCTGATGACTATCACCCTCAAAGACCAGTCCGGGCGGGATGTGCAAACCATCCGTAAAGAGCGCCCAATAAAAGAAGAACGCTTAGAAGTAACGCTTGGCTCAGTCGGTACCTTCGACTATACACAAACAACGTTCAATGTTACGCCCGGTTCCTACACTATTACCGTAGAGATTGCAGACATTCTTAGCAAGCGCA
>JANYDO010000355.1 GCA_025363605.1 Candidatus Kapaibacterium sp.
AACGGACATCGAACGGCTTGAGGTCTGCTTCGTATTGGATTCTTGAACTTTCAAAGAACTTTCGTGCTGATGAGCTATCTAAATGTGTACGGTACTGAATTTGTTATCACTCTCAGTAAAGTGGTAATCAATTTACATCTGGAAGAAATATGGCAACAAAATTCCTCACTGTATATCCCCCCACAATATATTGCGTACTTTTTCACTGCTTTAATTTCTCCAGTATTAGAAGAGTTTGTTTTTCGTAAGTTTGTTTTACGTGGTCTTATTACAAGATACTCACTGATCCAATCTCTAATATATAGCTCACTACTTTTTAGCATTTCACATCTAAATCTATTCCAACTTATTCCAAGTTTTATTTTTGGGCTATTTGTTGGTCAGCTATACATTTTATCGGGTTCAATTATTCTATGTATTATGTGTCATGGGGTATATAATTTGTTATTAATATCACCAATATTACCAAGCCTATTTTCTATAATCATAGGTGTAAATAAAACACAAATTTTGTCAGGTGGAATAACAACAATTTCTGCTATTCCAATCTGGATATTATGTGTTTCTATTTTAATAACGGTTTTAACTTTATTAGCTTTATACAAAACTCTCCAGTCTAAGATGACTATCAAACATATATGACACAACGTTCTTTTGTATTTAGAGTTCTATGCTATCCGCGCCAGACATACGACGATGCAACATTCTACGGTGAAATTGAAGGATTTCAAGGTGTCTATGCAACGGGCAAAATAATCGAAGCCTGCCGAAAAGAACTGATGGAAGTCTTGGAGGAATGGATTCTTCTCAGTATTGCTCGGCATCTTCCCTTGCCGAAACATATTTCTTTCCAAGCACTTCTACCTTAAAAAAGAACCTGTTTTCCTCCCCCATGAAATTTCGCTCCTTCCCTTTCTATCGCCAACTCGAATCCATGGACTGCGGTCCGTCGTGCCTGCGCATGATAGCCAAGCACTACGGCAAAGTCTATTCTGTGCAGTACCTCCGCGAAAAAGCATACATCACCCGCGAGGGCGTTTCGCTTTTGGGCATCAGCGACGCGGCAGAGGCTATCGGCTTCAAAACGCTGTCGGTGCAAATTCCTTTCGACCGTCTGGACGAAATGCCGCTTCCCTGCATTGCGCACTGGAATCAACGGCACTTTATCGTCGTGTACGACATTGACAAAAAAGGAAACATTCACGTCGCTGACCCCGCACACGGACTGACCGTCTTCACACCTGAAGAATTCAAAAAGGGTTGGTGCAGCATCGGCGACCAAGGCGTACTCCTGCTGCTCGAAACCACGCCCATTTTCCACCAGACCGAGGACGAACGCAAAAGCAAAGAAGGACTGAATATCAGATTTTTTGCGCAGTATTTGCGTCCGTACAAGCGCTTTATCGTGCAGCTCTTTGTGGGAATGTTGGTTGGCTCGCTGCTTCAGCTTGCTGCGCCTTTCCTGACGCAATCGCTCGTGGACTTTGGTATCAACACGCACAATCTCAATTTCGTGTACCTTATTTTGATTGCGCAGGTGACGCTGTTTGTCAGTCAAACGGCGGTGGAATTTATTCGGTCGTGGATACTCTTGCACTTGGGAACGCGCATCAACATTTCTATCGTCTCGGACTTCCTTATCAAACTCATGAAGTTGCCGCTGCCCTTCTTCGATACGAAGATGATAGGCGACATCTTGCAGCGCATCAGCGACAACAGCCGCATCGAAAGTTTTCTGACCGGCACGGCGCTCAACACGCTTTTTTCGCTCGTGAACCTCGTTATTTTTGGCGTGGTGCTGGTGATGTACAGTGTTCCGATTGCGATTATTTACCTCATCTCTACCGTCGTTTCTACAATTTGGGTAGTGCTCTTCCTCAAAAAACGCAAAGAACTTGATTACAAACGTTTTACGCTTTCCTCCGGCAATCAGTCGCAGCTTATCCAACTCATTACCGGAATGCAGGAAATCAAACTGAACGGTGCAGAAAAAATCAAACGCTGGGAATGGGAGCGCAACCAAGCGCGTATGTTCAACATGAGCGTCAGTGGTTTGGCGCTGGGGCAATACCAGTCGGCAGGAAACTCTTTCATCAACCAACTGAAAAACATTCTCATTTCGGTTTATTCCGCAAAAGCGGTTATTGACGGCGATATGACCTTGGGGATGATGATGGCGGTGCAAAGTATCATTGGGCAGTTAAACGCGCCTGTGGGGCAGCTTATCGGCTTTATTCAATCCGCACAGGATGCGAAACTTAGTTTGGAACGCTTGCAGGAAATTCACGGCAAAGAAAACGAAGAAAACCCTGACGACGATAAAGTAACCATCTTCCCCGAAGACCGAACGATTACGCTCGACAATGTGAGTTTTCAATACGAAGGACCGCACTCCGAATCGGTGCTGAACAACCTTTCGATGGTCATTCCCGAAGGCAAAGTCACCGCCATCGTCGGCACAAGCGGAAGCGGCAAAACGACCCTGCTCAAATTGCTCTTGAAATTCTACGCCCCCGTCACGGGCAAAATCAACGTCAGTTCGATTGATTTAGAAAACTTTAGTGCAAAAGTATGGCGGCAGCAGTGCGGCGTGGTGATGCAGGACGGTTTTATTTTTTCGGACACCATTGCCAACAACATTGCCTTTGGATTCGAGCGCGTGGATAAAGAACGGTTGCTGCACGCCGTTCATGTGGCAAATATCCAAGACTTTATCGAATCGCTCCCGCTCGGCTACAACACCAAAATCGGTTCGGACGGTCACGGACTGAGCCAAGGGCAACGCCAGCGTATTTTGATAGCTCGCGCGGTGTACAAAGACCCGGCATATCTCTTTTTTGATGAAGCTACGAGTGCTTTGGATGCGAACAATGAAATGGTAATTATGCGAAACTTACAGGAATTTTTTGAGGGGCGCACGGTGGTCGTGATAGCGCACCGCCTCAGCACCGTCAAAAAAGCAGACCAAATCGTTACACTGGAAAAAGGACGCATCATCGAACACGGCACCCACCGCGAGCTGACGGATTTGCGCGGAGCGTATTATCATCTGGTGAAGAATCAGTTGGAGTTGGGGAATTAACAAGAAGTCATCATCACAAACTTTCAGAAATGATGTAGATAATAAAAACTGCATCCTGATGTGTAAGCCCTAACTGGAGGATAGAAATCAACATGAACTGTGAGATACAGAAAACCAACTCCAAATGATGCAGATTACTCTCTTCTATGAGTTCTGCCACCTCTGTAGTATCAGTCTTCCATTCTCGTATCCAAACACTTGGCATCTCCGATGTATTATTCTCTGAAGTTACGCAAAGATGCTTGGTGAAAGATTCCAAGCACCTTGCAAAGGAATAGGTTGATTAAACAACCGCGAGCGAATGTGGTAGATAGTTGATAAATTGTGTTTTATATGGAATAGCTCTACGGTATTAAAACTTATCAAACAGATGTAGGCGTGAGCACGGATAGGAGGAATGGAACGGGCTTGACAGGTTTCAAAAGCGAACTCCGATTTGAGAAGTTTGATAACCTCCTCAATGAGCCAGCGTTTTCGATAAACTTTCTTCACCTGGTTTGGCTTCCAGTTCAGCTCAGAGGTCGCAAAGAAGTTTTTACCATCTTTGACAACCAATGCCTCAATACCTCCAGCGAGCATGGCTTGAGAAGAACCGTATGTGGTTCGCCAATAGTGCTTGGCTTGTTGTTGGTCATTGAGTTTGCGATTGGACTTGAGCTTACACACCCAATGCCAGCCGAGTTTTCGTATCGCAGTCATAACCTTGGCAGCAGCGTACCAGGAATCAAACAGCACCGCTTCAGGAGCGATTTTTCGGTCTTTGGCGCATCGTAGCATCTCCAAAGCAAGGTCAAGTTTCGTTTTCGCGCTTCCTTTGGTCTTAAATCGTACATCCAGCAGGAGCCGAGTTCGTCCGTCGGTCCAGAGAAGCAAGACGACGCTTTGTCCGTAAAGGTAGCGCCTTTCTGATGCTGACCAGAGTTTGGAAGTCATTTCTGTTTTCCATGAACCATCATCTTTTCCGATGACCGTATCATCGATAATCAAGTAACCGCCCTGATGATTCTTGAAGAACTTCTTGACCCGTTTCCACAATCGTTGGCTCCATTTTGCTCGCTCTTCAGCAAGAATGCGCTGGATTGCGTCGTGAGACACAGCGCCAAATGTTTGACCAGAAACGGCAGTTGCGGTAAAGCGAACTTTACGAAAACAGACCACCGAAATACAGGCGGTCAGGGCGAGATGACGAAGTTGTTTTGATACCATAACTCCTCTGAACGCCTTACGCCGCCTTTTATTGCGCTTTGATGCGTTACTTCAGGATTTAATATGAAATATATCTACCAAAAGAACCTTGAATTCAACTTACAAGTGCGAAAGTTGTAAGTTTTTGGAAAAGAATACCTCTGCTGGTGTTCGGAAGCCGAGAACCTTTCGAGGTCGGTTGTTTAATGTGTCCATAATTTTTTGACAATCCTCTTGAGTCAGGAGCTCAAAGCCTATAGATTTGGGCAAGTACTGTCGGATCAAGCCGTTGGTATTCTCGTTGGTTCCCCGTTCCCACGAATGATAGGGATGGGCAAAGAAAAATGCTGCTTCCAAGCACTCGGCAATGCGCTCAAACTTTGCAAACTCTTTCCCGTTATCCGCCGTGATGCTCTTGACCTTATCGCTGAAGGGCGTAAGAATTTCGATAGCTTTCTGCGCACACGGTTCGGCGTGTTTGC
>JANYDO010000390.1 GCA_025363605.1 Candidatus Kapaibacterium sp.
CTTCATTAGAAGGGTTATGTATCATTGCAGTATCAATCGGGAAAACAAAAGATATCCGACCGCTAAGTCTGGGAATGTCTGAAAAAGTGGCAGATGTTGATATATCTGAAACGTAAGACGTTTCGCCAGCAAAAGATAAGACCCTTTCTGTACCTACTTGCTTTCCATTTCGATAATAATTAGCTGAGATTGCTAAATAAAGTCTTAGGTCTTCATTAGGTTTGTATGGAATAGACTCAACTTCCATTTTTACAGCAAAAGGTACAGGTGAGGAAACAATCACAGACGGTGTTATACTTGTAATTCTGAAATATCCATCAAAGGCTTGATAGTCTGGCTGAATCATAGCACACTCCCTTGCCGTCAAGCCTGACGATTCCACCCACGCCGTGAGTTCGGGCATTGTCATATCTGCCAGAAAATCGTACTTGTGCGCGGCGGTGATGCGTTCTGCAAGGGTGCGTCCTGCTGTTTGTTCTATCAAATATCCTACTGCACAGATATTGCCTGCCGCATCAATAAAGCACGGGCGGCGTTCTTGGGGAAAATCAAGATTGGTGGGGAACTCTCCCGCCAAGCGGTAGTCATGGAGTTTATCCAGAAGTGCCAAGCGGCGCTCACGGAGCGTTGGGGAAAGGTGCGCTACGTCTGCTTCGCGGAGCAGCGCTTCGACGTAGGCAAGGTGCGTCTGTATGCGGAGGCGTTCATTGGTGGCTTCATTCGGTGCTTTCCCGAACTTTTTCACGAAGGAAACATCACCCAGAACGGCGTTGATGGTATTGTGGGTGCCGGAATTATTCGGCGCGGCCGGCAGCGTTATCACTGCATAGAGAAACACGAGTGCGGAAGCGAGTTGTGAGCGTAGTTTCATGGTCAAACGAAAAAGAAAGGTTGGAGAAATCCTGCAAAAATCCTGCAATAAACCCAGATTCAAAATACGAAATTTTCGCAGAACTTCTCACGCAAAAACCGCCCATTTTGTGCTATATTGCGCTTCGTTTTGTTACTCATTTCCCCGAAAATTGCCCTTTCCATTACACACGCACAATGGCAGACAAACAAACGCCGCTCATGCGGCAATACAGCCAAATCAAAAAAAAATATCCCGATACGGTTTTGCTTTTTCGCATGGGGGATTTTTTCGAGACCTTCGAGGAGGATGCGCTCATTGCCTCCAAAGCCTGCGGTATCACCCTTACCAAGCGCAACAACGGCGGCGCAGACGAAACACCGCTTGCAGGATTCCCCCATCACCAACTTGACAACTACCTTCCCAAACTTGTCCGTGCCGGATACCGCGTTGCCGTCTGCGAGCAGCTCGAAGACCCGAAGCAAGCGCGTGGTATCGTGCGCCGCGATGTAGTCGAAGTCGTTACGCCGGGCGTTGCCTTCAATGAAAAGCTCCTTGATTCACGCCGCAATAACTACGTCGCTTCGCTCGTTCTTGCTGAAAGCCGCACGGGGACAGTAATCGGTGTGAGTTGTGCGGATATTTCCACCGGAGAATTTTTCACTACCGAAACTGATGCAGAAAATCTCGCCACGCTGCTCGAAACCCTGCAACCCTCAGAAATCCTTATTCCCAAGGGCAAAACCGACGCGCTCATGCCGCACATTCGCAAGGCGTTTCCGGCTAATGCCCAGCCCGCTCTGACGCGGCTTGAAGACTGGATTTTTGAGGAGCGCTTTGGGCGAGATACGCTTTTGCGGCATTTCAAAACGCAAAACCTCAAAGGCTTTGGCATTGAGGAACTGTCGGCAGGCGTAGCGGCTGCGGGCGTGACGCTGCATTACATCCAAGAGGCGCAAAAAGGGCAGTTGCCGCACATCCAGCGCGTGTCGCTTTTTAATCCCAGCGAATACATGGCGCTGGACTTTGCCACCAAGCGCAATCTCGAAATCACCTTCAGCATGAACGACGCTTCGCATGAAGGGACGCTGATTGGGATTCTGGACAAGACCGAAACCCCGATGGGTGGGCGCTTGTTCAAAAAGTGGATTACGCGCCCGCTTCGCCGCCTTGCGCAGATACACCAGCGCCAGAACGCCGTGAGCGCACTATTCGCAAAAGACAATGTTCGTGCAGCGTTCCGTGCAGAACTAGGTCAAATGGGCGATATGGAGCGTCTGATGGCGAAAATCTCCACCGGACGCGCCAACCCACGCGACGTGGTAGCGCTGGGCAAAACGCTTGCACGTTTGCCGCGCCTGAGGGAACTTTGCGCAGACTTAGATTCGGAAGCGCTTCAGCGCACAGCGCAAAACCTCAAGGACGTAAGCGCCGTCGTGCAGCGCATCGTAAGCGCACTCACGGAGGAGCCGCCCGCGCAAGTGGGCGGCGGCGGCGTGTTCCGAACGGGCTTTGCGGCAGAACTGGATGAAATTTTGAACGCGATGTATTCGGGCAAAAACTGGATTGCGGAATATCAAGAGCGTGAGCGCACGGCGACGGGTATTCCGTCGCTCAAGGTCGGTTTTACAGGCGTGTTCGGGTATTTTATTGAGATTACCAATGCCCATAAAAACAAAGCGCCGGAGCATTACCAGCGCAAACAAACGCTCACGGGTGCCGAACGCTACACTACGCCCGAACTGAAAGAAATGGAAGCGAAAATTCTGAACGCCGAAGAACGCCTTGCGGACACAGAACGCGAACTTTTTCAGCGTCTCCGCACTGAACTTGCCGTTTCCGCCGCCGACGTGCAGCACAATGCCGCACTTGTGGCAGCAATGGATTGTTTGCAGAGTTTCGCGCAAGCGGCGCGGGAGTACGATTACGTCTGCCCGGCGGTGGACGAATCCGAAGCGCTCACGATAGAAGGCGGGCGGCATCCTGTCGTGGAGCGGCTTTTGCCGCTTGGCGAAAAATACGTGCCGAATACAACCCGCATGGATACTGCTTCAGAGCAAATGCACATTATCACCGGACCCAATATGTCGGGCAAGTCCAGCTATCTCCGGCAGATTGGCTTGATTACGCTCTTGGCGCACATCGGCGCATTTGTGCCCGCTAAAAGCGCAGCTATCGGGCTGACCGACCGCATTTTTACGCGCGTTGGGGCGCAGGACAATATTACGGCGGGCGAAAGCACATTTTTGGTGGAGATGCAAGAAGCGGCGAACATTGTAAATAACGCTTCGCAAAAAAGCCTTATTCTGCTAGACGAGGTAGGGCGCGGCACGGCGACGTTTGACGGCATAGCTATTGCGTGGGCGATTGCGGAATATCTACACAATCGGATTGGCGCAAAAACACTTTTTGCCACGCACTACCACGAAATGACTTCCATCACCGAACGTCTTCCGAGGGCGCATAATTACAAGGCAGACGTGCAGGAAGTGGGGAAAAATATCATCTTCACACGGCGCGTGGTGGAAGGCACTGCCGACCACTCCTTTGGCATACACGTTGCAGAAATGGCTGGCTTGCCGAAGGAACTGACCGAACGGGCGCGAGTGGTGATGCGGGCGCTGGAGGAGAAGGGGGAAAGTCATTTGTCATTAGACATTGGTCAGTCGGCATTAGATAACACTAGCAGCAATTCACCAATGACTAATGCACTAATGACCAATGACCAATTCACCAATGCACCAATGACCAGCGACGCGCCACAATTTTCCTTATTTGAAATCCGCGATGACAAAATCCGTGACCGGATTCGGAAGATTGACGTGAACGTACTCACTCCCATACAAGCACTGACGCTGCTTGCGGAGCTACGGGCAATGGTGGAAGAGTAAATGCAGAAAAACCTGCAAAAAGAATTGGCTGCCACAGCAATTTTTTGTAGCATTGCCGGCAGCAATTTTCGCTCAACAATTTTCATTGCATCAGTATCCTCAATCCTTATCAAGGCAGCGCTATGACACCATTCCGAACACGATTGAAACAAGTTGTTGACTGGCGAGCGGCGCTTATTGCCGGTGTGGCGAGCGGCGCGGTCTTTTTGCTCTTGAGCACTTGGTTCGCCTACTCGAATGTCGGTAGTGCCTCGCTCATGGCTCGTGTGCTTGCTTCTGTGCTTCTTGGCGAAGATGTCCTTTCGCCCGCAGCAGGGGATACGCTTCGGGTATGGACGGCTGCATTGGTGGTACATACTCCTTTTTCGCTGGGCTTTGCCTGCCTTATTGCGTATGTGCTACACCGCTGGGGTCTAATTGTCGGCATCGTAGGCGGAGCGTTGTTTGGTTTAGCACTCTATGGTATCAATTTTTACGCTCTCACATCGTTCATGCCACAATTCGCTATAATCAAAAGCAGCTCTCTTGCTTTCACGCACGTTATCTTCGGTGCTTTTGCCGGAGGCGTGTACGAATTATTGGAAATCGAAGAATTTGTAGAAGTGCCGGAATAATTTTCTCTTGATTCTCATTGGATTTAGTGGAAAACTCTGTCATGCCGACGCAGGTCGGCATCCATTGGAAGCGTCATTACGTTCTGCTTTCTTTCGATATGGATACCGACCTACGTCGGTATGACGGTGCGATATTTTCAGCACTCCAAAACAAAAGTTTCTATCTGAAATCATTTAGCGCCTTTTTCTTTTTATCCTCCTACTTTTCAAACTGATTTTTATACTACGATGAATCCTAATCTTTTTACTCAACGTGCAATGCCTATGCAAAGCCGTCCGCAGGGCAAATCTCTTGGGCTGCGACTTCTCATCGGACTTGGCGTTGCAGCCTTTTCGCTCTTTTCGTACTTTAATTCCAGCTCGGTGAATACCGTAACCGGCGAGAAGCAGTACATTAAGATTTCTGCGCAGCAAGAAATCGCCATGGGCTTGCAGGCTGCGCCCCAAGTGGCGGGGCAGTACGGCGGACAAACGCAGGACGCAAAAGCGCAAGCGCTTGTGGAGCGGGTGTGCGGCAATCTCGCACGTCTGCCCAACATCAAGGAATCGGGCTATCCCTTAGAATTTCACGTCCTTGCGGACGAACAAACCATTAACGCTTTTGCACTGCCGGGCGGGCAAACATTTATCACAATGGCGCTGCTGCGGCGTTTGGAGACTGAAGGTCAGATTGCTGGAGTGATGGGGCACGAAATCGGTCACGTATTGGCACGGCATGGTGCGGAACAGATGGCAAAACAAGAACTCACGCAGGGACTAAGTGGCGCTGCGGTGCTGGCTACATACGATCCCGCCGACCCAAGCAGTATGCGGACTTCACAAGTTGCTATGATGATTGGCAATTTGGCAACGATGAAATTTGGGCGTGATGACGAATTAGAATCAGATTACTTGGGAGTTCGGTTTATGGCGGAAGCGGGTTATGACCCGCGCTCGATGATTCGCGTCATGGAAATTCTTGCGGCGGCTGGCGGCGGCGCCAAGCGTCAGCCGGAATTTTTCTCGACGCATCCAAACCCTGAAAACCGTATTGCGCGGATTAAAGAAGCAATCAACAAACTGTATCCGAATGGCGTACCGCAAGGTCTGAAGCCGTAAGGTAATGACTGCTTTGGCACATTCAGTACGCCAGTATGTGTTTATCGTCTATCAACTAAAAATACTCACGCTATTCGTCTTTTTCAGCGCTGCGTCCATTGCTTTTTCCGCGTGAGCCATAAGTTCTTCGATATTTGCCTGCTTGAGAAACTCTGCCAGCCCGATACTCACGGTGACATTATACTGCTTTCCGCCCACATTCAGGCTTGCGGCGGCGGTTTCGCGGCGGATGCGTTCTGCCCACATCTGCGCTGCCTGAGTGTTCTTCTCAATGAGGCAAACGGCGAGCGTTGTGCCGTGGTAGCGGGCTATCACATCGTAAGGGCGAAGGTTTTTCCGCAGAATTTGTACAAAAGCCTGCGTCAGTTCGTCCAGAAGCACGGGATTATTGCTGAACGATGCGTATTTGTCGAGGCTCACAAGGGCGATAGTGAGTGAGAGTTCCACATCTTCCGCTCGCGCTAATTCTTCCTTCACACGCTGCAAAAATGTAACCGTGCTTACAAGCGCATTATCACTGGCTTCCTGCAAAAGGGCGTGTGTCTGCACATAATCCTGAAGCTGCATCTGCTCAAGCGCCGTGCCTGCATATTCGCACACGGTTTCGATAATTTCCACATCCTGCTTCGTCAGCCGCGTCTCACCTGTTTCCTCAATAAAAAGTGCTCCATAGCACCGCGAAACCGACACAAGCGGAACACCGGTAAATGCCAGCACGGACGGCTTTTGTTCGCGCTGCGTGACGCGTATGAAATTTGCAGCAGGGTTCGCAAAGCGGTACGTGCGACCATTTGTAATGGTCTTGCCGACAAGAGAATTATCCAAATAGACCTCGCCGCCCAGAATTTCTTTTGCAGCCGTTTCTTTGGTGTGGAGATTCGAGACGTACCAGCCGCCTCGCTCCTCGCTGTACATACACGTCCCGATGGTTGTGTACGGCACAAGGCGCATCAGCGCACGAATCAGCGCCGTGCAAACATCTTCGCCCGTGCGGTCAGGCTTGAGCGTAAGCTGACGGAATGTATCTATCGCATCCAGTGTTCGTGCGGATTGCAGAAGGTCGTATTTTTCGGTATAACTTTGAATTAAGCCGCTTACCAGTTTTGTGAAATGCCCCAAAAAGCTCACCGTTGCGTTATCATACGCATCGTCTTCGGTAGAGTCAGCCGTGATAACGCCAACAACGGCACTATTAAAAAACACCGGTACGCCCACAAAAGACCGTGTATTGGCAGAAGAAGCATAGTATGGTAAAAGCTGCAACTCCGCATCACTACTGATTTCCGTCAGAATCTCCGGCGCACCATTTTCGGCAATGTGACTGAGAGCATCGTTGCCAAGCGGGAATGAACTTCCTTTGTGCATTGCTTCCGGCATATCAGAAATTTTCGACTCCAGTGTCAGTTGCTTGCGGTCAGCGGCATACCACCAGTAGGCAGTCGTGCGGGCGCTCATGGCAGAACGAATAGCCAGCAAGACCCGTTGAAGCAGAAACTCGAACTCGCGGCGTGGCTCATTTTTCGCGCTCTCCGGCGTTTCCTCGACGATTTCTTCCATTTGCACGGTGAGCTTCTTGCGGCGATGGCTCACCGCTTCTTCCGGAAGTTCGGTGGATGCTTGGTTGGCGGGAGCTTTCGATTGGGTTTTGGTTGCCTCTGTTGCTGCTGTCGGGCTTGGTGCTTCGTATTGCTCACGAATAACGGCAGCTTTGGCGGCACGGGTGACTTTATCTTGAATGTCTTCGTTCGTGGTCAGTTCTTCCAGCATCGGCACTGCTGCCGCTTGCTTATTTTCGACCGCCATTTCTCTTGCGAGCTTTTCTGCGGGGCTTTGCTCTTGTGCTGTGGTTGTGACTGTGGTGGCATCAGCAATCGCCTTCTCTACTGCTTTTGCTAAGACTTCCGATTCTGCCGAACCACTCTCTGCCGTCGTCAGCGCTGGGTTTACGGATGGCGACTCATCTTTTTTTTTTTCGTCGGCAGTGGGAGTGGGTGCTGAAGCGACTTGTGCCGTGGCAATCGTCGTCGGAACAGGTGCGGCAGCTACGGATTTGCCAACGATGCGAAATTCTGCATCATCATCGTCAAAGTCAGCACCAAGCAAGGATTCATCGAGCTTCGGTGCATTGTAATTGCCCGGAATCGGTTCGGCAATAGTCACGGGCGGTGGTGGCGGAGTCGCGGGCGGTGGTGCGGGTTTCGGCTGTAAATCGCTTGGGAGCGATGTGTGACCAATAGCGACCTGCGGCGTGAAGTCATTATGCAGACTCGCATTTTCGTCGCTGTCGTCGAATACCAATACTTTTTTGCCGGAAGCAGACTGCTCCGACGTTTTGCCGGATGCCTCGTCGAGAGTTTGTCGGACGGCGCTTTGTGGCGTGGGCAACGTTGGCGGGGGCGTTTCGGGCGTGAATTTGTGCGGCGCTGTCACGAGCGTCACTTCGTTGACATCATCAAATCCGGCGGCATCATCGCTAAAATCGTCAAAGACCAGTTTTTTGGGAAGCGCAGCGGATGGCGTTTTCGGTGCGCTTTGTGATGTATCTGCTGTGGGTGGAGTTTGGGGAGCAACGGGGTTTGATTCCGCTTTGGGAAGAACTTGCGAGCTGTCGTCGGTGGCAACGCCGAAGGATTCGGCAAAGTCGTCGAAGACGAGACGTTTCGAGCTGCCATCTTGCTTCATCGTCGTTTTGAAATCCGATACGTCCGACGCTTTGGGCGACGGTTTCATTTGCTCACGGAGCGCATTTTCGCGGAGCGCACTTTCGCGCAGTGCCGATAAATCCTTCGTGCGCTGGTTGTACAAGACCACCACGCCGATAGTACCTAAAAGTGCAATACACACACCAATCAGGCGCACAGGCACATCACCCAAAAAGAGCGCTATGGCAAGCCCCAGCACAATAACGAGTATTGCAGGAACGTCGGTCGGCGCATTGAAAAGCCGCGAGAAGGAGGGTTGGTCGTTGCTCATCGTTTTTTGCAGAAGATGAAGATTTTGCAGAAGATGAAGAATGAAATAGCTTGAGTACAGGAAGAGCAGATTTACTCATTCGCCAAAAATATCTGCCACGCCGCAAGCGTCATGCCGTCCCAGAGTTCGCCGGAGCGAATACGGGCAGTGATTTCCGCACGGCTCAGACGCAAACGCATAAACTCTTCGGAATCGTCGTGATGCACATTTGGCGCGGGCTGTAGGTCGGTGGCAAGAAACACCACGCTATATTCGTTCGTGATGCCGTTGCAAGGATTGAACGCGCCCAAAAGCCTGAGCGTACCGGAATAGCCGGATTCTTCCTGCAATTCGCATTGCGCCTGCTCTTCGGGGGTGAGATGAGGCAGCTGACCACCGCCCGGAAACTCAAGGCTCACACGCTGATTGAGATAGCGATACTGCGTGGAAAGCAAAAATGTATCGTCATCGAAGCGAGGAACAATCATCACCGAGCCGCGCGAATGGACGTAGTGATATTCGCCTTCCGAACCGTCGGGCTTCTCATATACGTCGAACCCGTACTGCCAGTACGGGTTCTCGTATTTGATGCTATGCGATATTTGCTTGAGTTCTTTGAGCATACCCGAATGTACGGTTACAGCGTATTAGCAGCAATTTCCGCTTCGCTGAAGAAGAAAGCAACTTCGTTACGACCGTTTTCGACCGAATCCGAGCCGTGCGCTGCGTTCTCGCCTTTGCTTGATGCAAAGCGCTTGCGAATTGTGCCTTCTGCTGCTTCTGCCGGATCGGTAGCGCCGATAAGTGTGCGGTAATCCGCAACAGCATTGGTTTTTTCCAATGCAATGACGACAACAGCGCCACTGCACATGAAGTCAACGAGTTCGCCGTAGAATGGGCGCTCTTTGTGGACGGCGTAGAAAGCGCCTGCTTGCTCTTTGGAGAGACGAATCATTTTCAAACCGAGGACTTTGAAACCCGCTTGTGTCATCATGGCGACAATTTCGCCAACAACATTTTTCCGAACTGCATCGGGTTTGCAAATAGCCAGTGTGCGTTCCATGTGGAAATCTTTCAAGAAATAAAAAAATGAAAAAAGATAGTAAAATCAAAAACTTCGCCACACAATGACTGCATCATGCGGCGAAGTTTGAATACGGTGTTTGCTTATTTTTTTGCCGCAGGCTTTGTTGCTGCTTTCGCTGCGGGTTTTGCCGCTGCCGTTTTCGGCGCAGCAGCCTTCGGAGCAGCAGCTTTTGGTGCTTCTGTTTTTGTAGCAACAGCCTTCGGCGCAGCTTTAGAAGCGGTTGCTTTCGGAGCGGCTTTTGGTGCAGTTGCTTTTGCTGCGGGTTTTGCAGCGGCTTTGGGAGCGGCGGCTTTCGGGGCAGCCGTTTTTACGTCAATGCCGAGTGCTTTGGCAACGGTAACGCCAATCGTAGCAGGGGATTGCACGACGAGAATACCAGCTTTTTTCATTGCCTCCATTTTCTCTTTCGCTGTGCCTTTGCCGCCGGAGATGATTGCGCCTGCGTGTCCCATGCGTCGTCCCGGAGGTGCTGTTTGTCCGGCAATAAAGCCCACGACGGGCTTTTTGACATACTTTTTGATATATTCCGCAGCTTCTTCTTCTGCTGAACCGCCAATTTCGCCAATCATCACGATAGCAATGGTCTTGGGGTCTTCGTTGAAGAGTTTGATGGCATCAATAAAGCGCGTACCGATAATCGGGTCGCCGCCAATGCCGATAGCTGTTGACTGCGCAATACCGAGATCGCTCATTTGCTTCACTGCCTCGTAGGTGAGCGTGCCGGAGCGCGACACCAAGCCCACGCCGCTGCCGTTGCCTGCGGGCGTGAAAGCAGAAGGCGTGAAAATAAAGCCCGGCATAATGCCGATTTTGCACTCGCCCGGTGTGATAATACCCGGGCAGTTCGGACCGATAAGGCGCGAGTTCGAGTTTTTCAGTGCCGCGTGAACGACCGTCATATCGCGCACCGGAATACCTTCGGTGATGCAGATAATCAGCCCGATACCCGCTTCGATTGCTTCCAAGATTGCTTCGCCCGCCAGCGATGCCGGAACGAAGATGATGGATGTGTCGGCTTTGGTAGCCACCACAGCGTCTTTCACGGTGTTGAAGACCGGAACGGGACGGTTGAAGGTGTCTTCGCCTTTACCGGAATACTCAGTGCCGCCTTTGCCCGGCGTTACGCCGCCGACGACATTTGTGCCGTAGGCAAGCATTTGGGAAGCATGAAATGTGCCTTCATTGCCCGTGATACCTTGCACGAGGACTTTTGTGTTTTTATTGACCAGAACACTCATAGCGCTAAAAACTTGAAATTGATGAAGTAGAAAATTATGTTGATGCTTGGTTTGAAGGCGCTTTTTCGCGCCGAACGATGTATGCACATCTGCTATGCACAGACTTGCAAAAATAGCAAAATTTCTTGGGCTAACGAAACAAAGAAAAAATCAGTGGTGGTAATTGCGTGAATTCAAGTTTTGATGGTGTGGGTAGGCACTTGAATTTATGGAGTAAATTCGCATTTTTCAGCAATGTAAATTCTTATTGTAAGTGTTGGTATTCCGACGCGGAGAGTTGCACGAAGGCAGGATTGCCTTGTGCGTCAGGAATGGTGCGTGGGTTGAGGGATATTCATGGTTTTAGTAAAGATTTTGTGAGAAAACGAGCCGCACCACAAGCGGCAGTACGGCTTCCAAACAAATTACACATTACCTATTCTTCCCAAGCCAAAAACTGACGTCGGGCACATACTGCAAAATCCCACCATGCTTGAAGGTATTCCACTTCGATTTTGTGCTGTTTCCCAGATTACAGTTTGATAATTTCCTGAATCAATTCTTTCCGTGCATAAAAAGCTCTGCTAGTGGAACCATGTCCTGCACCTTTCGTGCGGGCTTGTATCCATTTCCCATCTTTACCCGTCAGTGCCTGAAAGCCTTGTATTCTCAGCTTCTCGCGGATAAACTCGTAATCTGCTTCGATTTCTTGAATCAGTGTGTCGCTTTCTAAAAAGTCAAATGATTGAGCCTTCAAAAGCACGGACTTCACATTGTGTTTGCCATTCCATGTTACGGCGCAGTACACTAGCGATTTTAGCTTTTCCCAACAGTGACTGTCGAAAAATGGCGTAGCAAGAAGGTTCCGTGGGTTTATCATTGTAATAGCAAACGTTTCTTTCGGTCGCCAAACACCGCGCACTTGATAAAATGCCGTCGATTTTAACTCGAATCCAAGACCATTCGGTGCTTGTTTGTTGTCATTCGACAAACCCGCCAAATGCTCCAGCGTTAAGCCCTTCCAGCCCTTGTTTTGCTTGCCATCTTTGTACGTCGTTACGCCATGCTTTACCGCCAATTCTGCGAGATCTTGTCCGATGAATTGTTCTAAACGATATTGTCAATGTGCCAATAACAATCTTGATAGCGATTGCTAAAGTCCATAATGGAGGTTTCCAGTTCTTCGCCATCAATTCCTTCCTCATACAGTTTGTTCGCTGTAAAATAGAGAAAATGGGTAGCAGCGAAGCCATTAAAGCACAATCTGGCTTCAACCCATTTACCAGCATGGGTTGTAATAATATTGACCAGTGCTTGCGTTTGAATAAAATCTATTTCCATAATTTTTTGTAGTTGCCAGAACCTAAGAACTCTTGAATTCAAGTTACAAGTGCGAAAGTTGTAAGTTCATGGAAAAGAATACCTCTGCTGGCGTTCGGAAGCCGAGAACCTTTCGAGGTCGGTTGTTTAATTTGTCCATAATTTTTTGGCAATCCTCTTGAGTCAGTAGC
>JANYDO010000414.1 GCA_025363605.1 Candidatus Kapaibacterium sp.
TCAATACCGAAGATTATGCGCATCATAACGACAATGAATTTGCCGCAGCACTTCAAAATCCGCTATCTACTTTTTCGATTGACGTGGATAATGCTTCGTACAGCAATATGCGACGCTTTCTGACAATGCAGCAACTTCCGCCCAAAGACGCAGTGCGCAGCGAAGAGTTTATCAACTATTTTCGCTATGACTATCCGCAACCTTCGGCAAAAAGCGGAGAGCCATTTTCCGTCAATACCGAAATTTCTTCCTGTCCTTGGAACGCCGCGCATAAACTTGTACATATCGGACTGCAAGGCAGAGAAATTCCGGTGGCACAGCTTCCGCCCACAAACTTGGTGTTTCTGATTGACGTGTCGGGTTCGATGGATTCGCCGGAAAAACTTCCGCTTTTGAAAGAAGCATTTACGATGCTGACAAAACAACTCCGCCCGGAAGACCGCGTTGCCATTACCGTCTATGCCGGAAATGCAGGTGTGGTCTTGCCTTCAACATCCGGTAATGACAAAGAGCGTATTCTCTCAGCACTGGACAAACTGAGCGCGGGCGGTTCCACAGCAGGCGGAGAAGGCATCAAACTCGCATACAGTCTTGCAAAGCAGCATTTCATCAAGGGCGGTAATAACCGTGTGATTCTCGCTACGGATGGTGATTTCAACGTTGGTGTTTCCAGCGAAGGTGATTTAGTGCGGCTTATAGAGCAGGAGCGCGAATCGGGTGTATTTCTGACGGTGCTGGGCTTCGGCATGGGCAATTACAAAGATTCCAAAATGGAAAAGCTTGCCGACAAGGGCAATGGTAATTATTCGTACATTGACAATCGCCGCGAGGCAGAGCGCGTCTTGGTCGGGCAAATGAGTGGTACGCTCTTTACGATTGCGAAAGATGTGAAAATTCAAGTCGAGTTCAATCCCGCAGCAGTGCAAGCCTATCGCCTTATTGGTTATGAAAACAGAATGCTCGCAAAAGAAGACTTCAACAACGACAAAAAAGACGCGGGCGAAATCGGTGCAGGTCACACGGTAACAGCGCTCTACGAGATTGTTCCCGTAGGCGTGGCGTGGCAAAATCCAAGTGGAAACACGGCGGTTGACCCGCTCAAATATCAAACTCCTCAAGCGCCACACGAAAACAAGCGCTCAGTCAATGCTTCGGGCGAAATGATGACCGTAAAAATTCGCTACAAAGAGCCGGACGGTTCGGTATCAAAACTTATTGAACGACCTGTGCCGAATGTGGATGCACCATTGCAAGCGGCTTCCAATAACTTCAAGTTTTCGGCGGCGGTTGCAGAATTTGCCATGATTCTTCGTGACTCTCCGTTCAAAGCAAATTCTTCGTACAATCAGGTACTCAGCCTTGCACGCGAATCGCTTGGCAAAGACCCGGACGGCTACCGCGCTGAATTTGTTCGCCTTGTGGAAACTGCACAAATGTTGCAAATAGGTGTTGTGCGAAATCATCGGCAGTAATTCGCAAAACAATGTACATCGGCAAGAATGTCCATGATACCAAAGTCTCACTGTCTGTGGTGGCGCTGACATTCTTGCCTTTCAGGTAAAGAAATTCTACCAAAATGATTATGTTGCATCAATTCCCAACACAAGCAATAACGAGGTTCTTGTGAACTCTGCATCTGCACAATTGCACGATAATACGCTGCGCTCACACATTGAGCACTACTGCCGTGAGCGTGACGAAACGGCGTTCCGTGCGCTTTATGACGCTTGCAAGCATTCCGTTCTGCGTATCGCAGTTCATCTTGGTGGCAAAGGCGACGGCGCAAAAGATTTATCGCAAGAAATTTGGGTAAAACTCTGGAAGCATCTGTGCGGGTTTCGAGGCGAATCGAAAGTGATGTCGTGGGTGTATCGTGTGGCAATGACGACGTATCTGGACAAAAAGAGCAGCCTTATAGGCGGCTCAGAATCGGCACGGAGCGCAATACTCGTGGAATTGAGCATCTTAGAACAAACAAGCAATGACGACCTACATGGATATGCTCCTCCGGACGGGCACAATCCCCAAATAAGCGCCGAAACTGCATCGGCACACGCATTAGTGGAGCAAGCATTGGCACGGCTGACGCAAGGTGAACGGACGGTTTTTGTTGCCAAGCATTTTCACGACCTCACCTTCAAGGAAATTGCCGAAGAACTCGGTACGCACGAAGGAACGGCGAAAACATTACACTTTCGGGCATTAAAAAAGATGCAAGCGCTTCTGTCGGCTCATTACGCAGAACTGAGCGATTCACCGATTGTTCCACTACCCTTCGCTGCAAAACCATGAACCTTGCCCCTCATACTCAAGCTCATATGCTTGCTGTCCTTTACGGCGAAGCGTCAGAAACTGAACGCAACGAATGGGAATTGTTGATTGCAGCGAATCCGGCACTCATGCAAGAATTTGAACGTTTGAAAGCAACCATAACAATTATCAACGACGCAGAAAAGGGTGATGAAGATGAAGACATTTTTTTTGCTGCCCAGTGGGAAGAGCTTCGGAGGGTTATGAAGTCCGATAATGCCGCGCCGGTGATGATTATGCTTCCTCAGATTGAAAAGGTAGAATCTGCACAAAGAGCAAAAATTTTCCGACTTGCAACCGTTGCTACGCAGCGTTGGTACTGGGCTGCGGCGACAATTCTTGTTGCCGTTGGATTAAGTTTTAGCGTTTATCGCTGGCAAATGAGCGAATTGAAAAATGGTGCTGTACAAAAGACGATTCAAGAATCGGAAGCAGCTCCTAGTCCGAAGAATACTGAGCAATTGGAAGGAGTATCACTATCCGGTAAAACTGACGCTTTACAATCTCGTGACCGACAAACAAAAGATGCTGGAAATGCTTCATCAGTAGGGCGAAAGGGTGAACGGCAGGAACAAGGAATGAAGCGGCTTGTGCAGCCGGAAGAGCAAAAGCCTTCTGCTGCACCTCTTGTTGCACCACAAAATAGAACAAGCAGTGACCAGGCTATGCCAAGCGATGATGCGAAGAATAATTCTGTGAAGGAAAATGCGGTGAAAGACAAGGAGAGTAAACTGATTGAGGAAAGAAAAGAAACAACAAAATCGCTTGAGCGAAAAAAAAGTGATGAAGGGCGAGCAGAAGAATCCTTACAACAGCAAAACAAACAATCGGTAGAATCGGAAGTAGCCGCACCAAAGCTTGCCGCGCCGAAACTCTCTGCACCGAAACAGGTTGCACCACAGGGTTTTGATGGTATTGAGCGCTTTCAAAGTGCTCCGGCGAGAGCCACGCCACAAAATACACCTTCCGCTCTTCCAACAAGTGCAAAGCCCGCACCTATTCAGTCGTCTGCAAAAAGTAGATTATTGACAACTAACGCGACGATACGGCTGGATAGCACTCAAAAGCGTGATTCAAGTATAAAAAAGTAATGGCGAATGATTAAGCTGCTTCGTCAAAAATTTCGCCGACCTCCACGTGCAAGCCCGTAATTGCCGTAGAATCTACTGTTCCACGCTCCACTGCGAACGAAACCAAGTCATAAACACCGTCTGTGAGACGATACACTTCAATCGCATTGTTTTTCGGGTCAACTATCCAATATTCCTGCACACTCAAGCGCTGATAAAGCCGTTGCTTGATGCCTCTGTCATTGCGAATAGAACTGGGCGAAAGAATCTCGACCACAAGGTCGGGTGCGCCCATGATGCCGTCACTCGTGATAATATGTTTGTTCTCGTTTCTAATGAAGAGAATATCCGGCTGTGGGACGTTGTACTCATCTACAAAAACATCTATCGGAGCGCAATACACAAATCCAAGATTTTGCTGGCTCGTGAAAAGGTGCATAATACTGGATAATTTCATAGATGCGCGTTGATGACGCGGGGAAGGCGAAGATTTTTTCACAAGTTCTCCATTCAAAAGTTCATACCATAGATTATCGTCCACATCCAGTTCCCGATACTCGGCGTAAGTGAGAAGGCGTTCTGCAAGATGTTCTTCTACAAGCGTTTCCATAAAAGTTTCCGTAGAGAATGGTGAAGAGAAATTCGGGGCTGGGAGCTTGAAACCACGAAGAAATATATCCATTTTTTTCGTCATAGCCAAAGCCCGAACGTGTTATCCTTGCATGACTTTCAGCCTTTGAGCAGCGTCGCGTCGCGTTCCATCAAAAAGGTAAGCCATTCCTGAAAATCGTAGCCATTAAAGACTTTTGCTTTTTCGATATAGGAGCGTGAAAGTTCTATTTTACCGGCGTTCGCGTGAATCTCAGCAATTCGGTAGTAACTCCACGGCATCACCCAGCGTTCCTCCGACGGCTCTAATTCAACGGCTTTAAGATAGAAAGCAATTGCTTCTACATTGCGTTTTGCTTCGCGGTAGGTCTCGCCAAGATTATAGAAGGCTTCAGAGCGAAGTTCTTTCGAGAGCGCAGAGTTTTCAGCAATCGGTCGCAAGAGTTGTTCGGCTTCTTGCAGCCGTAGCGATTCCACGCAGTTGATTCCTTTGATGAGTTGCATTTGTGCAGCATCAAGTGGTCTTTGTGCAAGAGCTTTCGCACGGCGTGAGGCAAAACGGTCGTCCGGCTCAAAGGGCGTAAGAGCGGTGCATTTTGCATAGCCTTTCACGGCTTCGGTGCGATTTCCCGTCATTTCATAGCAGAGTGCCAAACGAAGTAAAGCATTCCCGCGGAAACTCCGCTCATAGCGCCCTTTGAAAAATCGTTGGAACTCGCTTTTTGCTTTCTCGAAATCATTCATTCGCCAGTAACATTCGCCAATACGGTAATGAGCAAATGCCGAAAAAGCACGGAAGTTAGTATCGGAAAGTTGGGCTACTTTTTGGTAATAAGGAAGCGCAGACTGGGGCTTGCGGACAAAGAGTTCGACATTTCCCAAAGAATATAAGACCGGAACATTTGTCGGATAGCGAGAGGTGAGGTCGTTCAAATACCGCAACCCCTGCGTAAAATCGCGCTTGTAATACACGTTAATCATCGCCAAAAACATGGAGGCATCGTTTCTTGCCCACAGTGATTTTTCCGCTGCCATGCGGATTTCTGCCAGACCGCCTTCCAAATTACCTTTCAATCCTGCGAAATTAGCTACTGTCTGCACAACGCTCGGCATAGCAGCTACGCCAAAGTGAAACATTCCCATACCTAAGTAGGCATCGAACTCGGAAGGATTTTTCTTGACGACCTCATTCAAATAGTTATAGCACGAGCGCCCGTCCAGCGTGGCTTTGACGAAGTTTTCGGCACGGAAATTTGCCATCGCCCGAAAGCCATAGACTGCGCCGACGATGGTTTGGGCGAAAGTATTGTCGGGGCGCTGCCTCAGACTTGTTTCTGCAACGGCGATAGCTTTGTCGCAGCTTTGCAGAAAAAGTCGGTAATCTGTCTCGCTATAATCGAAAAGAAATTTCCAAAGATGAATTTGCGAGCGAAAGAAGTAGCCCGTGGGCTCGTTCGGATACTTTGCGATAATGTCATCGAAAGCGCGGGCGGCTTCAGAGTAGCGCATGGCGTACATTGCATCAACGCCTGTGGTGATGCGCTCTTGGAGGTAAGAGTCTTTTTGTTGTGTGCTCGGAAAGGAAACGCTGCTGCTGGGGAACATAAACAAGAACCAGAGGCAGCAATAAAAATTTGCAATAATTGTTCGTGAAATCATATTCTTGCGTGGAATCATTTACGCTCCGGACGACTGTTTCGCTGCCTTGCGTGTGTCGGTGAATCGGTTGGTGGTGTTAATGAGTCGCATAGCAAGCGTAAAAATGAGCTTTTTCGATATTTCAGGATTGTTGCGCACGAGTTCATCAATCGTCGAATTATAGTACGTGATGTTTGAATCAACTTTTGCAACGATAGTTGCCGAGCGGTTTTCGTTGGTGATTTCGCTCATTTCGCCAAAAATTGTTTCCGGTACGCTGAATTCCGTAATTTTTACACCATCCTTGAAAACTTCCAATGTGCCAGAGTGCATAATGTAGAAACCACGACCACGTTCGCCTTCTTTCATCACCACATCGCCTTTTTTCGCATGAATTTTTTCCTCACGATATTGGCTCAAATCGTTGGATAAATCTTGTTTGCTTGGAATGAGAAGCGAAGAGAGCTGTGAACTTGAGAGGAGGTTCTGATTGCTTCCGGGCAAGGGAACGGAAAAATTATCGTTTTTATCCAGCCGGAAGCGATGAACGAGATTGTTGAGTTGCCCGGTAACAGATGCGAGATTATTAATGGTAGATGCCACGCGCTCAGTTTCTTTTGCTGATTGTGAAGCAGTCGAAGCAATATTCTCAACGCTGCTCAAAATATGGAGACTGGTCGCCGACTGTTCTTCGGCAGAAGAGGCGATTTGGCTAATACGGTCTAATACCGATTGCGAACTTTCCATAATGTCGCCTAAGGCTTCACCGGCTGCATCGGCGAGTGCAATTCCTTCTTTGACGCGGTTACTGCTTGCGTACATGAGCGATGTCGCGCTTTCGATGTCGTGCAAAATTTGGTCGAGCATACCGCTAATTTGCTTGGTTGCGGTGGAGGTTTGGTCGGCGAGGTGCGAGATTTCATCGGCGACGACGGCAAAGCCTTTTCCTTGCTCACCCGCGCGGGCGGCTTCAATGGCTGCGTTCAGAGCCAGCAGATTTGTCCGTTTGGCAATCGTTTCAATCGTTTGAATAATTTTCCCAATGTCCTTGCTTGAAACGCCTAAATGCTCAATATTCACAGCCGAATTTTTCACAACATCAGCAAGCGAACGAATATTCTCAACGGCTTGCGCGACGACGAAACCACCTTCGGCTGCAACCTTGCTGTTGTCGGCTGCAAATTTTGTCGTTTCGCTTGCATTGCGGGCGCTGTGCGTGATGGCTTTGTTCATTTCCTCCAGAGCAGTATTGACCTCATCGGATTGAACCCATTGCTTTTGTGCCCAGAAGACCAGCGCATCTTTGGACTCGTTGATTTTGATAGCAATTTGCCTCGTTACGCTCACTGCTTCGATAATTTCTACCATCATTGCGCGAATATTTCCCACTACATCATTGAATCCGCTAAAAAGCCGTCCGATTTGGTCTGCGCCGCTTCCGTCCAAGTTTACCGTCAAATCTCCGGCTGCGAGAGCTTGCATTTCGTGAAGAATTGCCGAAACACTACTGCTAAGGTAGGCGCTTTGCGCTTCCAATTGATGTAGTGTGGAATTAAGATCATTCTGTTGATGAAGAAGATTTGATTGCTGGGTCGTGATTTTTGAATTAGATTCGCGGAGTGTGGTTGACATTGCATTAAAAGCACGTGCCAATGCACCGATTTCGTCGGTTGTGCGTACTTCCACCATGAGCAGCTGCCCCGAAGCAAGCATTTCGGTAGCTCGCTGGAGTTCTTTGACCGGACGAACAAGGCTTCTGGCAAGGAAGTATGCGATAGGTAGCCCCGTAAGAAATGCCAGCACAATCACAATATACATCAGGCTTTCGGCTTTTGTCGCAGCCCCGGCTTTTTCGGCGGAAAGCGCTTCTACTGTGGTCAGTGCTGCTATCTCACTGTCGTCAAGTTTTTGCGCGATGTCGTCTAGTCGCTTGAAGATTATCGAAAGTTCGCCAAAGGTTGAGCGATATGTACCAATAAGCGTAGCAGCCCGTGTCTTCATATCCGGCGGAAGTGCTGACGATGCACTCACGTTGGCTTCGAGTGCTGCACCGTCTTGCTCAAACTCTTTGAGATGCTTATCTAGTTTGCGCATGATAAAGTTTTTTTCATCACGGCGTGTTTGCATGAGCAAAAGATTCAATTCGGGAGATTGAATCTGCTCAAACAAGTCTTCCAGTTCGTGTGCGCTTTTACGGAATCGTCCCTCAATGCCATCATTTTCTGTTAAGCCGCGTTCTGCCATTGTCGTTGTGTATGTCCGCCAGAGCGCATCTTGCTTTTTGAGTGCATCAGCAAGTGGCGTGGTTGCATTTCCAAGTTTATTGTAGGCGGTTTCCGCTGTTTTGGCAAGAGCGTTATTGCGTTCAATATAGCTGGCATTACGGGTATTGGTGAAATCAATACGATTTGCGCGAATATTGAGAATTGCATTTTCGATAATGTGTGTTGTGTCTCGCTCATCCAGAATACGCGCCTGTCTGTACGCAACAAAAGCGACAAGTGCTGTAAAAGCAGCCATCATTGCTGCCATACCGAGTATTTTCCCGAAAAGCGAAATGGAACGAAATTTTGCCAGCATAATAAATACCGTGATAATGACGAAAGGAACTTGATGCGTACAGCCAAAGCGTACACGAAATGATATGCACCAAAGCACACAGGCGAAAATACAAAACCCACACGTTTTTTCACCACAGTTTGCAAGCGATGCAACAATTTATTACTGAGAGCCTCTGAAATGGTCAATGGCAAGAGAAAAAATGTACGAACAATTTTGGTTAATTGCGGAAAGATGCTAACTTCGTGACTGGAAAAAAATCAAGAACAAACACTATCACCTTCTCCAAAGACGTTATGTACGCGCTTGAAATTTCAACCTCCGAACACGCCGGTATTGGTATTGTCAGTTTGGTCGGTGAAATAGATGCAAACACCGCACCGGTGTTGGAACTGGAGTTGCTCCCGATTGCTCGTAGATATAATCGTATCATATTGGATTTATCTGCCGTGAAATCTGTTTCTAGCGTAGGATTACGAAAAATACTCATGCTCTACCGCGTTATCAAAGTCCACGATGGGCAAATTCTCATAGCCGGTATGAAAGACGATTTGCGTAGTATTATGTGGGCTGCGGGTTTCCTCAATTATTTTATTGTCGCCGAGTCTCTTCAAATGGGGCTTGCAGCGTTTGAGTAGAGGAATTTCCCGCGTCGTCTTCAATTCACCATTCAGCACTCATCATTCAGAATTTCGACCATGCTCGACCAGCGCATTGACTACTACCCGACGCACGAAAAAGACGGTGTGAAATACCGCATCGGCAGACCACTTCCGCTTGGCGCAACGATTGTTCCGAATGGCGTGAACTTTGCCATTTTTTCCAGTGCTGCCACCGCGTGTACGCTCGTGCTATTCAAAGAAGGCGAGGAGCAGCCCTATTGCGAAATACCATTCGCACCGGAATTTCGTATTGGGAATATTTTTGCCATCAATGTTTTTGATGTTGACGCTGAAACGCTTGAATACGGCTTCCGCTTTGATGGTCCGAATACAGCCGGACATAAATTTGATAAAACAAAAATCGTCAGCGACCCTTACGGTAAAATACTTTCCGGTCGAGATGAATGGGGCGTAGAGCAGTATGCACCGGATGTCTATCCTTTTCGTTCGCGTCTCATGTTCGAGGATTTCGATTGGGAAGCTGATAAATCGCTCAATGTTGCGCTTGAGGATTTGGTGATTTACGAAATGCACGTGCGCGGCTTTACCAAGCATGAGTCGTCGGGTGTTGCAGAGCAGGAAGCAGGGACGTTTGCGGGGTTGCGGCGCAAGATTCCGTATTTGAAAGAACTGGGTATTAACTGTGTCGAACTTATGCCGATTTTTGAATATGATGAGCTGGAATTTCCACGCACGAATCCTTTTACCGGCGCAAAACTTATCAATTACTGGGGCTATAGCACCACTGCTTTTTTTGCACCCAAAGCTGGGTTCGCAGCAACGGGTAAATTCGGGATGCAAGGAGATGAACTCAAGGCGCTCGTGAAAGATTTACACAAAGCAGGAATTGAAGTTATTCTGGATGTTGTTTTTAACCACACCGCCGAGGGCGACCATCGCGGGCGAACGCTGAGTTTGCGAGGCATAGACAACAAAGTGTATTATATGCTTGCTCCCGACGGCTCGTACTTTAATTTTTCCGGTTGTGGCAATACCGTGAATTGTAATCATCCCGTCGTCCGGCAAATGGTGAAGCAGTGTCTTCAGTATTGGGTGGCGGAATACCACATTGACGGCTTCCGCTTTGATTTAGCCTCCGTGTTGGGACGCTCGCAGGACGGCAATCCGCTATCGAATCCGCCGCTTTTGGAAAGTCTTTCCTACGACCCGATTTTGGCAAATGTCAAGCTCATCGCTGAGGCGTGGGATGCCGGTGGACTCTACCAAGTTGGTTCGTTTCCGGGCTATGGGCGCTGGGCGGAATGGAACGGAAAATATCGTGATGATGTGCGTTGTTTTCTCAAAAGTGACCCGGGAATGGTAGGAAAAATGGCACTTCGTGTGCAAGGTTCGCCGGATTTGTATGAATTTCGCAGTAATTCTGCCAGTATTAATTTTATTACCTGTCATGACGGCTTCACGCTGAACGACCAATTTTCGTACAACTCCAAGCACAACGAAGCAAACGGCGAAAATAATAATGACGGCGCGAATGACAACCACTCATGGAATTGTAGCGTGGAAGGGCACACGCAAGACCCCGCAATCAATGCGCTCCGCGAACGACAAATCAAAAATGCGTTTGCGATACTCCTGACTTCGCAAGGTGTACCGATGCTCTACATGGGCGACGAAATGCGCCGCACACAGCATGGTAACAATAATGCTTACTGCCACGACACAGAGCTGAATTGGCTCGACTGGTCTCATTTGGAAAAGCACGAGAATATCTTTCGCTTTGTCCAGAGGTGTGTGGAATTTCGCAAGGCACACGCCGTCTTACGCAGCAAGCATCATTTTCAAAATAAAGATTACTTAGGCAGCGGCAAACCCGATATTACCTTTCACGGTGCAAAAGCATGGCAGCCGGATTGGTCGGACGGCAGTCGTGCATTAGCGTATATGCTTTGCGGAGCGCACGCCAAAAGTGGCTTTCTGCCGGACGATGATGTTTACGTGGCAATGAATATGTTCTGGGAAGCGCTCTGGTTCGAGATTCCCGAACTAGACGATAAGCGTAAGTGGCACGTTTTCCTGAATACCGGAGCCGATGAGCCAAGTGATATTTTTGATGTCGGCCGCGAACCGATTTTACTAGACCAACATGGTCTATTGCTCGGCGCACGGTCGGTGGTAGTGTTGGTGGGGCGATAACATTTTGAGCATCAACGATACAACCCGCCATTAGTGGCAGTGATTCGTTTTTGCCGGATTCATTTTCTAGGTGGACTATGGTCAAGACTTCTTTCATGGGAAATTTTTTCTTCTGCATTCTTGTATGGGGCGGTGTTGTCGTCTGTGCATCGTTGCCACTTCCAGCGCAGATTGCTACACAGAGCACCCAAATTCTGCGTGGCAATGGTCCTTTTAGTGGACGTGCAAAATCACTCGTTGTGCATAATCAACAACTTTTTGCCATCGTTACTGATGCCGAAACTTACACTGTGAGCGGTCAATCAGGCAGCAACGTCATTGCCCAAAGCGGCATCTATCGGAGCGCCGACCATGGTGCGACATGGAGCGTCGTGCCTTCCTTTCCTGTACCTACTCTCGCTTCGTCATTGTTTTCTCACCAAGGTACTTTATTTGTCTTGACCTCTTCCGCAGGTTTGCTGCTCTACCAAAGTCGTGATGACGGCGCTTCGTGGGAAGTGGTTCCTTCGGGAATGATAAGTGCTGTGACACATTTGGTATCTTTTGGTGATACACTTTTTGCCAGAACAGGCTTAGAAACTCGCATTAGTGCAATGGTTATGAGCGTGGATAGTGGTCGGTCGTGGTCACTGGTAAGTTCGCCCGGTTCTATCGGCTCCGTAGTTGCTTCGCGCTCACGCTCGGTTGCCGCTCAAGGTCGGTCATTGCTCTTCGGCGGCTCACCGAATGGGCTTTTGCGGAGTGCCGATAGAGGTGTCTCTTGGCCTATCGTTCCAACTACCCCCGCAATTTCAAACGTTGTTGTCTATGATGTCGCTACCAAAGCAAATGATGAACTTTTTCTTGCAACCAGTCAAGGTGTGTTCACCAGTAGCGACAACGGGCAGACGTGGCGTAGTTTCAGTACCGGCTTAGAAACAAAAATAGCCCGAAATCTTGTCCTCCAAGGTGAAACATTATTTGCTGCTACCAACGATGGATTGTATGCCAATTCTGGTACGTCGTGGCAAAAGGTCAATCTCAGCGGAGTCAATCCCGGGGCTGAATCCTACGATATTGCGGTCTTCAATAACGAAAAAATACTTAGCCTTTATCTTGGGGCGCAAAATGGTGTTTTTCGGACTGATGTGTCCACTTCGGGAAGCATCAGCGTATGGGAGCAACTCAACCGTGGTTTGCCCGGTACTCATATTGAGCAAGGTGGATTGGCTTTATCGGGGAAGACGTTTCTGGCAGCAAG
The DNA here is from genome assembly GCA_025363605.1 of Candidatus Kapaibacterium sp. Classification (GTDB taxonomy): domain Bacteria; phylum Bacteroidota; class Ignavibacteria; order Kapaibacteriales; family UBA4661; genus PH2015. The sequence goes on from JANYDO010000414.1 coordinate 12,243, forward strand.
TCCTACACTTGGAGCGTTCCGAACTACTGACGGTAGCACATGGACACCTGCATCCACAGGACTTCCAACAAGTACGGCAACATTACGAGTCGCCGCATCACAGACATCATCCGTTGCCGTGATTGCTACCGCACGTGCTGTATTTGCCAGTAGCGATGCCGGTGCGACGTGGAGAACCGCCAGCATTGGAATCGGTAATGACGAAATTTCATCATTGGGAAATACATCCCTTGGAACGTCGAGTGCGGAGAGATTTCTCCTTGGAACTCAGGGAGGTAGTATTTTTCGTGCGAATGATAACGCTGCTCTTGCGTGGTCGAGGGTACTTTCAAATCCGCTTGAGGGCTTGGGTGTAGGAATAAACGGCTTTTTGCAAAGCACCAATAGTATCTACTGTGCTACAAATGAAGGGCTTTTGATAAGCAATGATGCCGCTTCATCGTGGAACCGCGTAGCTCCCGCCATTTTTCCTCGCGTTCCTGTTCGGTCACTCGCTGCGTCTCAAGGACTTCTGCTTGCCGGAACAAATGAAGACGTGTATCGGTCATTGGATGGAGGGCGCTCATGGCAAACTCCTCAGCCAAGTGCGAATATCGGTACGGTGTTGAGCTTGGTCATAAAAAATGGATTACTGTATGCCGGCACTGAAGCGAATGGTGTTTTCCGTTCAACCGATAATGGTGTTTCGTGGCAAAAACTAGACTTTGCCAATGGAAGTATAGCTGTCAGCACGACAACATCAATGGTTGCTGATTCTACGAAGTTGATGATTGGTACTCCGACTGGTGTATATGAATACCAACTGCCTTCGCCGCTTGAGTTTCCAATTATTACGTCGTTTCAGCCTTCCGATTCTGCGATTGTGGGCCTGACAGATATTATCCTTGTGGTCAATGGTGCAAACTTCAGTACGACTGCCTCGGTTGTTTTTGCCGGACAAGTGCTTGCACCGCAATCCGCCAGCGCGTCGCAAATTCTCGTCAGGGTTCCCGTTGCGCTGTTGCAAACTATTGGCACTGTGCGCGTAGAGGTCGTGAATAGCACTACTGCTCGTACTTCCACTTCTTTTCGTGTGGTCGCGATTCCTCAGAATTTCCCACGGCTCACGGTGAGCGCAAACACACGACTTGAGGCTTTCTCGACCTTTGTTACTCAAATCTCAGTCGTGCAGCGTTATACGCTTTCCGGCACAAACGTTCGTGATAGTGTGCTGCTTCAAGCTCCGCAGGGTTTTGACCTTTCTTCCGATTCCGGTCGAACATGGAATGCGGCTCGTCTTGCCTTTACTGCGCTGGACGGCTCTTTTTCTCGTGATATTTTTGTACGCTTTCGTCCGCTGACTTCCCAGATTGTCTCTGGGGTTATTTCTCATAGCGTTGGCGGCATTGTTCTTCAGTCGCTTGCGATTGTGGGCAGTCCCAGAAGTTTACAGTTGGAGATTTCCCCCAATGGTACGCTGACTTTTGGGGCAACACAAATAGGGCGAACGTTGAAACAATCCATCTCGCTGGTGAATACTAATCCGGTAAGTATAACCATTGCAACCATCTTCACCGGTGCTAACGCTGCCGATTTTACGGCTTCGGCGCAGCAGATTGTCATTCCGCCATCGGGCAGGGCAACCGTGGACGTGATTTTTAGTCCTCAGGGCAGAGGTGAGCGCGAGGCGATTATTAATTTTAGCGGTTTGGCATCGGGACAAATTTCCTTACGCGCAAGAGGCATACAGGCAGTGTTCACCTTTTCTACGGCGGAAATACAATTTTCAACAGCAGCATTTGTTGGGCAGACGCTCACTCTCCCCGCAGAGACTGTGCGTATCACCAATGAAGGCGACGTTAGTGATGTTGTCACTGGTTTCCGAATTACCGATGAATCATTGTCGGGCGTTGCTTTTAGGGTGAGAAATTTTTCACCCGTACGCTTGGATCCGGGCAATTCCGTATCCGTGGCAGTTGAGTTCGCTCCCGAAGCTGAAGGATTGAGCAGAAATACTATGCGAGTCCAAACCCAAGACGCTTTTACCGGCAGTGCTACCGTTCTTTTGCGTGGTCGTGCTCAGGCGCTTTTGCCGCCATCATTGACTTCGCCGCGCAATGGCGGAGCAGTGACAGGGAGTGCTGCCTTGCTTCAATGGCAAGCCGCGCTACTAGCAACACATTACGAAGTCGCAATGGAAACAGCAAGCAATAGCCAGCGACTTCTGAGCCGAGTGGTGGCTACGACGGCGCTCACGAGTACATCGCTAGAGATACTCCCCAGCCAATCGTATTACTGGACGGTGCGTTCCCTTGCTTTGAGTGGTACTGATACCCTCGCACGGAGCGCATGGCAGAACCTACAATTCTTTTCCTCCGGCACGGAATCGCGTATTTCCGTGCCGCCGTTGTTGGATTTTGGTGTTGTGACGCAAGAGCAGGTTGAAAGCCCGCCGCGAGGTCAGCCTTTAACAGTTCTCTCCGGTGTTTGGCGGATTCTTGACATTAGCATTGTGCAAGAGAATAACCTTGCCGATGCTGACTTTCGTGCTTTTCGTGTGCTGAACCGCGAATCTCTGTTGACTTCCGGAGCGATTGTGCGTCCTTCATCGGAGACCTATACTATTTCTCTGGCTTTTCGTCCTCCGCAGCCTCGTCAGCGCCCATATTCTGCGCTTGCTGAGCTACGTGTGCAGAATGAAGCCACAAGTGAGATTCGCGTGTTGCCTTTCCAGCTTCGCGCTCAGGCCACGCAATGCCCGCAAATAGGAGCAGGGAGCATTGGTAATCAAGGTTGTCCCGAAACAGTTCTACGTTTGCAAATTCTGCCGCAGAAAACTGTTTATGCGCCCGGTGACGATATTCGGTTACAAATTCAATTGGTGGGTGTGTCGAATCTGCCTTCCAATCTTGAGCGTTTTATGCGCCAACTCCGCCTTACGCTTGATGTACAAAACATCACGCTGCTTTCTTTTTCGGACAGACTTTCATCGGGAACAGCTGTGGCAGGCGATACAAGTGTTCGTGTAGTTTCTTTCGCATCGTTGGTTGGGAGCGCTTCGTCGTCGTCCTCTCTGCTGAGTAATACTGATGGAAAAATTCGTCTTGACGTAGTACGTTCTCCCAATATGCTGCAAAATATCGTTCTGGGTGAGCTGACTGGTAAAGCGGTTATTGGACTGCGTGGATTAGGAGCGACTCCCGAAGAATCGGTAACGTCGGCACGAATTAGCATTGCCAACGTGCAATGGCTCAGCGATACCCGCGAAGCACTCGATTCGGGACAAGTCGTTGTTTGGGGCGGTGAGCGAGGTGTGCCGATTGCACTTCAGCGTGTAGAGGTGACGGTGAATACCTGCCAAACCACACAAGGCTCGCTTCTTCTGACTGCAACTCTTCCTCTGAATATCAAGTCTCTTGCGCCTAATCCCGTGCAAGACGAAACCACCATTACCTTTACTCTTCAAGAGCGTGGCTGGACAGAAATGGAATTGATAAATGGTTTTGGGCAGTCGGTCAAAAAAATTCTCGGTTCAGAAATGCTTCCGGGAGAATATACCGTGCGCTGTTCAGTGACCGACCTTCCATCCGGCTCTTATTTTCTCCTTTTAAGAACGCCTTTTGAAACAGTACAACAACGAATGGAGGTCATACGATGATAACGATTAATCTAGAAGCCTTTCGCCAGTATTCGGTCGTGCCTTTCAAGTACGGTGTGCAGCGTGTAGAGCAGTGTATGTTTTTGCCATTTCTGCTTTTCATAATTATACTTGTTTGTCTGCCGCATGGCATCAATGCTCAGAATGCAAAGGTTGCCGGAAATGGCTCTCCTTGCGATACAATCCAAAGAGTCGTTGTCAAAGATACTGTTCATCCCTCACTTATGAGATTTGGTACTGCTTTTGACTACGTCATTCCATTTGTGAGCGCCCGTTTTACGGGACTACCGGGTGTGCCTTCGTGTTGTCCGGAGTATAGCCCACTCTCTGCGTCGGGCTTTGATGTGGGCGTTTTTGGAGAAATTCCAATGTTGCCTGCACTTAGCGTAGGAGCACGGCTTGGGTTAAGCAGTTTTTCGATGAATTTTGCACAGCGTCAAAATGTACTTCTCGCTAATCCTGCCAATATTGCCTCACCGCTATCTGTACCGCTTCTGTACTCGCTTGCGACTTCTTTTTCAGTGCTTTCTATCGAACCATATCTTGTGTACCGACCGATTGCAATGCTGGGTGTTCATGTCGGAGTCGGCTTTTCTACCTTCCTGTCCGGGACGTATCGTCAAAGCGAGCGCTTGGATACGACAGGCTTGACGTTTAGCACTCTCCGCAGTGAGCGGAATGTTCTTTCGGGAGTTATGTCCAACCTTGCATCCATTTTGCCTTCGGTTCGTTTGGGAGCGAGTTACGAAATTCCTCTTGGTGAGAGAGGGCAGTGGCTTATTGCGCCGGAAGCATCGTTTGCTTTGTCATTGGGAAATGTGGTCAATAGTTTGCAGGGAGCAAATGCGTCGTGGACAATGAGCGCTGCTCGCGTAGGTGTTTCGGTGCGGTACTCACCCGAACGTACCACACCACTTTCGACTGAGGAAATACGAATTTTGCAAGAGCAAGAAAATCAACGATATGAAAAGCGAATAGCCGAGTGCAAGCCGATTGCAGCCCCTTCTCAAGCGATTTCGCTTGCAAAGCAGTTCAACATTTTTGCAAAAATCATTGATGTCCGTGGTATCAAAGCGGACGGTTCGGTGATAGAAAATCCGACCATCAATATCGAAGAATTCCTTGCCTCACGCTCTCGGTATGTGCTGAACAGCATATTCTTTGGTGCGGCATCGGCTGATATTGCGCCGCGCTATGAACGTATTCGAGCTGAGGAAAGCGCCGGATTTCGGCTAGAAAATTTTGCTGAAGCGGGCGTATTACAAATTTATTATCATGTTCTCAATATCGTCGGCAAGAGGTTGACACAAAACCCCAAGGCAGACATTACGCTCATTGGTCATGCCGACGGTCTGACGGAAAAAAATGAGAAGCGTCTGGCGCAATCCCGTGCTGAGAAAATAAAAGAGTATGTAGTTTCGACGTGGGGAATTGCTGAAAATCGGATAAAGGTTCAAACAGCTCTTTCCCGTACACCTAACGGCACTGATGGCGATGAGATACTCGAAGCCGAGGAGCAGCGCCGCGTGGAGATTCAATCCAACAATCGCATGATTTTAGAAGAATTGCGGTTTGATTACTTTGTGCGAGTAATTGAGCCGGCAAAGATTCGTGTTACTTTCGATATTTCCTCTAATGCTGGCGTAGGTGAGTGGTCTGTGGAAGGAAAGCAGCACGAAGCAAATGGTGTGGCGCTTCGTACCGCAACTGAACGATACAAGAGGTTGTTTGCAAAGCAAGGGACATCTACGGACGAAAAAATATTGGAATGGGAAATAGCAAAATCGGAAACTCTACCACAATCTCGTGAGCCGATAGAAGTGGAATTGCGTGCAGCGTCGTCGCCGGATGCAAATTCGCCCGTTGTCTTCAATACAACCGTGCGCACAATTCCTATTTCACTTGTCAGCGTCGCTGACAAAGAACGACAGCGAGTAGCCGACAAACGCACGGACAGCTACACGCTCTTTTCGTTTGCGTATGGCACGAATGCGCCCATTAGCGGAAACGCTGACGTGCAACGTGTCGTGGCGGCAATTAAGCAAACACTAAAGCCGGGGGCGCAAGTAACGGTTTCGGGCTATACCGACACCCGCGGCAACGAAATCACCAATGGTATTCTCGCTCAACAGCGTGCAAATGCGGTTGCGGGGCTGATTGCGTTCCCGAATATGACAATCAATAGTTTCGGTGCAACGAAAATCAATGATAACGCTCTACCCGAAGGGCGTTTCTATAATCGGTTTGTGCAGGTGGATGTGCAGACCCCTTTACGGTAGTAATTTTGATATTTCTTTGTAAAGAAACTGCTTGTTATTTGCAGCAATTATCTTAAGCAATGTTCTATAAAGCAAAATAAATCCCACATTAGTAAAAAATACATTTTTTTTGAACGATATATAAGGCAAAAAATATGAAACGAGTTACAGGCATTGGTGGTATCTTTTTCAAAACGCAGGATGTCAAACAAATGCGTGATTGGTACAGCAAACACTTAGATATTCCTGTTGAAGAAGGCGGATATGGTTTATTTCGGTGGCGCGATGACGAGAACCCGGAAATGCGCAAATCTACAACGTGGTCGCTTTTCAAAGCCGATACGGATTACTTCGCACCAAGTACCGCGCCGTTTATGATTAACTACCGGGTTGAAAATTTAGTTGAGCTCTTGGATACGCTTCGCAAAGAAGGAGTGCGGGTAGAAGACAAAATTGAAGAATATGAGTTCGGTAAATTCGGTTGGATTTATGACCCAGAAGGTAATAAAATCGAACTATGGGAGCCGATAGATAAACCGTTTGAGCAATCATAATACTTCGTTTTTACCATTTTTTCAGGTTGCTATGAAATACTTTTTTCTCTCATTGGTGCGTGTTTGCTTGGTTGCAGCTGTTTGTACGTGCAGTCTGAGCGCACAAGACAAAAGCACTCAGAACATTGAAACTGCAAAAAAAGAAGTCGTCGCGCTGATTCAGCAAATGTTTGAAGGAATGAAAGCAGGCGATAGTGCGAAGGTGAGCGCGACGTTCCATCCTGCGGCGGCACTGCACACTACATCGTTGCGTGATGGTAAACCTGTATTCCGCGCGGAAACCATTGCCGATTTTTTGAAATCTATTGCCGCACCGAAACCCGCTGGAGTCGTCTATGACGAGCGGATACTGCGGTATGATGTGCAGATTGATGATGCCTTTGCTTCGGTGTGGACTCCATATCAGTTTTATGTTGGTGATAAACTCAATCATTGCGGAGTCAATGCGTTTCACTGTGTACTGACCGACAAAGGCTGGAAAATAGCACACATCACCGATACACGTCGCAAAGACGGATGCCAAGAGAAGTAAATCGTTGCTTGAGCGGAAAACTGTTTTTCAAACACATTTTCATCTTCTACCATGAACGACTATCAACTCGACCCACGTGTTTCGATTGGTCATGTCCACCTGAAAGTATCCAATCTTGACCGGGCGTTACAGTTCTATTGCAATGTTTTAGGTTTTGAGCTTACTCAACGATATGGTACTGCGGCAGCGTTTGTCTCTGCCGGCGGGTATCACCACCATATTGGTTTGAATACGTGGGAAAGTCTGGACGGCTCACCGCCGCCACGAGGCACAACGGGTTTATATCACGTTGCCATTCTTTACCCAAGCCGTGCTTCACTTGCTGCGGCATTACGAAGACTTATTGAAAAGGGTATCGCACTGGACGGAGCGAGTGATCATGGTGTGAGTGAAGCTCTTTATCTTCACGATCCCGACCATAATGGCGTGGAACTCTACTGGGATAAACCTCGTGAGCAGTGGCCATATTTCGGTGACGGTCAGTTGGCGATGATAACCAAGCCGTTGCATCTGGAATCGTTGCTCGAGGAGGGTGCTGAACCGTAGAAATTCTTTGTTCCACTCATGTAGTCGTGACCTTGAACGGTATAAAAAAGTGATTTTCCTTCAATTCAACGTATAATAAGTAGCATTGGAGTCATGGGGGTTTATTCGTTGTATTTTTCTTGTTCATGTTTGTGTATGATAAAAATTTTTCAATTTACAAAACTTGATGAGTCTCGATTTGCAATGTTTGCTATGGATGCCAGCAAGATTGGTGCTTCCATCGTACTTGATCTGGAAGATAGTATCCAAATCCCTCATAAACCTCAGCACACAGCGCAATTAAAAAAGCAAACCCGTGAAAATATTGTTAGGATTGTTTCTAGTGGAGTGGAACAGTTGAGTATTCGGATTAACCCACCTTCGAGTGATGAGTTTTTATATGATATAGCGATGTTGCAAAGATTATCAGGATATGTGTGGCAATATGTTCTTGTACCCAAATGCGAAAGCGCCGACGACATTTTTGCCGTAGTACAAACTTTTGAATCAGCAGAAATTACGACTACCTCATGGATTCCTATTATTGAAACTCAAGAAGGTGTTAAAAATTTACGCTCCTTACTTGGTTCTATACCGTCGGGCTTGGTTGAGTACATAGCATTTGGATACAGCGATTTTAATTTTGATGCAGGATACTTTCCATTTTACCATGAAAATTCTATGCTGTATTGGCATTGGATTGATGAAATTACCTCAATTGTACACGAGGCAAAATATAAATATCTCCATTCGCCATTTCTAAAAATATATGATGCAAAAGGGTTGGCGATTTTTTTAGGACAAGTTGCTGCCCGATGTTCGGAGGGTTTTGCACAAACAACTCTATCTCCCAGACAGTCTTTTCTTTGCGCAGCATTTGATAAGGATCCCCCCTTTTTACCTCATACGGTAAATCAAGAAATTTTGAGTGATGATACATATTCTTTCAAAGAGTGTATTGCGATTGCCGAAACTATTGTCTCCGCTCGGGAACGGAGTAAAAGCGAAGAGAGTCTGATAATGTATGGCGAGCGTTTAATTTCGCCCCATGAGTATTTAGCCGCTAAACGCTTTCTACAAAATGAAAATGCACACAATTATGGAACTAAAGATAACATATAAATTAGGTATAGTTGGGGGATGTTTCCCAGCACAGCATAATGTATTGCACAAAGACTTGTTTCATCAAAGACTTCGCTCAATGATTGAACGGGGCAGTGATTGTTCTATGGAGGTGCATATTGAAAGATACGAACAGCTATCGAAAGCTCTTCGTAAGGTGCAGAATGCGATTGAAAGTGGATGCCATGGTATAGTATTTCAAGTGAGACCCGATCCATACTTACGACTTTCTAAATTGTGGTATAACTATACCGACGAACAAGGGAAAGTTCGTGCTTCTTTGACTTTACCGCAAATACAGCACGTTCCATCGGAACAACAGATACACCATAACGTGTCGCAACAAGCTATGCCGACAAGAACAGAATCAAAGGGTAAACTCCATGCGGTATTGCGTGAATTGAATTATTGCGCTGGCGTGATAACATTTGCCAATCGCCTTGCTTTGCGAAGATACGCAAAACTTGTACTGGAAGTTGAAAAGCTGTGTTCAGAATATAGCGTAGCTTTGACCGTTATTGGCGCAGGATCGCGACCAAGAACGCCGATAGAACAGTATTTATCGTGGAAGCTAGAGAGGTATATACGAAAATTTGTGCAACCCATCAAAACCATACGTTATGTCAATATCTGGGGAACGCACTCGGAAAAAGGGGAGTATCTTTACTTTGAAGATGGTATGCACATACTCCCTATTGGGCATGAGCGGGTGGCAACATTTCTTTATTCGATAGTCAAGAGTGATATAGTGAAATGCCTACGGTAAATCTATCTCATTCCACGTATCCCACGTAAAAAAGTGCTTCACCTTGAAATTCTCCCTCATGCTCAATGCAATCAATTTCTATGCACTCGTAACGTGCGAGACCAAAGGCTCGAATAAGGTCTTCCT
>JANYDO010000430.1 GCA_025363605.1 Candidatus Kapaibacterium sp.
TTTTGAACGCAGTGTTTCTCCGTCAACAAAAACGATAGGGTCGCCGTACTTGTCTTTTTGCTTGACTACCTGAGCAGTTGCAACAGTAGCAAATAGAGCGAGCAAAATGATGGGTATAAGAATTTTTTTCATGGGATTGCGTCCTTAATTGTAAGAATTGTAAAACATCAATGTTATTCCGTCTCTTTCTTACCTGTGTTACGAGCGTTAAGATTTCCGCTCCACTTCTTTCCCCCAAAACACCATCATTGCTTCCTGCCGCGTCCGCACGTGCAGTTTTTCATAGATGTTGTGGAGGTGGCGCTGTACCGTGCCGATATTGATAAAGAGCTTGCCCGCGATTTCGGCATATTGCAATCCTTTTGCCAGACATTCCAGCACTTCGCGCTCGCGCGGTGTGAGTGCAGGCATGGTGGCTGTGCTGGTGGCAGGTTGCCGAAAAGTGGTGATGACCTTGCGAGCTATCTCCGGAGACATTGCCGAACCGCCTAAAGCAAGGTCGTGAATAGACTCTAAAATTTTACTCGGACGGGCGGAAGATTTCAAGATGTATCCGCTTGCTCCGGCTTTGAGGGCATTCATAATGTTGTCATCGTCATCCAAAATGGTACTCATCATTATCTGCACATCGGGGTACAGCGCGTGAATATGCGCCGCGCACTCAATACCCGACATCCCCGGCAATCCAATATCCACCATAATCACGGTTGGCTTGTTCGCGGGTAAATCCTGGAGTGCCTCTTCTGCATTGCTATACTCACGGAGAAAAGTCAAGTCTTCCGTGCCGCTCAGTAAAGCAACCATTGAACTGCGGATTGCAGGCTCATCTTCGATGATGGAAACAGTAATCACAGGCGTTGCAAGAAAAGAATGGGTAAATAATTACTCGTCTCTCGGTTTGACCAGAACAAAAGTACAGATTTAGAAATGATGATACAATGTATGAAACCATACATTTTTGGTAATGTTGTGACGACTGCTCTTGTTTCGTATATTGAAGAAAAATTCTACTCCCTTACGTTAGTCTTGTCAAATTCTTTTTCAATTCGCTATGAGTACCCTTCCAACGCCATCACTCCAATCAACAAGTGCAGACTGGCAGAGCCTTGTCGTACTGCCACTTCGAGAGACGTTTGCACCGAAGCGCATTATTATCTTTGGCTCTCATGCTTGGGGCAAACCTGACACCGATAGTGATGTGGATATTTGCGTCATTGTACGCTCTTCCGATATTTCTCCGCTTCAGCGAGCAGTTGCAGCACATCGGGCACTTGGTTCTGTACCATTTGCGAAGGATATTGTCGTTCAAACCGATAGTGAATTTGAGCGGTACAGCGCCGTGCAGGGAACGCTTCAGCACCGTATTGCTCACGAGGGGCGGATTATCTATGAACACGCAGCCTAATGCTCTGACACCTCATGAAGAAGCGGTACGAGAATGGCTCGTGAAAGCCGACAATGATTGGCGTTCTGCCAAAGCCCTTGCTGCACTTTCTCCGCCAATCCTTGATACGGCGGGCTACCATTGTCAGCAAGCGGCAGAAAAAGCCTTGAAAGGATTGATGTTGTTTCACCATTTGCCGCTTCTCAAGACACACGACTTGACGCTTTTAGTGCAACTACTGACCGTCATAGAGCCGCAAGTGGCATTTCATATTCCGGCTGCACAGTATCTCACTCCATTTGCTACGCTGTTTCGCTATCCTGCGGGAGGTGGCTTCAACGACCCGACTCCTTCCGAATTTGCACAAGCATATTCTTTTTCGATGGATATTGTACAGTTCGTTCATTCCGTATTGCCAGTGCATATTCGTCCGTAAAACAACAAACGTGTAAGTCAGCTACAATCAATGCGAGAACCAAGCCGCCATCGTAACAAGGGCAATTTATAGCCAAACGAAACAAACAATCGGTTGCCTCACAGTAGCCAAGCAGCCTCAGGCAGAAAGTGGTACGCGGAAATAAATGGTTGTTCCTTGATTCTGCGCCGAATCAAGGCAATATGTACCGTGTAGTTCTTCAATGCGTTTTCGCATATTCTCTAAACCATTCATACGGGCATGAGGAGGTACATTTTCAGGCATAAAACCGCAGCCGTCATCCGCAATCACAAATTCGTAGCAGTCGTTTTGAAGCCGTACAGTAAATTGAACTTCACGTGCCGAAGCATATTTCACCGTATTGTTCAAGGCTTCTTTGACAACCAAAAATATAGCTCGGCGGGCTTCTCCAGTTAACTTAAAGTAATATTCTTGCCCGGACACATCCTCTAAAAATGGTGTGGTAACAAGTTGTCTCAAAAAGGCGGGAAGAAACGAGACTATACGACTAAGAATGTGACCAAGAGCACCTATTGGTACGCGGGTCTGAAGTTCAGAGGCGTTAAAATCAGGAAAATCTGCATGAAAATTGATGCCAGCATTACTCAAAAACTCTCCGGCAAAAGCACGAAGGTACGGGAGAAATACGGTCGGTACGTCATTCTTAGGATTGAGTGACTATATAATTTCGCGCATTGCATTGCCAATACCAACGGCAGTTGTTTGGATTTTAACTACGTGTGCAGTTGTTGTTTCCGATGATGAACTCAGGCGGGCAAGCTCACTCAAAAGAGAAATACTCGTTAGTCCTGCGCCTACCTCATCGTGCATATTTCGTGAAATTCGCGCTCGCTGTGCTTCTTGTTCCGCACGACGCTTGAGTTCTTGTAGGAAACGATAGCGCTGGAAAAACAGCCCTGCGCCAATTACTACCGCAACGACACCCATAAATATCAAAGCGCGTGTTTGCTGTTCCCTCTGCAAACGAAGTTCTGCTATTTGATTCTTCTGCTCCAAAAGCTGTATTTGTGTTGCTTGACGCGATGCCTCATCCTCAATACGAAAGCGAACGCTCATTTCTGTAATAGCACGTTGCATAGTCTGTCGAGCTGCAGAATCGTTTAGTGTGTTAGATTGCTCCTGCCATCGTAGTGATTCTTCAAAATTTCCCATCGCCTTATGTGTAAGCGATAATTCACGACAAGCTAACACCATATATTGCTGCATTTTACCTTGCTCGGCAATATGGTAGGCTTCTTTCGCATGATGAAGTGATGCCGAGAAACGCTTTACAATACGCTCTTCTTTTGCTATAAGCGTCAATAGAGGAGGTAGATAGTGGCTTGCAGTACTGATTGCTTGTCGCAATTCTAAGGCTTGGCGAAAAAAAGTAATTGCCTCTATATGATTACCTTTGAGACTGTATGCTACCCCAAGATTTTTTAATGCTTGCGGTATCCCGTACTTGTCTTGAGTAGTTTGCCATAGCCCCAGAGAGCGCCGATGATACCAGATAGCAGTATCTATATTGCCGAGTGCCTGTTCTACCCGACCAACATTATCGAGTGACCAAGCAATATTGGTGGGGGTATCATTACAGGCTTGGCGCACATCTAACGACCGACGACAGAATTTTGATGCTTCAATAAGATTGCCTATTCGCAAATAGGCATCGCCTATGATATTGAGCGCAAAGCCTAACAGTGGCATTTCTCCTATACGTTCAGCAACGCGAGCACATTCAAGCGCGTATTCTTCGGCTTGGTGGAAATTATTAAAATTGTCAAGATATGTGAGAGATGCCGTCAAGAGCGCTGATACTAAAAGCAAACTGTCACGTGCAGCGCGAGCAATTCGTATTGCTTGTAAGTCGTAGAAAAGAGCGCTATCGGTCTGATTGAGAATAACGGTAAATACCTGTGAGAGCCGTAGCAGTCCGCGCGCTTCCAGACGCATATTTTTCGTTGCGGCACCGATATACACTGATTCGTGTGCAAACTGTTTTAATTCAGCAAGTGGAATTGATAACGGCATTTCGTAGTATTTCCCCAGCACAGAGTCTAGAAAATGGACTCTGCGTTCTTGTGGTTGCATTTGAGCATCCATCGGTATAGCAAATACAATCAAACTCAGCACAATTCCTACCCATTTGAAAAAGAAACTATATGTTCTTTTGTTTCGCATTTGTGGAAGTCCCGTGTTGTATTTGATTGTATCAGCTATGCAGATGTTTACGAATAATGCCATGCGGAGTACCTAGAAGTGATAGAGCAGTTTTGCTCGGTCAGCAACCATAATGATTGTAATGGACATCGAGCGCACGGATAGAATATAATAATATTTATGCTCACACAGTGTCCCTGTGTGAATCTTGGGCGATCAATTTCAGAACAGACTTTTTTTCTTATGAGGATACACTGCAAGTATATCGTTACTGCTTGAACGAATCTTTTTGTCAAAGACTTGGTGATACGCCTTGCTATTGATGCCGTAATCCTCAAGCACATCGTTTAAGCACCGTTCCTGCCCAATTATTATTTGCGATATGCGCTTCCCCGCTTCGGTTCTCGGTCGCTCTTTTTTACAGAAAAATAGTATTTCGACGAGTTTTGCGATATTCCGTCTTGATTCTTTCAGTCCAAACGGAGCAATAATTTCACTGACCCTCCGATACAGTTCTTCCGACTCAAATGCGTTTTTGTTCGCGGTTAATTCTCGCCAAATGCAAGTGTCCGCTTCTACTCGTAAAGGGATTCCCGACTCACAAAAGGGAGTGATTCAAGATATTCTGGTTCTTGCCGATACATATCGAGCTTTTGACATTCCAAGTTTAAAAAATCACGCTGTTTGCGAAAAACTTCTACTGGCTCAAGGTCTAGCGGTTTTTTTTTCTGAATTGGACGATGATAGTGGTAACATTCAAGAATCGGCTTGATTGC
>JANYDO010000433.1 GCA_025363605.1 Candidatus Kapaibacterium sp.
TTAGAGCCTTGCCGTAGAGAAACTCCGACTAGAGAACTCTAGCTCTCAAGGACGCTCCACAACAACCTGAAACAACGTATGACCGCTCGCATGATATTTCCGCTCAAAAGCGCTTATGGGTTGAACGTCCTGCATCTCCTGCATACGTGAGGTGTAGCCCAAAAGCGAAGCTGCAAAAGCAAACTCCTCGGCGTATAAACGCCAGTTCGTGCGGAGTTCTGTCAATGGAGCAAGGTGAAGCATCGTTGCAAAAAGCGGATGACCGTGCCACCGACGCATGATGTGGTGCGGCTTTGGATAAGGATTTGGATAAAAAATACAATGCTTGTCTATAAATAGAAGATATGGCTCCAAAAGCCGCACAAAGTCTTCCACGTCTGCCCGTAGAACGACGTAATTACTTGCGTTGATCGCTTCTCTGTGTAACAAATGTTTTCCCAAGCGGTGTGCAGACTTGTCCACGCCTACGACAAAACAATCCTCATAGTGTGCCGCTAAATGTGCTGTACTCTCGCCAGTGCCACAGCAAGAATCCACGATAATATGCTTCTTACCGGATGCGGCAAATTGCCGCTCAAATTCCTGAAACGCGCTGCGGCTAAAGTCCGGTATAGGTCGCAAATACTGGCTTACGGTGTGCTTTCGCACCAGTGATTCTATATGCTCATGTATGCCCGTTTGGGTGCTTTCGACGGCGCGGCTTTGCGTAGTGTTTATCATTACATCGAAGAAAAATACAGCGAAACAAAAAAACTTCGCAAAACTTACAAAGAATATCGTTGCTTCTCGCTACAAGTTTTTTATTTTTGCCCCTGAAGGTGATGACATTTTCAAATGTTCAACGTCAACCCGTGCGAAGATGTACGCTCCCCGTGCATCTCCGGCATGACCCAAATGTGCCTCCAATAATCAATCTTGTTTCATCTTGTGTTTTTAAGGACTTTGCAATATGGCTATGAAAGTGATAGGACTGCTCTTCGGTATGGAACAGTCATTCCCCCCGGCGCTTGTTGAGCGCATAAACAGCACCGCTCCCGAAAATATCCGTGCTGAGTTTGTGAAAATCGGTGGCATTCAAATGGCTGAATTGATGAAATACGATGTCATTCTTGACCGTATTTCGCAGGATATTCCGTTCTACCGTTCCATGCTCAAAAACGCTATGCTGACCGGTACGCGCGTGGTCAATAATCCGTTCTGGTGGAGCGCAGACGACAAATTCTTTAACTATGCTCTTGCATCGAAAATCGGCGTTCCTACTCCCAGAACCGTGCTTTTGCCCTCGAAAGACCATCCGCCCACGACCACAAGTGAATCAATGCGCAATCTCGTGTTTCCGCTCAACTGGGAAGAAGTCTTTGAATATATTGGCTTCCCGTCGTACCTGAAACCACACGACGGCGGCGGTTGGAAACACGTCTATAAAGTTCACAATGCACAAGAGTTCTTCGAGGCATACCATAAAACTGCGGATATTTGCATGACACTCCAAGCAGGAATAGAATTTGACGAGTATTATCGCTGCTACGCTATCGGCAAAAAGTATATTCACATTATGCCCTATGAGCCGCGCAATCCCCATCATCTGCGCTATGTAGCTGACTTCTCGCTTACGCCGGAGCGCAAAAAGCAATTGGAAGAACTCTGCCTCAAACTTGTGAATGCACTGAGCTACGACTTTGATACGCTTGAGTTTGCCGTAAAAGATGGCGTTCCGTATGCTATTGACTTCCTGAATCCCGCACCGGACGCAGAAGCATCCTCAGTGCAACCGGAAAACTTCGAGTGGGTACTGGAACACGCCGCCAAATACCTGATTGAACTTGCCGAAGAAGGTCGTAAGATTCCAACAGATTACACGTGGAGTGAGTTTCTTTCCGGCAACACGAATGGCAAAAGTGCGGTAAAAGCAGCACCGGCTGCCGCACCAGCAGCAACGCCAAAAACTGAAAAAGCAAAGGTTACTCCAAAAACAGTCAAAAAATAATTTCCCTAAAAGCCTGATTATATGCGGGGCGAAGATGATACTTCTTCGCCCCGCATTGCATTTTCTTCCTCTCTGCTACAAATTTCTTATGAACTTCTTTTGTAATCGCCACGCTTTACTTATTTGCGCTGCAAGCACGTTGCTTACTATTCTAAGCGCTTGCACCTCAAGCACCGCATATCTCAAAAATCTTCCTGAAGCGCCGCCTGCCGATCGCATGACAACGACGCACATTCCCTATCCGATTCTGCTCTTGCATGGGCTTGGGCAGAAAGCAACCGTGTGGGATGCGTATGCTGTGAAGTATTATGAACAAGAAATTGGCTTAATTCATGGCGGGGTGTTAAAAAAAGTGAATGGCAAAGCAAGTCTTGATGCGGTTTCTCAGGTTTCACGGCAAACAGGCTTTGCAGACTTTTTCACTGTTGCTTTTAGCAATCCCGTGGATTCGATTGGTGCATGGGAACGTGAGCTGGAAGAGTTTTTACCGATTGTCTTTGAACGTACCAAAGCGGAAAAAGTAATTTTGATTGGTTACAGTATGGGTGGCGTAACGGCGCGGTACTACCTCACCAAACACTTGAACGACCACCGCACAGAACGCCTGATTACGATTGGTTCGCCGCACCAAGGCTCGCCCTACGCCCGGGCGTGGAAATGGAAAATGGCTCTTGTCGAAAAATCCAAGGACGCAAACTTCCTTACCAAACCTCTTTTGGATAAGGGCTTGGAAATACTGGCATCGGTGGAAAATGACGTGCCGCTTGATTCACCGGCAATACGAGACCTCATGCGTCCCGAAGACGGCGGCGAATTTATGAACCGCACCAGTTATGCTGCCCACCCGCTTGATGTGGGATATGTAAGCGTCGTCGGTAAGGTGGAACTACTCAAAGAAACACAAAATCTCTCGAAAACCGCCGCTATGGACGTAATGCGCCGCGTACTAGGTGCTATCGGCTTTGGCGTGGATGCACTCTTTGAACCGGGCGATGGCGTAGTGAGTGCAAAAAGCCAGACAATTAGCGAACTGCCGTGGTTTCAAGCCGACAAAAAGCGCCAGAAAATTTCACGCACCATCACGCTCACATCCGTTCACGAAGAACACTTGAAGCAAAGCACGGAAATTCAGCGTATTTCGCTGGAAGACAAGACGGAATTCAAGGGCGCAGAATTTTATCGCAATACCGATGCAAGCGCGGGGCGCATGGTGATTGAGTTTCTAGATTATTTACCCGTCGCAAAGTGTGGCGTGGAACTCGTCATTACCCCCGAAAACGGCACAAAACAACGTCTCAGCGTTCCTGAACGCGACATAGCTCTTGTGAAAAAGAAAAATGGAACCGTCGTGGCACAAGCTGTGGTAACACTTGCCCAAATACAAGGCGTGGACTGGTCGCGCCCGGCGGAAGTAGAAATTATTCTCAAAAATTCCTTCGGCAACGAAACCCGTACCACCAAAGCATGGCAGCCGAGAATGTAAGACATAATGCAGTTTTGAACGTTGAGTTTTGAATATTGAATTTCTGGAAGCAGCTTCCAATCTTGTTGCACCCGTACTCTATGACCATTGCCGTTCTTCACAACTACTACCAGCATCGCGGCGGCGAGGATACTGTCTTCGAGGCAGAGGCGCGTTTATTGGAGGAGCGCGGACATCGTGTTATTTGCTATGCTGTCCATAACGATAGTGTTGGGGGATATTCTCAACTCCAACTAGCGCGGGCGACTGTTTGGAATCCTGATACGTACAAAGCGCTTGCGGCGCTCTTCCGTGCCGAAAAGCCCGATGTAGTCCACTGCCACAACACGCTGCCCATTATCTCGCCTTCAGCCTACAATGCGGCTAATGACGCAGGGATTCCCGTCGTGCAGACGCTTCACAATTATCGTTTACTTTGTCCCAATGCACTCTTTTTCCGCGACGGGCACGTCTGCGAAGATTGCTTAGGCAAGACCTTTCCGCTGCCTGCCGTCGTGCATAAATGCTATCGAGGGAGTATGCCTGCAAGCGCTGTGGTGGCGGGCATGACAGCGTGGCATCGTGTGATTGGCACGTGGGAGAAGCGAGTCAGTCGCTACATCGCGCTGACGGAATTTGCGCGTGCAAAATTTATAGAAGGTGGTTTACCAAAGGAAAAAATCGTTGTCAAGCCGAACTTTGTAGAAACCGATGCGGGGTTTGCGGAAGCTCAAGAAACAAGGAATTATGCGCTTTATGTGGGAAGACTTTCCAAAGAAAAAGGCTTGATGACTGCATTGGAAGCATGGCGTTTGCTTTGCCTGAGCAATTCCGCTTTAAGCTCTTCTGCCCAAGAATTTCACATTATCGGCGAGGGTCCGATGGAAGCAGAAGCACGGGCGTTTGCTGCACAGCACAATCTTGATTCTGTACGTTTTCTGGGCAGCAAGCCTCTTTCTGAAGTATTGGAAACCATGAAGCTCGCACAGATGCTCATTTTCCCGTCGCTTCTCTACGAGACATTTGGTAAGTCTATGGTTGAAGCATTTTCAGGCGGTACACCCGTGATTGCATCACGCTTGGGGGCGCTTGCGGAAGTCGTCAGCGACGGACGGACGGGATTTCATTTTGCAGTGGGCGATGCACAGAATCTAGCGGAATGCACTCAGCGAATGAATGCACTTTCTCACGACGAATACGCTACCATGCGCCGTGCAGCACGGGCAGAGTACGAAGCACATTACACGGCAGAAGCAAATATGCGGCTTCTGGAAAGCATATATGCTGAATGTATCGGCTTGTGATACGTGTACTCCCTTTATAGCCCATTTTTCAAGCGCTCTACCGTTGCACTCAAGACTTCTGTGTTCATTACGTGCGCACCCTCAAAGCTCACAAAATCAAGATGGAGTCCTGCTTCAGCGATGTGGGCTTGCTGCTTTGCGAGACCTTCTGGCGTAATAAATTCATCTTCCGTACCAATGACAAACGTTGTCTTCATGCGCTCGAAGAGATTTTTATGAGTCGCAAGGTCAATTTCTGCCGGAAAGCCACCCGCCCAACAAATAAGCCTATCAGCGAGTAGCCCGCCTCGCACAATCCACCGTGTAAGCGTCGTTACGCCTTGCGAAAACCCAAGCGTCCAGATGCGCACATTCTCACGTTTGCCGCCACTTTGCTCCAATTCTCCCACAATGCGTTCTTCGAGACTCTTCAGATATTCCAGATAATCGTCCATTTCGCTTTCGCGGTCTTCCTTCGTTATCCACGAAGCTCCGACGCGCGTCCATTCCTTGACGTAAAAACGGGAAAGTCCTTCAGGAGCGACAATATAGCGCGTACCGTCATCCAAACCGCGAAAATGACGAATGAAGTATTCGGCAAGCTGTCCGTAGCCATGCACGACAAACCAAATCTCGCGCGTTGCGGGCGAGAGAGTGCCAAGCGTAAAATAGCGGGCTGTCTTACGGACGGAAATATGATGAGGCTGTGCGTTGGCGTTCTCGGTGGTTTGTTCGTGCATGGGGCGGCAAAAAAGTGCGACAAAAAAGTATTGAACGTCGAAAAAATTACCAAGGGAAAAGCGGTCGTCCATAGCTCAGGAAAGGCCACGGAATGGAGGCGAGAATAAGGAGAACAGCAAGGGTAAAGAAGATCGCAGCAGCTTTATGTTTGGCTTCGTCCGTCGTGCCTTTACGTGCGCGGGCATTACCAATGTGCGTAAGCGCAAGCGCAACGACCATTGCAAAAATATGCTCTACCGCCCAAAAGCGCATCACGCGGTCTTTCATGGCAGCACCAAAATTGGAAAATGCACCTGTGGTAATGGGGCTAATAAACAGATACAGCGCCAAACCGATAAGAAACTGTGTCGTCATGCTATGCGCAAAAATAACGTTCCAGCGGCGGTCGCTTTCTGACCATGCTTTTTTGCCAAACCAGCCGGAATATGCGCGAAAGAGCGCTACTGCTGCGCTTACAAGCACAAGCCAACGCAAGACGGAGTGGATAAGAAAAAAAGTAGTTTCGTGCATCTTGTGTCCTTTCGGAGTGAATAACGGGAAATGGTTGATTGCGCTTATTTGCTTGGCTTATCAGCATCGCAAATCTGCACAGCAAATATACACAATCCCGTGTATTCAATCACGAACACAAAGAAACGGATAGTAAATTTATCGCTTCTCCCAGCGCTCCAATTCTTTTGCCCAGCGTCCGGCTTTTGTTGAGGCTTCATCGGCCAGAATTTTTACGGCTTCACGCAAGCTGGAAAGCGCTTTTTCGGCGTTGCCTTGTTCGCGGTAGAGCAGGGCGAGTTCAGCACGAATTTCTCCTTCGAGTTCACGTAACTTTACTGCTTGCGCGGCTTTCAGGGCTTTATCAAAAAATTCGTTGCTTTCAGTATATTTTCCGGCTGTGCGCTCCAGCATACCCAGTTTTTTTGCATCGAACGCCACACCCGCTTTGTCTCCGCCGCTTTGCTCTTTTATGCGTAATTGAAGCGAAAGTTGTTCAATTTTGTTGCGCAAGTCTTGAGCGGCATTGCTTTCAATGTTCGCATTTGCTTTGGACTTATCTTCTTGTTCACTTGTCAGTGATGGTGCGGTTTCTGCACTTTGCGAGAGCGACTGCTGTTGCGCATTCGGGCTTGACGCGCCGTCAACCGCATTACTCTCTTGTTTTGTACGAAGTTCCGAAGATTTTGCGCCTCCCGATTGCTCGGTGTTTCGTGCAGACGACTGACTCTGCGCTGTTTCCCGTGAAATTTGCCCATCAGCTGTTGGCTGAGAAGACTGCGCGGGAGCACGTACATTCGAGGCATTAGGTGCTGCTGCTGTATATTTCCATGCTCCATAGCCGACCGCCGTGCAAACTCCCGCTACCAAAAGCGATTTGCCGATAAGTGTGCCCGTGAGAAATGTAGTAAAACCGCTTGCCGTGATGCCGCCGATAGCGCCACTTGCACCGGCACTCGCAGTGCCAATACCGGCACTTGCTGCTGTTCCTCCGGCAGTGCTTGCTGATACAGCTGTGCTTGTGGCAGCACCTACACTGGCAGTTGCAACGGCAGTTGCAACGGCAGCACCAAGCGTGACAACTTGTGCGAGTTGCTGCTGCATTTCATTCAGAAAGGCTGTATCAATTTGGTCAGCCCAGCGCGTTTCTAGGTGCGCATGGTCAATCATTTCGTCGAAGGAGGTGATAGCACGGACTTCTTCGGCAAAGTCGGGATTTTCCCTGAGTAGCGCTTCAAATCGCACGTTATCGCTTGCTGAAAGTGTTCCGTCGCAGTACT
>JANYDO010000435.1 GCA_025363605.1 Candidatus Kapaibacterium sp.
CATTACAGCACCGGTACCATATCCTGCTAACACATAATCTCCCACCCAAACAGGTACTTGTTTTTGTGTAAAAGGATGTATAACATAAGCACCTGTAAACATGTAGAAAAAACAAACGCAAGCTGCTTGGAGCGATTCCCCCAAACGGATGGTACACGATAGGAACAATGGTTTTCGGGGGAGCGCGGAAAAGAGCCATCGTTACGATGGCGGGCTTGCAGCCGAAGGAATACCGCCGACCGTTGCCACGCCGCCACGCAGAGAGAGCGACGGGCGCGAAAGGAGTGGGCAAGCGAATCGGTGCTTTGTGTATTGTGGCAGGATGGTTTAAGAGCGCTGACATTGGGAAGCGGAGACACAAACAGCTACACGAGGAGCATTGACGAAAGGGATGGGCGCAGCAGCGCCCGCATGAGAGAGATACAACCGCCGAGCGGACACACGCTGGCGCGGGGAAGCTCGGCGAGCCGACAGAAGTACACACGGACGGCAACGGTGGAAGCGGGGGCATTGGCGCGGAGCGCATACCATTGAATGCCGAATTGCACAAGCCGCAAGCGCGGGGCGACGGACGCGGCTTGCTGCGTTCCGGCTCCCCGCAGCGCGGAAAGAAAAAACTGAGCAAAGCGAGTAGAGCGGAGCGAATGATACACGGGGGCGAGGGTTTCGCCGGAGCTTCCCAGCGAGGACGGAACCCGCGTCCCCGATGACGCTGGGGCAAAGGGATTGCACACAATTTCTTGCACATTCAACTTTTTACGGCGCAATGCTTACCCCCCGTTTTGTGTTACTTATAGTACTTATAGCTCTAAAAAATATCTGCAAACACTTGAAATATCATCGGATAACAGCATAGTATTTCTCTCCTGAAAACCACAAAAAAGTGTCCGTTTGATGTCCAAAAACGTCTATTTTTGTCCACTTTTGACAATAAACGTCATATATTGTCCAATTATGTCATCGAATGTGTCCAATTATGTCCAATAGTATCATTTTACTTGTCCAATATTGTCCGATATGTCATTTGGTGTGTCCAATTTTGTCATTTCATCTGTCTGTTATTGTCGCATACTGTCCAATATTGTCGGAATACCAATCCGGACTTGTCCGCCCTAGTCCGGACTAGCAAAAAAAAGCCCGCCTGAGTATGATACTCAAGCGAGCTTCACTCTTTATACACCGTCTTCTCTACATTCTCCAAACGCCTGTCGCGGTCTTCATCGGCTTGGTGCTTCACAGCGATTTCTTTTTCTATCTGCTGAAGGTTCTGCCGGATGCCCAGCACGTCGCCGTGCAACGCCTTCAGGAAATACGCTACTGAGCGCGGCGCTCAGCCGACACCAAGCCTGTGATAATGTACAACTCAAGTTTGTCCATGCGTGATGTCCTCCGCCAGTGCATTGAGTGATTTCCATGCGGCATCGAGTTTTTGCGGATTGATGACCTGCTTTCCCGTAAAGAATCCGATAACCGCAATCGCGGCGGCTTCCAGCATTCGTACCGTGCCGTCGTCTATCGGCAAGCCGAAAAGATTGCCCAAGTACGCGACGAGCGCCACCAACGCGACGGCGCTTGTTGTCCAGTTCTTCGCTTGTGCTGAGGCGATGAACCGTTGAATTTTGCCGATGAGCGTTGGTGCGGCGGCTATCCATTGGAATACCGATGGAATACGAAATGTTGGTGATGATGGTGTTTCTGAAGGCATGATTGCTCTCCTTATCGAAAGTATGCGGTGAAGAGGGTAAGGTGAAATACTAACTTTGTTGGACTGATTGCCGCCCAAGACCAAAACAGATTTGCCTTCTTGTCCGGCAAAAAATCCAACGTGTCCGAACTGTGCGTTTGTGCCACGAGCATCGTTGCGCGACAGCACAACAATATCGCCGCGCTGTGCTTCCTCCAGCGGAACCGCCACGCCCCACGTGAGAAAACTTCTCGCTCGTGCGGAGTTTGTTCCCGTGATGGATGCTTTTTTCAAGCACCAATTCACAAACGAGGCGCACCACGGCACTTCGTCGGATGTAGCGCGAAGACTTGTTGCGGCGTGATACTCCACGATACGCGAGTTATGCGTATCGCCGAAAATCTCTGCCGTGCCAAGTTCTTTCATGGCAATATCGAAGGCTGTTTTGCTCATGGGTGATGTCTTCCAAAAAAAGCGGTAACGCGGGCGCTGAAACAACACACCGCATTACCGCTTGAACGAATATGCTTACGGAAGCGGAAGCTGCACCGCACCAACGGCAGTTTTTGCAGAGGTGAGCGCGGTTTTGATGCTGTCCAATGCCGTGCGGAACGCCGCATCAGGCGTGAATTGTACTTCGCCGTCAACGCCTTTGGCAAAGACGATAACTTTACCGTCTGCGTCGGCTTGCAGCACATCAAACGCCGCAAGCGCGTCGGTACAATTTTTCTCCGGCGTTCCGATAGAGCGCACGGCACTGACGAAATCTTGGAACTCGTTGAACTGGCGATAATTGCCATTATCTTGCGTGGCAATACCTTCCAATTTGGTTACTTGCGACAATGCAATATCCATGATTGCATCCTTTCAATAAATGCCACGGTTATCGTGGCGGTGGTGGTGAAGATGAATTGAACGGATGCAAAATAACAAGGCGGGAGGCGATATGGAAGGGATTGAAATAGACCGTTATGGAAGGGAAAGATTTTATTTGCCATTCAGAATAGCCCACTGACATACACGACAACTGCGCTGACTATTGCACTCACTACCATCCCCACAAACACCACCACACCCAGCACCATTCGCCCACGCTCAAAGAGAGGATACGCCGGAGTAACACACACAAACGTTAGCACAAACTCCATGATAGATGACGGATGCAATAGCGCAAGCAGCGCAACGAAGAACGCGCACACAAACAGCCAATACCGCACAAAAGGGATCAGCCGCATCTTTTACCCCACCACTTTCAAGAGTTGCGGATTCACCAGATTAAACTTCTGCTGATTTTGCACCTCCTCCACTGCGAAATCTATCACCCGCGCTATCTCGCCCATTGCTTGATTGAAAGTTACGTCGCGCTGCGCTGTCCACTCCTCGTTTGATAAGGCACGAGTGCGATATTGCAAGGAAAACGTCGGGTCGGCTGTGGCGGCTGCGACGAGTTCACGGCATTTATTCGCAGCTTGTGCCATCGAAAGTGCTTGCGTGCTGATGAAATCAATATCCCACACTCTGTACGTTCCGCCCACAGACTTTTGAATACCATTCAGCTTTGTGAAGTCCCGGATAAGATATTGTGCGTTGCGACGTTGCGGGATGTACCCGTTTTGTGCCGGAGCAGCATCGGGGAAAATCGTCTCCACAAATCCGAACTGCTTGCTCATTGCATCCAGAAAAACGCCTTGCATCATGTTTGTTCCTGCGGGATAACTGCTGCCGTCGAAGTACGCAGCGCCCGAATACGTGCTTGGCACGGAGGGATTCGGTGTGGTGAGCGGCATATCGCGCGTCTCCAAAAGCTGTGCAGGGTTGATGCCGTCGAACTGATAGAACTTCACACGAAAACGAAACGGCGGCGTGTACGTGCCGCCTGTCGGATTGACGGAAATGTTTGCATCGGCAGCGTCGCGCCGAAGCAGCATCACGAAATTTTCTACGATTGCCATTGGGTAGCGTCCTTCAGTTGGTGAAAAAGATGTTGGTATGCGGTGTCGGTGATGAATAAACTTTGATGCGTCTGCACAAAATGAACGACCGTGCTGTGCGGTCGGCAAAGTTCAGAAGCAATCTCGCGCACAGAATACCCCTGTTCAATAAGAATTGCCGAAAGCGCACGGCGAATATCCACCAAACGGCGGGCGCGTGATTTTGCTTTCAAACGTCGCTCCAAATCAGGGATATTCAGCGTTTGTGCTATTTTGGGGTAGTTCAGCATAGAGTTTTGCGTAAAAATGGCTCACAACGCCTGTAAATGCGAAATAACGAATCCGTGTTTTGTGAGTACAGCAGTGAGCGGAATACTCGCTTCCGCTCGTAGTTTGATTCAGTCGCTCCATGCCGCTCTAAAAGTCTAAAAACGATATTTTTTGGGTACTTGAGCAACATTTTTGGTCATTTTTAGCGAAGAATCTGGTACAAATTATGGTGATTGCGCCGTTCCCACTGGATGCAGCCTTTAGTGCGAAGCCCCATGAGCAGCGACCGCGCAAAACGGAGTGAGCAGCCGTAATGTTCAGCAATGGTGCGCTGTTGCAGTCTGCACTTACCTTCCGCCGTTGCATACGTGCTAAGAATGAGATACATTGCTTTTTCAGCGTTGGTCAAATGTGCATCGAGAGCAACAGAAGAAGGAATCGTAGCAACGTCCTTCGGTCGTGTCGTGAGCTTCATCGGTCTCACCATTTTCATCGGCTTGGTTTTACGCGGTGTTCGGGGCATTGCTTTTCTTCAATAGTTGATATTCGTCGTAAGTCAAGATGCTTTTTTCGCGCAGGTATTCGGCGCGGTTAAAATCCAGCGACTCAAGAAGAATGTGAGGATTGATACCACCTTCGGGCATTTCGACCGACACATAACGGCGTGTCGGCTGGTAGCCTTGACTTGCCGTTCTCACGGGAAACTTCATATCGTCGGTCGGACGCGCAAGAGCGCGGAAGTCTGCTTCCATGCTGAACTTCAGGATTTTACGTGGGTCGTAGCCATTTGCGAAATGCTCCAGAAGCGTTTCCAACTGCGACCGCGCCGCGCCCATGCTTGGCTTTCGTTCGCTTTCCCACTTTTCCCATTCCTGAGCAAAACCCTTCAGTGTTTTCAAAGCCTCCGGCATTTCAATCGCGTTTGCGGGGGTGGGTGGGTGGGTTTTTCTACTCTGCTCTCCTCTACTGTACTCTCCTCTACTCTGCTCGTTTGTAATGGTGTCGTTGGGCGCGTGTAGCAGTTGCGTTGTGGTTACAGGCGCAGATGTAACCGTTACATCCTCGTCATGTAACCGATTCTTTTTGCTTTGGCGATACTTACGAACCTTTTCCGCATTCCGCGCCCGCTTTTCGTACATCGGTGCGAGGCGTTGCACCAA
>JANYDO010000482.1 GCA_025363605.1 Candidatus Kapaibacterium sp.
TGTTATAAAGCGTCTGTTTTTTTACGATTCCTATTGCCATTTTTACAAAATCATCTGGTTTTTGGGATTATTGGAATAATGGCAATAGAAAATATGCCGAAATTTAACAAAAAACGTTAATTTGCCTACCTAAACAGTTACTGATAAGTAAGTAGAGATTTTGCGTTTATCTGAAGGAAGTCGCATATTTGTGTTTAGAACACACAGCATGAAATCTCACCTTTTAACGTTTATACATTTTTCGATATGTTACAAACAGTTCAAGGCGTTCTGAATCCTGATGGCAATATTCTTCTGCTTGAAGAAGTTATTACGTCGCATCCGGTGAGAGTATTGGTAACAGTGCTGGACGATGAACCAAGCCTTGCCATGATGAGTGAGCAGTCGCTGGCTCAGGATTGGCTCAATGACGAAGAGGAGGAAGCATGGCTCCATCTTCAAGCGGCGCAATAGTGCTTGTGCAGTTTCCGTTTTCCAATCTTGCACAATCGAAATTACAATCAACTCCCAATAACTAAAGCTCACACAATCCCAATGACCAACTACCGCGCTGCTATTCGCATCCAACTCCGCAAGCAAATCCTTGACGTGCAGGGCAAGACTGTTGAACACGCTTTACATTCGCTGGCTTTCCAGAATATCAGCGATGTTCATATCGGCAAGTATGTCGAACTGACTGTTGCAGCAGCAAGCAAAGACGCAGCGTTGGAGCAAGTCACAGAAGCCTGCTCTAAACTCATCGCTAATCCGATTATGGAAGATTTCCATATAGACCTCACAGAAGCATGACCTCGCCCCTCCCACAGCAAGCAGACCCAACAGAAAAACGTCGTTTCCTGAAGCAATTACTCTTGGGGGCGAGTGCTGCATACCTTTTTGCACCGTTCTATGCGGTCTGGCGCTATCTCGTGTCGCCCTCGGAGAAGCGCGTCCCCATTGCACCGCTGACACTCAATGGCGGCGATGTGGAAAGCGAGCGCCTTACGTTCCTGCGCTTTGGCGATAAAAATGTACTCGTTCGCCGCGATGCAAATGCTGTGCGGGCGTTCAATCTACGCTGCACCCATGCGGGTTGCACGGTCGAATGGCAAGATGCAGCGCAAAAGTTTGTGTGCCACTGCCACGGCGCTGAGTTTCATGCCGACGGCACTGTTGCTAAACTTCCAGCCACAGAGCCGCTCGAAGAACTCACCGTGCGCCGCGAACAAGGAAGAATGATACTTTTCGATGAAGCAAAACAGCGATAAGTAAAACGATGCTAAGCAACTTAATGACAAGACATCATGGCAAAACTCACCTCGCTCGCAGATTTACAAGCGCTTCTGCCCGATGATTTCGCTGCGCAAATAGACGACAAACCCTCATTAAAGCAGGGCTACGACGGCAAAGCGCAACGTCTGCGTGTTACCACCGAAAAACGTGCAAATAAGACCGTGACACTCGTGCGCGGCTTTCAGTCAAATCCAGACGAACTTGATACACTCGTGGGAACGCTGAAAAAACAGTGCGGCACAGGCGGGCGTGTGCTGGATAATGAAATCGAATTGCAAGGCGACCATCGTGCGAAAGCCGCTGCTTTTCTTGCCAAACAGGGTTTTACTGTACAATAGCCTTAGCCTTTTGCTGTACAATAGCCTCTTTACTTTTGCTTTCTCACCATGATTATTCTTCCTGATACCGACGATGTGCTTGTGAAGGAATGCGAGATTCAAACCTTTCGTTCCGGCGGCAAAGGCGGGCAAAATGTCAACAAAGTAGAGACCGGAGTACGCCTCATACACCATCCAAGCGGTCTTGTAGCACATTCCACCACTGAGCGTAGCCAATATCTGAACAAAAAGCGTTGCCTGAAGAAACTCCGCCTTCGTGCTGCCGCGCTGAACTACCGTGCGCCGGAGCGCATTGCCACAAAGGTTCCCGGCTCTGCCAAACGCGAAAACCACAAACGCAAACGCCTCCAATCTTCCAAAAAATCCCTCCGCAAACCACCATCATGGACAGATGATTGAGCAGTGAGAACGCACGAACAAACACAAGAACAACACAAAACAACCGAGATTTTATGTATGCTTTATTGGAGACAGACCATGATTTCTTTTGATAACCGCACCACTTTGCTACACTTCCTGCTCCCACAAGCACCACACTATCGCCACCACCGACTGCGACTCCTGCAACTCCTACAACTCCTCATTTTGTGCCTTTTGCTGCCCTTGGCTTTGTTGTTTCAGAGCTTTACCGACCCAAACACTGTCAAGACCGATAGCAAGGCTCTTATCCATGACTTTCACTTACAAAATGTTGATGGTAAGATTCTTTCTCTGTCCAGTTTTCCCGATGCAAAAGGTTTCATTATCGTCTTCACCTGCAACCATTGCCCGTTTGCAAAACTCTATCCACCACGGCTGAACGACCTCCACAAAAAATATAAGGCGCTCGGCATTCCGCTCATTGCGATAAGTTCGACCGATACATTAGTGTACGAAGAAGATACTTACCCGAAGATGATTCAAAAAGCCACGAAGGAAAAATTTCTATTTCCCTACCTGTTTGATGGCGAGCAGGCTGTGGCGAAAATGTTCGCAGCGCAAAAAACACCACACGCATTCGTCATTTGGAAAGAACATGACGCTTGGGTTATCAAGTACAACGGCGCAATTGATGACAATGGCGCAGAACCCGAAAAGGCGCGCAACCGCTACGTTGCAAACGCTGTGGATGCACTGCTCGCGGGAAAAGATGTGGCGATGACAGAAACAAAATCTATTGGTTGCCAAATCTATTTTAGAAAATGAGGCGCTCCATTGCTAAATTGAGGGGAACAACAATCATCCAGTTTCACCCGCAATTCCCTTTCTTGCCATGAGTACTTTCTTCCCAAAAACAGCTATAATGCTTGCTCTGCTTCTCATGGCAGGATGCAGCAAGACAACGAAAGAAAGCAACACCGCCGCCATGCAAACAACAGATAACGACAAGCGGTATCAACCCCAAAGATACGTCGAAATCAAGCATCCCGAATGGAGCAAAAGCGCGACCATTTACGAAGTAAACCTTCGGCAATATACGCCCGAAGGCACAATCAAGGCGTTCGAGTTGCATTTGCCACGCTTGAAAGAATAAGGCTTACCACACGAGGCGGTAAGCCTTTTTCATTATCATTCAAATTGTTTGAGGGTTTGAATTCAAAGATTTTTATCGTGCAATCATCATTCGCACACTTGCCTTAACATTTTCGCCAATAATCCGCACCAGATAAATGCCCGTTGGTAGGTTGTTTGCATCAAGCTGGAGCGTTGTGTTTGCGGTGGTGATGTCTGTGCCAAAGACCTCTTCACCGCGCATATTGATGACCGACAGCCATGCTGCGCCACTAAAGGATGGGATTTGAATAAAGACCGCATCCGAAGCCGGATTTGGTGCTACGCCAAGCGTCTGCACAAGAGCCGTACTACCCGCAACACTCGTCAGTACAGCGCTCACAGGCTTTTGCAGAATAATGGATTTCTCAATCGCGGCGGGCTGTTCCGCCACGACTTGCGCTGTCGCACTTTCGTAGCCGGGTTTATCCACAACAAGCGTGTATAAGCCATGTTCCACCATTCCTGCCTCAAAGCGACCTTGCTTGTCAGTAACGGTTTGTGAAACGACAGTACCCTCTTTATCGGTGAGATACACCGATGCTCCTAAAACGCTTGCTGCATTAGAGCCAGCTTCACTGCTTACCGAACCCGAAACTGTTGCCACTACTGTCGTCGTTGTGGGGCGACGCGACGCAAGAGCAATCGTAACCCGCTCGGTGCTTGCCGTGCCGACGTTGAGACGTGTCGCTTCGCGCCAGCGCGTTGTGGCAGTCGTTCCGGCGACATAATAGCCGGATGCAAAATCGCGCTCACTATTCGGGAATGCTTGCAACACATATTCACCGGGCGTGAGATTGCGCAGCGTGAAATTGCCTGTACTGTCCACGTTTTCCGTGCGAACTTCCAGCGAGGCGTATTGCGGCGTGTTGGCGGTAGTGGCAGTCATAAAGGCAGTAATACGACCTGCGATTGCCGCGCCTGCGGTACTCTGCACTCTGCCGGTGATAGCATTGTTAAACGACGGGCGCTCTTGGAGTGCAAAGTTAATGCCGGCCAAATCACCCGTAAGCCTGAAACGACGGGCTTCGGCGAGATTAAGCGTATTGTCGAAGTATTGCGGAAGTAATTGTGGCGAGCGTGTACTAGCTGTTGTTGCAGATGGTTCGTCGGGTAGCGCACGAATAGTAAAGACGTAGCGATTATCTAATTGTGTCAGACGATAATTGCCCTGCGCATCGGTGCGAGCCGTGCGGCGAATGATACCACCATTGACCAATGCCGGATCGGCATCGCCGACAGCCTCCACCATTCCTGCCACCGCAGCACCATCGGTGCGGCGCGTTACTCGCCCACTCACAGCAAAGAAGCGGGCTGAAGGGCGACGCTGCACAATGCCTGAGCGCGTAAGCGTATCGCCGCAGCGCACCGTGATTTGCGCTGCACGGTCAGGCGTGGAAGCAGTTGCGACCGTGCTTGCGGCTGTTCCTGCAAACCATGTATCATTGAAATCACCTCCCGAAAAACTCAGGATGTACGCCCCCGCACCAACGGGCATGGAATACGCGCCGTTGCGGATAGTAGCTGTGTAGTAGAATGGTGAACCACCCAACGAAGCCGCCGTAACATTGGCGACGAGCGCCCGCGCTGTTCCGCTTGCAACCACTGTTCCGTCGGTATAACGGACAGTGCCCTGCAAAACGCCACAGAGCGTAGCACGCGCATATATTGGAAAACGCTGACGCGCTTCTGCCGGACGCACCGTACCGTTTGGCAATCGGGCAATAATTTCAAGGTTGAATTGTCCGGCAATGCTCGGAGTCCAGCGCACTTCGCCCGTGAGAGAATCAATGCGAGTGCCTGTCGGTGCGTCTCCGAGAGAATAGGTAATTGTCGCGGTTGTCGTGCGAGAAGCCTCCGCCATAGCGCGATAGACAAATTCACGACCAACATCCACGAACACTGAGCCTGGATTCGATGTAAAGCGCAGCGTTATTGGCGCAACGGCAACGCTGATTTGATATGTCTGTGTGGTCGTAATCGTCGGATTCGCAATGAGTGCCGCACGGACGGTAACGTTGAAGACACCACTACTTGTCACTGTCCATCGCACTGTTCCGCGTGTCGCATCAATCATCATACCTTGAGGAGGATTGACTAAACTAAAATTAAAAGCGGGAGGAGCGATGCTTATTGGCACAAGACTACCATCAACACTTGGAATAATACTGGCAAGCGAATTTAGATTGCCGTACAGAACGGTTGATTGATACACATAATTTTGTCCGATGACCGCACTACGCGGAGGCTGCGAGGTGAACAGCATTTGCGGTGAAGAAACGCGAATACGGAAGTCCTGCGTCACCGTTTGTGTTGTGGAGCCGCCGACGACGCTTGCCCGAAGAACAACTCGCACCGTTGAGGTAGTAGGAAGGCTTGCGGGCAGCCAACTTACAACGCCGGAGTTAGCGCCAATAGTCATGCCGCTTGGCGCTTCCACAAGAGAATAGGTCATCGGAACACGCTGCGTGATGGGAAGGACGGTCACTTCTCCCGGGCGTGTACCATTTGTCACTGTTAGAACATTTACGCCTTGCAGCGCGGCGACAGCGTTGTATAGGTATTGCTGTCCAACAAATGCTTCGGTTGGCGGGCTGCTGACAAATAATGCGCGAGCTTCGGTAACACGCACTTCCGCACTTTGGGTTGCACTTGCAGAGGCAACCGTTGTGGAAGCAGCACGAATACTGAATTGCACAACTCCGGCAGCGCTTGGAGTCCAGCGCACTGTTCCGCGTGTCGC
The DNA here is from genome assembly GCA_025363605.1 of Candidatus Kapaibacterium sp. Classification (GTDB taxonomy): domain Bacteria; phylum Bacteroidota; class Ignavibacteria; order Kapaibacteriales; family UBA4661; genus PH2015. The sequence goes on from JANYDO010000482.1 coordinate 5,884, forward strand.
ATCAATCGTCATTCCCTGCGGAGCGCCGACAAGACTGTACTGGATAGCTCCTGTTTGTGTGCGTGGTGCTGTTGCCAGCGCAGGGTCAACGCCGTAATAGGCAAATGCTTGGTAGGTATAGGGAGCGCCGACCGAAGCCGTGCGTGGTGCTTCGCCCACAAAGCGCACAGTAGCTTGCACAGCGCTTTCAGGAAGAATGGCGATATTAAAGGTTTGGGTAACATTCTGATTTGCATTCGTGGCAAGAGCGGCACGAATGAAAACCCGTACATTTGTTGGGCTGGCGGGTGCTGTCGCAGTGGTCGTCCAACGCAGCAAACCGTTTATGGAATCAATCGTCATACCGCGCGGTGCGGTGGTAAGCGCATAACGCACTGCTGCTGTGGTATCACGCCCGATTGCACGGGCTTGGTAGCGATATTCCCGATTAGCAATTGCTATGACGGGTGGATTGGAAACGAATCGAATTATCGGTACGACGGGATTTATTGGCGTGTTTTGCGCCCACGCACTCCCGTGAGTGCTTATAGATATGCCGCTTATAGCGAGACAAAACGAAAGAAGAATACGAACGGTTCGCATAGCGAAATTCCTTGTGATTGAAATGGTAAAAGCCCTGCTGTTTGCTGAATGTAAGGCGTTTCTGGGCGAGGCAAACCTTGCCAGAACACACTAGACAAGAACCGATAAGAATCGGAAGAGTTACAACATACTCAATTTGTGCGCCAAAATTTTCCTTCACCAGCAGAGTTTGTATCAGCAGAGCTTTTACCATAGCCCTATACCTCAATCGTTCCCTGCAAATAGGACACACCGTGACCGCCCATAAATACACGGTCGCCTTGCAATTCGCAAAAAAGCTGCCCACCTCGCTTCGAGACTTGCTGCGCAATAAGCGTCGTTTTGCCAAGTTTGCCCGCCCAATATGGTACGAGCGAACAATGCGCCGAGCCGGTAACAGGATCTTCGGGAACACCGGCGTAGAGCGCAAAATACCGCGAAACAAAATCTACAACGTCGCATTGCATCTTGGCTTGCTCCTCTGCCGAAAGACTGTTGGAAACGGCAGCAGTTGTAATAATTCCATGCTTGGCAAAAAACGATTTATCACATCCGAAGTCGGGGTCAAGACCAAGGACAGCACGAGGCGAATCCAGCACGACCAGATAGTTCATAGCAGTCCGATAGGTTTCGAGCGGTGTCACGCCCAACGCAGTGACAATAGATTGTGGCGTTTCGACTTGCTCCAATGGGCGCTTTGGAAAGTCCAGCGTAAAGAGGTCGTTCCCGTCGCGTACACTTTTGCTGACGCGGAGTTCGCCGCTTTTGCTCTGGAAGCGCACAACATCGTGCGTGTAGCCTAAATGCGTAAAAAGCACAAAGGCACTGGCGAGCGTAGCGTGTCCGCAAAGCGGCATTTCAATCGTCGGCGTGAACCAGCGTAAATCATAGCTGCCATCATCCTTGCGCACGAAAAATGCCGTTTCCGCAAGATTATTTTCGGCAGCGATGTTTTGCAATACATCATCCGAAAGCCACGCGTCAAGCGGAACAACAGCAGCCGGATTACCGCGAAAGACCTTGCTTGCGAAGGCATCTATTTGATAGAGGGAAAGTTTCATGGATGAATCGAAAAAAGTGAAATAAGCAGTGAAGGCTAGCGCTAAAGCCAATACACAAAAGTACGAGATTCAGCACAATCATCACAGATACAGCAAAAATATTTTTCGCGAGTACAGTTTTTCGTTTTAACAAGCAATCCCTGTTTGCCTTGTTTTAATGCACTGAAATTCCTATCTTGCCGCGCATTATTCTGCCTTATTTTGTTTCACCCGAATAGCTTTTATTTCATTCTCTTTGCCACAAACCACAATGGAATATACCGATACCACCACCGCAATCCAACCCGCAATAACAGAGCAACTCGCTCTTGCCGATATTGCCTCGTCGCTCGAAACATTTCTGCGCCCCGACCAAGTGCTGACGCGCCCCATAGAGCGCATTGCCTACGCGCATGATGCCAGTTGCTATCGTCTTGTGCCACAGGCAATTGTACGCCCAGAATCGCTCGACGATGTGCGCCGCCTTATGACGTGGAGCAATCACACGGGCATTCCGCTCACGTTCCGCGCCGCAGGAACAAGCCTGTCGGGGCAAGCGGTTACGAATGGTATCATTGTGGATATTACGCGCGGGGCGTGGGATACTATCAGCATTAGCGAAGGCGGTGCAGTGGTGCGCGTTGGTCCGGGTATGGTTGGCTCGAAAGTGAACGATTATTTGCGAAAATACGGCAAGAAAATTGGTCCCGATCCCGCATCAATGGCTGCGTGCATGGTGGGCGGTATCGTGGCAAACAACGCAAGCGGAATGTGCTGCGGCGTAATGCAAAACACCTACCACACGCTTGAATCCATGACGTTTATGCTGCCAAACGGCGTGGTAATTGATTCCGCTGCGCCCGATGCAAATGATATTTTGCAGCGCGTTGCACCGGAAATTGCCGACGGGCTTTTGGCGCTCAAGTCAGAAATCGAAGCAAATACGCCGCTTGTGGAGAAAATACGCCGCAAGTACAAAATCAAAAACACCGTCGGCTACGGCATCAATGCGTTTCTGGACTACGAAACGCCCGTGGAGATTTTGCGGCATCTTATGGTCGGTTCGGAAGGAACGCTTGGCTTTATTGCTGAAGCGGGCTTCCACACCGTACCTGATTTACCAAGAAAATCAACAGCACTACTCTTTTTCAGCACGGTCGCCGAAGCCTGCGCTTCCATTGTTGCCCTGCGCGATTCCGGTGCGGCAGCGCTTGAACTCATGGACTACGCCTCGCTTGCCGCTATGCGCGACCAGTACGGCGCTCCGAAAGACATTATTGACACGCTTCCTCCGACGGCAGCGTGTTTGCTGGTAGAATATCAAGCCACAAGCACGGAAACTCTCCAAGCCCTGCGCGAAGCGGGCGAAATGCTGCTGCCCAAACTGCCACTTGTCGCAACGCAGCCTTTCACCGAAGATGCAAAGCAACAAGCAATTTTCTGGAAGCTGCGCAAAGGCGTGATTCCTGTGGTCAGTGCAAAGCGTCGTCCGGGAACAACGGTCATCAACGAGGATATTGCTTTTCCGATTGAACATCTTGCGGACGGCGTAACGGCGCTGCAAGAGCTATTCGTCAAGCACAACTATCCCGACGGCGTGGTCTTTGGTCATGCGAAGGACGGAAATCTTCACTTCACGATTGCACAAGCCTTCGATACCGAAGCCGATGTTGCGCAATTTGAAGGGCTTCTGGACGATATTGCGCAGTTGGTGGTGGGGCGCTTCGATGGCTCGCTCAAGGCGGAACACGGGACGGGACGCAATATGTCGCCGTATGTTGAGATGGAATGGGGTACGGAAGCATATTCGATTATGCGGCGTTTGAAAGCGCTGATTGACCCGAACAACATCCTGAATCCGGGCGTGATTATGAACGACAACCCAAAAGCGCACGTCGAGAATTTGAAGCCGATTCCGGTCGTGGAAAAAGAGGTTGATAGCTGCATCGAATGTGGCTGGTGCGAAAGTAAATGCCCCTCGCAAGGGCTGACGCTCACACCGCGCCAGCGCATTGTGGTTCGGCGCGAAATTACGCGCGTCAGGAATGCGGCACTAGACGGCAGAACCTTAGCCGACGCGCCCTTCAGCGCATGGCAACTAGAACGGGACTATGATTACTTCGGCTTGGAAACCTGCGCCACTGACGGGATGTGCGCCACGATTTGCCCCGTGCATATCAACACAGGCGATTTAGTGAAATTGCTCCGAAGCGAGCAACATTCGGGCTTTGCACAGGACAATGCCCGCACGGTTTCGCGGCATTTCCACGCAGCCGAAAGCGTTATGAAATTGGGCGTAAAAGCGGGGCGTTTTCTGGAAAGCGTTGGTGCGGAAAGTGTACTGGACTTTATGAGCGATATTGCCGGAAAGGTCTTGGATACACGGCTTCCGGGCTGGAACGATAATATCGGTTCGCCAATTCAGCTGCCCGTAACGTCGCACAAGAACGCTGATGCAATCTACTTCCCCGCTTGCGTGACGCGCATGATGGGCGGCGGAGAGAATCCGCACGAAATGAACCAAGTCGAAATGTTGCTTCGCGTTGCAGAACGGGCGGGCGTAGCGCTCTGGATACCGGAAAAAAGCACGAATTATTGCTGCGGAACACCTTTTTCCTCAAAAGGCTTCACCGAAGCCTACCGCGAGATGATGGAACGCACGGTGGATGAATTCTGGAAGTGGTCGGACGGCGGGCGCTTGCCGATTTTGACCGATGCGAGTTCCTGCACATACACCTTCCGCAATGCGGGCAAAGACCTTACGGGACAAGCACTGGAGCGTTTTACACAATTAACCATTTTGGATTCGATTGAGTATGTCCACGACGTACTTTTGCCCAAACTTCTTGAACGCGGCTCTCTGACACGTTTGAAAGAATCAGCATTGCTGCATCCGGTTTGCTCGGTGATAAAATTAGGCTTTGCCGATAAACTCCAAGCCGTCGCCGAAGCCTGTGCCGAAGATGCTGTTGTGCCAATAAACGTGGGTTGTTGCGCCTTTGCAGGCGATAGAGGGATGATTGCGCCGGAACTCACTGCCAATGCGACGCGTTTGGAAGCCCGCGAAGCCCGTGAGCGCCACTACGACGGCTATTATTCCAGTAATCCAACGTGCCAGATTGGTATGACGACGGCAGTAGGCGAGGAATACACGTCGTATATCGCACTCGTGGAGCGAGCGACGCGGGGGTAGTGCGGGCGAACTAATGTCAAGAACCGAATTTCTCTCCGCTAAACTTTATGATTCCAAACGCTTCATTTGCGGAAAAAACAGCACATCGCGTATCGAATCTTGGTTTGTCAGCAGCATCACCAAACGGTCTATACCAATACCCAAGCCAGATGTAGGCGGCATACCGACTTCGAGAGCGTGCAAGAAATCTTCGTCTAGCGTCATTGCTTCGTCGTCGCCATCGGCACGGAAACGGGACTGTTCCTCAAGGCGGTTACGCTGGTCAATGGGGTCGTTCAACTCGGAATAGGCATTGGCAAATTCTTGTCCATTGATGAACAATTCAAAACGCTCCGTCAGACCTTCTTTGGAGCGATGCTTCTTTGCCAGAGGCGACATTTCAAGCGGGTAATCAGTGATATAGGTCGGCTGAATAAGGTGGTGCTCAACCTTCTCGCTAAAAATCTCGTCTATGATTTTGCCCGCCGTTGCTTTAGGCTCTACCTCAATGCCCAATTCTTTCGCCACACGATGCAACGCAGTAGCATCCATGCCGCTTATATCTTTGCCTGTATATTCCTGGATACTCTCCAACAAAGGCAGACGGCGAAACGGTGGTGCAAGCGAAACGGTGTGGTCGCCAATGGTAACATCCGTGCTTGCAAGTGCTGTTTGAGCGATATGTGCAAGTAAGTTTTCTACCATTTCCATCATCCAATACACGTCTTTGTAGGCAACGTAAATTTCCATCATCGTAAATTCGGGGTTATGGGTTTTATCCATGCCCTCGTTGCGGAAGTTTTTACTAATCTCGTACACACCCTCGAAGCCGCCTACAATGAGGCGTTTGAGATAGAGTTCGTCAGCAATGCGGAGGTAAAGCGTTGTGTCGAGTGTGTTATGATGCGTCGTGAAAGGACGTGCCAGAGCGCCACCGTAGAGCGGTTGTAAAATCGGCGTTTCTACTTCCAACCAGCCACGATCATCGAAATAGCGGCGCATGGCGGTAATGATTTTGCTGCGCTTGATGAAGGTGTCGCGTATCTGGGGATTCACAACAAGGTCTTTGTAACGCTGCCGATAGCGTAATTCCTTATCTGCAAAGGCATCGTACATAACTTTATTACCCGCCTCATCCTCGACTTCTTTTGCAATCGGAATGGGGACGAGAGATTTACAAAGCATAGTTAGTTCAGTGGCATGAACACTGATTTCACCCATCTTCGTGCGGAAGACATAGCCCTTCACACCGATAATATCTCCGATGTCGTAGAGCTTAAAGTCTGCATAATTCGGAATATCCCCCGTGCGGAAATACGCCTGAATACGCCCTGAAGCATCCTGAATATGACAAAAACTCGCCTTTCCCATACGGCGCAGCGCCATAATACGACCCGCAACGGCAACCGTCCCGAATTCTTCCGGCGCATCATCCTTGAAATTTGCAAGAATCGTCGTGGAATCGTGGGTTTTGTCGAAGGTGTACGGATATGGGTTTACTCCCTGCTCGATGAGGTGCTGGAGTTCTTCGCGTCGGCGGAGTTCTTGGTCGTTGAGTTCGCGTGTCATGCGTTTGTAAGATTATTTGGGATTGGATGATTGAGCATTGTAAGACCACAAAGTTACACATTTCAAAACAAATTGCGGTAGATTCGCTTTTAGCAAAGAGAATTTTTTTGAAAATCCATAAAAAAGTACGATATTTGAGTTTTGCCAAAAAAACGACTGGTCACAAGCAAATACTTGAAAATTGGCGCTGCCAAAGCACCTTCTTTCTTCGCACATTCTTGTAAACCTCCTGTTGTAAACCAATTATTGTATCATTATCGAGCCAACGTTACTTGGGTAAGTTCAGAAGCACTCGGCGACCGCCGATAAACAAAAAGCACGATCTTAATGTTCGTGTCAACGAAGAAGTAGATGCACTGCGCGTCCGCGTCGTTGATGAAGACGGGCAAATTATCGGTATTATGTCCGGTCGGGAAGCGCTAGATATAGCAATCTCTCGCGGACTTGATCTCATTGAAATTGCACCGAAGGCCGAGCCACCGGTCTGCAAAATCATTGACCTCGGAAAATACCGCTATGAGCAGCAAAAACGCGAGAAGCAGCAGAAGAAAAGCCAGCACCAGCAGCAATTGAAGGAAATTCGCTTCAAAGCCGGTACGGACACTCACGATTTTGACTTCAAAACTCGTCACGCCCGCCAATTTCTTTTGGACGGCGACAAAGTCAAGGCTGGTGTTATGTTTCGTGGTCGAGAAATTGTCCATTCAGCACTCGGTATTGAAATGTTGAAAAATTTCGTACACGTGCTGGAAGACGTTTCCAAAGTCGATCAAGAAATCAAAATGGAAGGTAACACTTGCACCGTGATTCTCTCGCCCGACAAAGAACGGAAGCCTGCTGGAGCAAAGAAAATTGGCGAATAAGTTTCTTTAGTTGCCTTTCCCCTCTTTTGTATCCTTTTTACGACATTGCAACGAGAGCCGCACAAACGGGTATGCTTGTGCGGCTCCGCTCAATTTTTACTTTTAATTCACGACCGTTTTACTTTTTGCGCAAGTATTTCTATATGCCAAAAATAAAGACCAATAGCGCTGCGAAAAAACGCTTCAAAATTACCGGTACCGGTAAAATTAGCCGCCGTCGCGCATATCACCGTCATATTCTCATCGGCAAAAATGCCAAGCGCCGCCGCCGTATCGGTCAAGGTACGCTTGTCGCGGTGAGTGATATGTCGAACATCAAGTATTTGCTTAACATCTAAGCCTCAATGTCATTAAGTTAAGGCTGAAATCTGCATTAAATCAGCCCCCTTGACAAAGGGGGCGACGAGCGCAGCGAGTGGGGGATTTGTCGAAAGGCGCATAAAATCTAAATCCCCCGTTCCCCCTTTATCAAGGGGGGCGAATGAGTAAGACTCGATACATCATGCAGTTACGCTTAACTTAATGACATTGCATCTAAGCCTGTGCTTGATTTGTGAGCTGTCCCCTTTGGGAAGTTCACTACAAATACGTGCGTTGCGCCTGCACAGAGGAGGTTTACCTCTCTTCGTCGTATGGCTCATCGTTCCCAAGTCAACAACCGTATTCACTATTTTCCTCTTGAGGATTTTTTACCATGCCACGTTCTAAAAATAAAGTAGCATCTCGCGCTCGTCGCAAAAAGATGCTCCAATATGCAAAAGGCTATTGGGGCGCTCGTAGTAAAGTCTGGACGATTGCTAAACACCACATCGAAAAAGGCTGGCAGTACGCCTTCCGTGACCGTCGGGCGAAAAAACGCGAATTTCGCAGCTTGTGGATTACCCGTATCAATGCTGCTGCCCGTGCAAACGGTATCAGCTACTCACGTCTCATCCACTTGCTTGCTGAGAAAAACATCACGCTTGACCGCAAGATGCTTGCTGACCTCGCCATGAACCAGCCGGAAGCATTTACCAAAATTGTCGAGAAGGCAAAAAGCTAACACTTATCGTCTGCATACCCCACGAATACTTAAAGAGCGCCTTACAAACCATGTTTGTAAGGCGCTCTTGCTTTGCCAAAACTTTACTATACAAAGACGTTGTTTACTTTGTTGTTACAGCGCGTTTTTTCCAAAAACGATAGGCGACAATTCCCGCCACTGCGACCGCTAGAATAATAAGTAACACTTTACCGTACAACTGCAAGTATTCGTCCATCTTTACCCAGTTTCTCCCCAACGTCGCTCCGGCAAAGAGCAAAATTCCGTTCCATACCGCAGCGCTCAATGCACTGAGCAGCGTTGTTGTGCCAAGCGGCATTTCTGCAATGCCCGCTACCATCGAAATCACGGCGCGTGTACCGGAAAGAAAACGATTCGCAACAATTACCCAAAAGCCATAGCGCCGAAACCAATCCTCCGCACGGTGGATGCCGTCCACAGGGAGAAAATCGAATCGTTTCGACTCGATAATCTGTGTGCCGTAGCGATGCCCTACCCAATACATGATAAGAAAACCCAAAACACTGCCCAGTGTCGCAAACGCTAACATCGGTACAAAACCGACGGTGCCAAGACCAATTAACGTTCCACAAAAAACAAGAATAGTGTCGCTTGGCGAAGGTGGAAAGACGTTCTCCAAGAGCGTGATAAAACACACAAACGCCAGCACACCGGATGGCGGAAGTCCTCTGATAAATTCAACGGCATATTCAAGCATAATGATGCTTCCTCTAGGTTGTGAAAATACAATGGGGAGCGGAACTGAATACAAGCCAAAGATACAAAATGTATGATTTCTGCTACGCTTTTCTTTGTCGTGTTGCCCCAAGAGCGCGTGCGTCCGTTTTTGCTATATACTCTACACCTCAAGTATGATGCGGTCTTGAGGGTAAAGCGCATAATTTTTTTCGCACATTGCTTTTCGGAATTTTCGCATTTCACCGACAAGTTGTATATTGTGCTTCTGTCAAAAATGATTGACATATCAACTACCTTACGACATAAACACCGATTTTTCTTTCATGTAGCTGTATTACTATTTTTTGCAAGGAGCGTTCTTGTGGATTTATTTCAAAAGTGTATAGAATTTACCCGCGCCGATGAAGTCAAAGCGCTTGATATGTACCCATATTTCCGCGCTGTTCAGGAAAATGAAGGTCCGCTTGTGATGATGGAAGGGCGTAAAGTCGTCATGGCCGGCTCGAATAACTATTTGGGCTTGACTGGTCATCCGCGCGTCCGCGAAGCCGCAAAGCGGGCAATTGATAAATACGGTACAAGTTGCTCAGGCTCACGGTATCTGACCGGAACGATTGATTTGCACAACGAACTCGAAGCACGTTTTGCGAAGTTCTTGGGCTATGAATCAGTCCTGCTGTACAGCACAGGCTACCAAACAGCACTTGGCGCTATTTCCGGCTTGGTGCAACGCGGTGATTATATCATCTCCGACAAAGAAAACCACGCCTGTATCGTCAACGGTGCTTTGCTCGCCAAAGGTGCGACGGCGGACTTTGTGCGCTATAAGCACAACGACATGGTAGATTTAGAGCGCGTTCTGGCGAAAATTCCTGACACAGCAGGCAAACTCATCGTTACCGATGGTGTATTCTCCGTAACAGGTTCTATCGTTAATTTGCCCGACCTCATTGCCGTCGCTAAAAAATACGGCGCACGGGTACTGGTGGATGATGCTCACGCCACCGGCATTATCGGAAAGGGTGGACGTGGCACGGCAAGCCATTACGGGCTGGAAGCAGATATGACGATGGGTACATTTTCCAAAACCTTTGCATCCTTGGGCGGCTTCATTGGCGGTCCTGAGCGTGTGATTAACTACCTCAAGCACAATTCTCCGGCACTTATTTTCAGTGCCAGCCCCACTCCTGCTTCGTGTGCGGCTGCTTTGGAAGCGCTTACTATCTTGGAAGAGCAACCGGAATTGATAGACCAACTCGTTGCCAATGCGAATTATGCACGCAAAGGGCTGAGAGAAAAAGGCTTCTACGTGCTTGATGGGCAAACGGGTATCGTTCCCGTGATTGTTGGTTCGCTTGAGAATGCGCTTATGTACTGGCGACAGCTCTACGACCGTGATGTCTTTGTGAATGCTTTTGTACCGCCCGGCGTACCACCAAATATGAGCATGATGCGCACAAGCTACATGGCATCACACGAAAAAGTCCACCTTGACCGTATCATCGAAGCATTCGATGAAGTCGGCAATGCGCTTGGCTTCCGTGGTGCAACAACCAACGGACAAGCCGTAGCAGTCGAACACTAAGCCGCCGAGTGCTAAACGGTTGAACACAGCAGAATAAAACACAGCAGAATACGATATGCAGAAATGTAGCCCGCCAAAAAACTGGGCTACATTTCATGCTTATCAAAAAAAGTTTGGAAAAAAACTCTTTTCCCCGTAAGTTTGTAATCTGTTTTCTACGATAAACGCCAACCTAGCTCAGCTGGTAGAGCAGCTCATTCGTAATGAGCAGGTCGTCGGTTCGAATCCGATGGTTGGCTCCAAAGAAAAATATAAAGCCCGCAATGTACTTAACATTGCGGGCTTTTTTTTGTAATATTGCTGTGCGTTCTTATGTGTTCTCCGACCGAATCATTGCCAGCAAATCTGCTTCGGTGATGACCTTTACGCCCAGTTCCTGAGCTTTTTCCAGCTTGCTGCCCGCTTCTTCGCCCGCCAGCACAAAATCAGTCTTTTTGCTGACCGACCCAGCCACTTTTCCCCCATAGCGCTGCACGAGGTCTTTCGCTGCGTCCCGTTTCATGGTAGGAAGCGTACCGGTGATAACAAAGGTTTTGCCCTGCACGGGCGTTACCGCATCAGCAATGGCACGTCCTTCGTGCTGCATTTTCAAGCCTAGTGCCGACAAGTCTTGTACTACTTGGCGGTTATCATCATTCTGGAACCACGCTGCAATCGCAGTTGCGGTGCGCTCTCCGATGCCGAAGACGTGTACAAAATCATCCTTGCTTGCTTCCAAAAGACGTTCCATTGAGCCAAAGTGTTCTGTGAGAATTTTCGCCGTTTCTTCGCCCACAAAGCGCACACCCGTTCCGAAAAGAACCTTTGCAAAAGGACGTTCCTTGCTCGCTTCGATAGCGGCGAAAAGATTATCGGCTCGTTTTTCTGCCCAGCGCTCCAGCGAAAGCAGTCTTTCGCGGTACTCGTGCAAACGATAAATGTCCGCAATCGTCCGCAACAAGCCCTCTTCGACCAACTGGTCAACAATTTTTTCGCCCAAACCCTCAATATCCATCGTATTGCGTGAAGCCCAGTGCGTAAGCCGCCCGCGCACCTGTGAGGGACAACCCGAAAACTCGCAGTAATACGCCGCTTCGCCGTCGTAGCGCTTGAGTGCTTGCTTGTGAGCGCAGGGACATTCGTGCGGAAAAGCAAACAAAACACTTTCTGCCGGGCGCAATTCCGGCACAAAACCGCTGACTTTCGGAATCACGTCGCCGCCTTTTTCTACAATGACCGTGTCTCCGGCGCGAATGTCCAGTTCAGCTATGTAATCCGCATTGTGAAGCGTTGCGCGGCTAATGGTTGAGCCTGCAAGCAAGACGGGGTCGAGTTCTGCGACGGGCGTGGCTACGCCTGTGCGTCCGATTTGAAGGAAGATAGATTTCAGGCGGGTTTGTGCTTTTTTTGCTTCATACTTGTAAGCAAATGCCCAACGCGGGAAGCGCCCCACAGCGCCAAGTTCCGTTTGGTGTTGGAGGCTGTTCACTTTGATAACTGCACCGTCGGTCTGGAAAGGCAAGGTTTCACGCCGCGTGTCCCACTCGTCAATAAAGGCAAACACGTCTTCCAGCGTGGGGCATAAGCGCGAGTGTAGCGCCGTCGGGAAGCCCATTTCTCGCAGAAGGCGCATACTGTCTGCTTGCGACGTGAGCGGGATGTCGTCGGACGCAAGGAAATAGGTAGCGAGTTGAAGTGGGCGCTTCATGACTTCGCGTGGGTCTTGGAGCTTGAGCGTTCCGGCGGTGAGATTGCGCGGATTGGCATAGAGTTTTTCGCCGCTGCTAACCAGAAGGCTCTCGAGCACGAGCAGAACCTCGTTGACCAGCTGCGTGATCTCGACCGACAGAAAGACGACTTCGTCTCGTCGGTGAGTCATGAACTCCGTACCCCGATCACCAGCATCCTGGGGTTCGCCGAGGTA